>NZ_JAMQHN010000144.1 GCF_025993755.1 Thermomonas sp. | reverse complement strand
GCCGCTCCAGCGCCACCGCCGCATTCACCGCCACCTTGAGGTCGTCGGTGGCCACATAGTTCTTGGTGCCTTCAAAACGCATCGTCGATCCTGTTCCGGTCCCGGCAGACACTAGTCACAGGTTTCGCGGGCGGGCAAATCGCCGGAAAGGAGAGGGCCGCCGCCCGCCGCGGGTGCCGCGCGCGACCCGGCAAAAGCTGCCGGGCTTTAGGCATTTTGTCGCCGGCGGCGGCCTCCATTCGGGCCCGTCCTTGCTCTTATCATATTGATTTTTCTTATGAAATTTTATGGCACGCGGCTTGCTGCGCAGGGCGGGAACCTGCGGCCTTGGCTTTTCCGGGCTGGCCGCGCCCGGGGTCCGTTCTGGAGGAATGTAATGGGTATCTTCGGCGCTCTCACCACCGCCGTCACCGGCATGCGCGCGCAATCCTTCGCGCTCGAAAACGTGTCCGGCAACATCGCCAATTCGCAGACGACCGGGTTCAAGCGCATGGACACGAGCTTCGTCGACCTGATCCCCGACAACGTCCCCTCCAAGCAACTCGCCGGCTCGGTGGTCGCCAATTCGCGCGCCACCAACACCGTGCAGGGCGACATCCAGAGCGCCTCGATCGGCACCTTCATGGCGATCAACGGCGACGGCTTCTTCGTGGTGCAGAAGCCCGACAACTTCGTGGACAACAACCCGGTCTTCGCCGGTATCGAGAACTACACCCGCCGCGGCGACTTCCAGGTGGACAAGAACGGCTATCTGGTCAACGGCGCCGGCTATTACCTGATGGGCATCCCGGTGGATTCGACGACCGGCAACCTCGTCGGCAGCGTGCCGCAGCTTCTGCAATTCCAGAACGACTTCCTGCCGGCGCAGGCCACGACCCAGGTGGACTATCGCGCCAACCTGGCGCGCGTGCCGAACACGGCGCATTACGATTCCAACGTGCCGGGATCGGAGCTTCTCAATCCGGCGTCGTTCGCCGCCAATCCGCTCGCCATCGCGCCGCAGCCGGCCACGATCACCGGCTTCGGCGCCAATATCCTGGCTGACGCGGTGGCGGTCGCGACCGGCAGCGCCGCGTTGCCGGCGAACCTCGCCAATGGCGGCACGTTCACGGTCAACGGCCGCAGCGTCACGCTGACCGCCGGCGACGATCCGGCGACGGTGATGAACGCCATCAACGCGGCGTTGGCGACCGCGCCGGCGATCCCGGTCGCGGCGACGATCGACGGCAGCGGGCGGCTGGTCCTGACCGGCGGCGACGCCGACACCAATATCGTCATCGGCGGTTCGCCGCCGCCCGCGCTGATGACCGAGCTCGGCCTTGATATCGGTACGACCAACGCCACCAATCTGTTGACGCAGAACATCGTGTCGCAGGGCCAGACGCTCGTCATCGACATCGGCGGCACGCCGTTCACGGTGACGTTCGGCACCAACGGGGCGGCCGTTCCGCCGGAAGTCTCGACGCTTGCCGAATTGAGCGCGCGTCTCGCCGCGCTCCCGCCCGCGCAGGGCACCGCCACGGTCAATACCGCCAACGGCAATATCACCGTCACCGCCGCCAATTTCACCGACACGATCACGATCGGCGGCACGGCCAGCGCGCAGAATTTCGGCATCAGCACGCTGACCGGCCTGTCGTCGGACGGCACGGTGCGCGCCATCGACCTGACCACCTTCGTCGAGAATTCGGTCGGCGGCGGTGCGATCACCGCCTATGACGTATCGGGCTCGCCGGTGAACATCCAGATCCGCTGGGCCAAGGTCGACAGCGCCGCCAGCGGCGGCACCGACACCTGGAACATGTTCTACCAGGTCAATTCCAACGCCAGCGGCACCGACGTCGCCTGGCAGAATGCGGGGGTGAACTACACCTTCGGCGCCAACGGGCAGATGGACCCGCTGGTGGCCACGCTCGCGCTCAACAACGTCACCGTCGACGGCGTGGCGCTCGGCAACATCCAGCTCGTGCACGGATCGGGCGGCGTCACGCAATTCTCCGACGCCAACGGCGCGGTGAAGGTCAATCTGCTGACCCAGAACGGCTACGCGGCGGGCGAGTTGCAGACGGTGTCGGTCAGCGACAAGGGCCGCATCGTCGGCAGCTACTCGAACGGCCGCACCATCGACCTCGCCGAGATCACGCTTGCGGATTTCAACGGCGCGAATTTCCTCAAGCGCATCGACGGTGGCGCCTTCGAGGTGACCGACGAATCAGGCACGCCGACCTACGGCGCGTCGGGCAAGATCGTCGGCTCCTCGCTGGAGGGCTCCAACACCGACATCGCCGACGAGTTCACCAAGCTCATCATCACCCAGCAGGCCTATTCCTCGAACACCCGCGTCATCACCACGGCGAACCAGATGGTGCAGGACCTCCTGAACATGCTGCGGTGACATGGAGCGCGGCGTGCGTAACGGCTGAGGACGCCAGATGAGTCTTTCCCAGGCGCTAGCGACATCGACGGCAGGATTGCGGATCACGCAATCCGCGCTGTCGCTCGTGGCATCGAACGTCGCCAATGCGGAGACGCCCGGCTATGTGCGCAAGACCGCGGCGCAGGTCACGACCGCGGCCGGCGCCAACGGCGTCAGCGTGCGCATCGGCT
>NZ_JAMQHN010000143.1 GCF_025993755.1 Thermomonas sp. | reverse complement strand
GTCGGCCAACAGGTAAGCCAGCCCCTCGTCGTCGCACGCGCGACTGACGCCGGGGACGTCCAGCAGTGCTTCCGGTTCGGAGGCAAAGGCAAACAGCCGGTCGGTGTGCGCGACGTACAGCGGCCGCGCGCCCACCGGATCGCGAAGCAGCGTCAACCGGCGCTCGCGACCGTCCCAGGCGGCCAGCGCGAAGTCTCCGCGCAGGTGGCGCCAGAACTGTTCCCGCCAGCGCCGCCACGCGAGTGCGAACAGGCCCGCATCGGTGATGCCACCGCGGCTGGCCGGATCCAGCCCGAGCGCGCGCGCGAGTTCGTCGGAATTGTCCACGCGACCGTCCACGGCCACCACCCAGCGATCGTCCAGGACGATCGGCTGGCGTTCGTGGAGCGATTCCGGGGTCACATGCACGGCACCGTGCCCCAGCGACAGCCCCGGCGCGTCGTACATCCCGCTCCCGTCCGGAGCGCGGTGCCGCATCCGTTCGAGCAGACCGCGGGCCTCGCGGTCCACCGGAGGACCGTCAGCGAACCGCAGGATCCCGGCAATCGCCGCCATGCTTCAGGCCCGCATGCCGGGGGTCGCGCAGTCGCCCCGGCGTCGTTGGAGCGGAAATACCCTAGGATAGTGCGCGCGTTCGATCATCGTTTCCTTACCCGGTGCCGTCCTCATCTTGCCCGAGAACCACTCCGCCGGGCGAGTTCCGCTCGTATCCGTGGCCCCTGTCCGCCGACCCACTCCCCATGGACTATTACCGCTTCCTGGCCGCCCTTCGCCAACTTGACCTGAAAGCCAGCCGGCAGCGGCCGCCTGCGCTTGACGAGCCGCAGCCCAACGCAATCGCCGGCGAGGCAGACACCGCATACCACGCGGGCCTGGCGTGTCTCCAGTCCGGTGACGCCGGATCGGCGCTGTCGCACTGGCGCCATGCGTTGCGCTGCCCGATCACCGAGCTTGCCCTGCTGCACGCCATCGGCGACGGGTTGCGCGGCCTCGGTCACGATCCGGCCGCGATCTACCGGGACGAGGGTGCCACAGCGGGCGCGCCAACGGCGCTCCTTGACGGCCACGAACGAACGTGGCGCGAACTTTGCGGGGACGCGCTGCGCGAGCGCTGGCAAGCGGTCGCAGCAGCATTGGACGATGAGCAGGCAAGCTTCCATGGGAAGCCGGCCGATTTCCGGAACCTCGCATTCGCGCTTGCGCGGGCCGGGGACGAAGGGCGCGCGCAATGCGCTGCCGCCGCCGCGCTGGCGGCTGACGGAGATTGGCGCGCCGCCGCCGACGCTTTCGAGAAGGCGCCCCCCGCCGAAGCCCGATCCGCCCGCTTCCTGTCCTGCTGGTTCGAGGCCTTGCGCCACTGTGGCGAAGACGAGCGCGCAGCCGAGATTGCCGAACAGGCGGCGGCACAGGGAACCTGCGACGCCACGGCACGGGTCGAATGGGCAAGCGCACTGCTCGACCTCACTCGTCCGGCAGCGGCCTCGGCGGTCCTGCGCGCCGGGGCGACGGGGGAAGGCGATGCCGGTCTGCGCGTCCGCGCCCGCCTTCTGCTGCCGCCGGTGCCGGCATCGCAAGCCGACCTGGATCGCGCGCATGCCCGGTTGCGCCGGGGCGTCGCAGCGCTGCGACGAGCCGCCGCGCGCGCCAGCCCGGAGGCTCGGGCCGCGTTCTTCGACGGACTGCAGCCGCTTTTCTACCTCGGCTATGGCGGAAAGCCCGCATTCGACATCGTGCGCGAGTACGGGCGCTTCGTCAGCGAGGTGGTTGCAGCCCGCTATCCCGACTATTGCCAACCGCTCGCACTGCGATCACGCGGTTCCGCGATCCGCGTTGGCTTCGCCAGTTTGCATGTCACCCACCATACGATCACCCGCCACTTCGGCAGTTGGATCAGCGCGGCCGGTAGTCACGAAATCGAATCCCATCTGTTCCCGCTTGCGCCCAACGAGGACGCAATGAGCCGTTTTCTCGGCGCGCGTGTCGACGTATGCCATCCTGCCGCCGGCGACTTTGCAGCCATCGCCAGCGCCATCCGCGGCGCCGACCTGGATATTCTGGTGTATCTGTCGGTCGGAATGGATGCCACCTCGTTGCCGCTCGCCGCCATGCGGCTGGCGCCGGTGCAATGCGTGGCATGGGGCCACCCGGTCAGTACCGGACTGCCCAGCATCGACTATTTCCTGAGCGCCGAGGCCATGGAGCCGGACAACGCCCAGGCGCACTACACAGAACGCCTGATCACCCTGCCGGGCCTGGGCACTGCGCTGCCGGCGATTCCGCCAACCACGGCGGCAGCCTCGCGCGAAGCACTCGGCATCCCGGCGCGGGCCACGGTCTACCTGTCCCCGCAATCGCTGTTCAAGTACCTGCCCTGCCATGACGGCCTGTATGCGCAGATCGCGCGCGAAGTCGAGGACGCCCTGTTCGTCTTCATGGAAGGCGACCTTCCCGCGTGGACACGCACGTTCCGCGCGCGCATCGCCGCAAGCTTCCACGCCATCGGCCTGGACCCCGATCGGCACCTCCGCTTCCTGCCGCAATGCGACCTCGACCATTTCCACGCCATGATGCGCTGTTGCGACGTGATGCTCGACACCATCGGCTGGTCCGGGGGCCAGACCTCCTACGATGCGCTGGCCTGCGGGCTGCCGATCGTCACCTTGCCCGGCACATTCATGCGCGGGCGGCAGACGTACGGGATGCTCAGGCAAATCGGGGTCGAGGACACCATCGCCAACACCGTCGAAGAATACGTCCACATCGCGGTGCGCCTCGGCCGGGATCACGGCTGGCGGGAAAACGTGGGACAGCGCATCGCCGCAGGCAAGCATCGGCTGTTTGATGATCACCGCCCGATCGAGGCGCTCGAGTCGTTCTATCGCTGGGCTGCCGGCGGTGCGCAGCCCGAGGACGCCAGGCGGTTTCGCCTTTGGCCACCAGCAAGCGCCACCGCCTCGGGCGATCCGGCAGGCGCTTGACCCCTGCGGCGGTGGCTCGCTGGACCGGTGCGGGGATCAGTCGAAGGTGCAGGAAGCGGCCAACTGCTGCAACGTCGTCGCCACTCCGGTACGCCAGTCGGGCGGAACGATGCCGAAATCGCGGCGTAATTTCGCCGTGTCCAGCAGCGAATGCAGCGGGCGACGCGCTGGCGTGGGGCGCTCGCTGGTGGCGATGGCCTCCACCCGCGGGCCGCGCGCCAACAGCCCGCGCTGGCAGGCTTCCTGCATGATCGCCTCGGCAAAGCCATGCCAGCTGGTGCGCCCGGATGCGGCCAGATGCCAGATGCCGGACCCGCCGACGCCGCGATCGAGGATTCGCACCGTCGCGTCGGCGAGCCATTCGGCCGGCGTGGGAGCGCCGAACTGGTCTGCGACCACGCGCAAGGTATCGCGTCCGGCCGCAAGCCGCAGCATCGTTTCCAGAAAGTTTCCGCCATGCGCCGAATAGACCCACGAGGTGCGAAGAATGGCGTGGCGCGCGCCGCTGGCGCGGATGGCCTGCTCGCCCGCCAGCTTGCTGGCGCCGTACACGTTCAGGGGGGCCGGCTGGTCGTCTTCGAGGTAGGGACAATCGCTGTTGCCGTCGAACACGTAGTCCGTCGAATAGTGCAGCAATAGCGCGCCGATTCCGGCACAGGCGCGAGCCAGGTTTCCCGGCGCGGCGGCATTCACGGCGAACGCCGCGTCGCGTTCGGTTTCCGCCCGATCCACGTCGGTGTACGCAGCGGCATTCACCACCACCTCGGGCGCAACCGCACGCACGCGCTCGCCCAGCGTCTCCGGGCGCAGGAAATCCACGGCCAGGTCGGCGCCGTCGCCATCGCGGGTGGCAACGACGAGCTCGCCCAGCGGCAGCAGGCTTTTTCGCAGCGCGCGTCCGACCTGTCCATTGCCTCCGAGAAGCAGCAGCTTCATGGCCGCCAGACCGGCAGGTCGCCTTCTGGCACGTCGTCCAGCAGCGGTGCTGCTGCATCCCTCGCCGACAGATTGACCTCGCGCAGCGGCCAGTCGATCGCCAGCCGCGCATCGTTCCAGCGCAATGCCCGATCGCTCGCCGCATCGTAGGGCGCGGTGCACAGGTAGCTGACCAAGGCGAACTCGCCGAGCGTCAGGAATCCATGGGCAAAACCTTCCGGTATCCAGAGCTGGCGCCCGCCGCCTGCGCGGAGCCGCACGGCCAGGTGCCGTCCGAAACCGGGCGACCCCCTCCTGAGGTCCACGGCGACGTCGAAGATTTCGCCCTCGAGCACCTCGACCAGTTTGCCCTGCGCGGCACCCGGCCACTGGTAGTGCAGACCGCGAAGAACGGCGCGTCGCGAACGTGAGACGTTGTGCTGGACGAACGCATCCGGCAGGCCGTGGCGGGCAAAGCGCCCGGCATTCCAGCTTTCCATGAAGAAACCGCGCTCGTCTTCATGCACGTCCTGTTCCAGCAGCAGACAATCGGGCAGGTCCGTCTGGATGATTTTCACGCACCGCGCTCCGGTTCAAGCAGGCGCAGCAGATACCGGCCGTAGTCGTTCTTCGCCAGCGGCACGGCCAGCGCGCGGATCCGCGCGGCATCGATCCAGCCGTTGAGCAGCGCGATTTCCTCCGGGCAGCACACGCGCAAGCCCTGTCGCAGCTGGATGGTTTCGATGAAGGTCGAGGCCTCCACCAACGATTCGTGGGTCCCGGTGTCCAGCCAGGCGTAGCCGCGGCCCAGTTTTTCCAGATGCAGGTCGCCTGCGTCCAGGTAGCGGCGCAGCAGGTCGGTGATCTCCAGTTCACCGCGATGGGACGGTCGCAGCGCGGCGGCGAAATCGCAAGCGCGCCCATCGAGGAAGTACAGGCCGGTGACCGCGAAGTTCGACTTCGGGCGCACCGGTTTTTCCTCCAGTCCGACGACCCTGCCTTGCGCATCGAATTCGGCCACGCCGTAGCGCTCCGGATCGCGCACCCAGTAGCCGAATACGGTGGCGCCGCGCTCGCAGGCATCGGCGCGCCGCAGCAGGCGGGTCAGGCCCTGGCCGTGGAAGATGTTGTCCCCCAGCACGAGGCAGGACGGTGCGCCGGCAAGGAATTCGCGGCCGATCAACAGCGCCTGCGCCAGCCCGTCCGGATTGGGCTGGACCGCGTACTCGACGCGCATGCCCCACTGACTGCCGTCGCCGAGCAGCCGCCGGAACAGCGGTTGCTGATGTGGCGTGGTGATCAGCAGCACCTCGCGGATGCCGGCAAGCATCAGCACGCCGAGCGGGTAGTAGACCATCGGCTTGTCGTAGACCGGCAACAGCTGCTTGCTGACGGCCTGGGTGAGTGGGTACAGGCGCGTGCCGGAGCCGCCGGCGAGGAGGATGCCCTTGCGCTTCATGCGTTGACTCCGATCCGCTCCAGGCGGTAGCTGCCGTCCAGCACGCGCTGCACCCAGTCCTGGTGCGCCAGGTACCAGTCCACGGTCTCGGTGATGCCGCGCTCGAAGGTGTGGGCGGGCGACCAGTCGAGTTCACGCTGCAGCTTTCCGGCGTCGATCGCATAGCGGCGGTCGTGGCCGGGGCGGTCCGGGACGAAGGTGATTTGCGACGCGTGCGGGCGGCCGTCCGCGCGGGGGCGGCGCTGGTCCAGCAGCGCGCAGAGCGCCTTCACCACCTCGATGTTCTGCCTTTCCGCGTTGCCGCCGACATTGTAGGTTTCACCGACGCGGCCACGGGCCAGCACCCTGCGGAGGGCGCGGCAATGGTCGCTGACGTGGAGCCAGTCGCGTACCTGCCGGCCGTCGCCATATAGCGGCAGCGGTTCGCCCGCCAGCGCCCTGGCGATGACCAGTGGGATGAGCTTTTCCGGGAACTGGTACCGACCGTAGTTGTTGCCGCAGTGGGTGGTCAGCACCGGCAGCCCGTAGGTGTGGTGGAAAGCCCGCACCAGATGGTCCGAGGCGGCCTTGGAGGCCGAATACGGCGAGTTCGGCGCGTACCGGCTGGTTTCGGTGAACCTGCCGCCCTCGCCCAGCGCGCCGTACACCTCGTCGGTGGAGACGTGGAGGAAGCGAAATCGCTCCTTGCCCGCGCCATCCAGCGACGTCCAGTACTCACGCGCCGCTTCCAGCAGCGCCAGCGTTCCGACAACGTTGGTCCGGAGGAACGCCGCGGGGCCGTCGATGGAACGATCGACGTGGCTTTCCGCGGCGAGATGCACGATGGCATCGGGGCGGTGCTCGGCCAGCAGCCTGGCAACCAGCGCGCCGTCGCAGATGTCGGCATGGACGAAGCGATGGCCCGGATCGCCCTCGATCGCGCGCAGGGTAGCGAGGTTGCCGGCGTAGGTGAGCGCATCGAGGTTGACGACACGGACGCCGCGCCTGACCGCGTCGAGCACGAAGTTGCCGCCGATGAAGCCGGCGCCGCCGGTGACGAGCCAGGTGGTCACGGGTTTTCCCTCATCGGCCGGATCCCCCGGCGAGGATGCCATCCCGCGGCGTTCACGGCGATTTCGCCCCCAGCAGGCGCGCCACGCCGCGCCGCAGCCGCCGCAGCCGCAGCCGCCAGGGCGGCCCATCCCCGTACAGCGCGTGCAGTTGCCCGGGAGTCGGCAGCAGGCGCTGGTACAGCCAACGCAGGCGCGCGCCCAGCGAAGGCAAGGCACGCAGGTTCTGCCACTGCATGTAGCGCCAGTCCTCGAGCCGGCGATGATCCAGCGGCTCGCGTTCGGCCAGGCCCCGCAAGCGCGCGCGGACGTCGCCGGGCAGCGTTGCGCCCAGCCAGCGCGCGGCGTCCTCCAGTGAGCGCAGGCAGATGCCGGCGATCCGGTTTTCCTCGGCAAGCGCACCCAGCGCGTCCCAGTCCTCCGCCGTGCTGCGCGCGGCCAGCAGGCGCAGGTCGTACAGCAGCTTGAGCCGATCCGGGATGCCGTTTTGCAGGTCGAGCGCGCGGTTCAGGCAGGCGTGGGCAAGCGCGTGCCGGGGCGACAGCGCGCGCAGCGATGCGCCGTACCCGGGAAGGGCCTGCCCGCTCTCCCACAGCGCAGCGAACGAAAAAACGTCCGCATAGACGGCGGCATTGAGCAGGCGCGAATGCAGGTCCAGCTCGGAGCGCAGGCGGCCGTCGATGCTGCGGCGCAGGGTCAATTCGAAATGCGTGTCGCCCGGCTCGAACGCCGGGGCGTAGCCATGCGCGGCCAGCGCATCCGCCGCCTGCCGCACGGCTGCGGCGGAGTCCAGCAGCAGGTCGATGTCGCCGCCCATGCGCAGGTGTGGCTGCGGATACAGCCACAGCGCCAGCGCACTGCCCTTGAGCAGCAGCGCGCGCAGTCCGGCCGCGGCCAGCACGTGATCCAGCTGCCGCAGCTCTTCACCGCGCTGCAGCCATTGCGCGGCCAAACCCCGCGCGTGGGTGTGCACTGCTTCGCGATGCGCCTCCGGCAAGGCCTCCCAGCCACCTTCGGCGCGCAGCCTTGCTTCGAGAAGGGCAACCACACCCTCCCGATCGGCGGCCTCCCGCAGCGCCTCGGCGGTGACCGCCGCATCCAGCGGCGCTGGCCGCCCGCAGCGCAGCGCAACCGAGAGCCAGTCGCGGAGCGGCCCCTCCCCTGCGGGCTCAGGCATCCGGTCCATGGATCAGGATCCCGTTCCCGTGGAAGCGTGCCGTGCGCGCAGCGGCAGTCGATGCCCGGGGCCGAACGACGCGAACGCCCGCGTTCACACCCGGTAATACTCCCGGTACCACTGCACGAACCGGGCGACCCCCTGCTCGACCGGTACCGTCGGCGCGCAGCCGACGATGGCTTCGAGGTCGCCGGTGTCGGCCTCGGTGTCGGGCACGTCGCCGGGCTGCAGCGGCAGCAGCTCCATCCGCGCCTTGCGGCCGAGGCACTGTTCGAGGATCTCGATGTAGCGCAGCAACTCCACCGGCTGCGCATTGCCGATGTTGAAGATCCGGTACGGCGCGACTCCGCTGCTGGCCGGATCGGGCGTGGCGCCGTTCCACTGCGGATCCGGCACCGGCACGTGATCCAGCGCGCGCACCACGCCTTCGGCCACGTCGTCGATGTAGGTGAAGCTGCGCCGATGGTGGCCGTGGTTGAACACCCTGATCGGCTCGCCGGCGAGGATTGCCCGGGTGAACAGGAACAGCGCCATGTCCGGGCGCCCCCAGGGCCCGTACACGGTGAAGAAGCGCAGACCCGTGCAGGGTATGCCGTACAGATGGGCGTAGCTGTGCGCCATCATCTCGTTGGCTTTCTTGGTCGCCGCGTACAGCGTCAGCGGATGCTGGGTGGGGGCATGTTCGGAGAACGGCATCGCGGTGTTGGCGCCATAGACCGAACTGGTCGAGGCGTAGACCAGGTGCTCGACCCGGTACTGCCGGCACCCTTCCAGCACGTGCAGGAATCCGGTGACGTTGCTGGCCACGTACACGTGCGGGTTTTCGGCGGCATAGCGCACCCCCGCCTGCGCGGCGAGGTTCACCACCCGCCGCGGGCGATGGCGGGCGAACACCCCCTCGACGGCGGCGCGATCGGCCAGATCGACGTACTCCTGCGCGAAGCGCGGGTGGTCGAGAAAACGCGCCAACCGCGCCCGCTTCAACTCGACGTCGTAATAGTCGTTGAGGTTGTCGAGCCCCACCACCTGCTCGCCGCGTTCGAGCAGGCGCATGGCGACGTGGGAACCGATGAATCCGGCGCTGCCGGTGACGAGGGTGGTCATGGCGTTAGCTTACGACGAAGGAATGGAGGCGAGCCCGGACAGAAGTCCGTGCCAAGCCGCGAACGCCGACGCGCGCGGCGGCAGGCAGGCGCGGGCGCGCGCGCCGCAATCGCGGGCGGCCGCGGGATCGGCGGCCAGGCGCTCGATGCAGCGCCGCGCGCCGGGCACGTCGCCGGGAGCGACCGCGGCGCCGCAGTCGGCGGCGCGCAGCCGCTGCGCGATCTCGCCCTGCGGGTCCCCGATGAACAGCGCCGGCCGCCCGGCCGCGAGGATGCCGTACCACTTACTGGGGAAAATGCAGCCTTCCAGCGCCGGGTGCAGGCTGAGCCAGTGCAGGTCCGGCAGGGTCAGGCTGTGCGCCAGCTGTTCGCGCGACTGGTAGGGCTTGAGCAGGACGTTGTCGAGCCCGCGCGTCCGCGCCTCGGCGACCAGGGCTTGCTGGCCACGGCCGCCACCGATGAGCAGGAAACGGATGTCGTCCCGTCCGCGCAAGCCGGTGGCGACCTCCAGCATCGTGCGCCAGTCGTGGGCGCGCCCGAGGTTGCCGGAATAGCCGACGACGAACTTGCCTTGCAGTCCCCACGCGCCGCGCAAGGGGTTGGCGTCGGCCGCCAGCGGCTGCACGGCGTTCTCGTCGGTCCAGTTCTCGATCACGCCGACCCGCTCCGGCGCCACGCCGCGCGCGATGAGCCGGCGCGCCATCGCCCCCGAGATCGCCACGCAGCGGTCGGCCTGGCGCAGGCTGCGATCGCGCAGCCAGCGCAGCGGCCCACTGCCCGCGCGCACCGCCGGTCCCAGCAGCACCTCGGCGACTTCCGGGAACAGGTCCTGCAGCCAGTGGACGACGCGCGCGCCGCGCCGCCTGGCCCGCAGTCCGAGGTGCGCGCCCAGCAGCGGCGGATCGGTCATCAGCACCACGCAGTCGCCGCGGCTGACCTGCGCGTCCAGCACGCGCCGCGCGGCGCGCAGATAGCTGGCGTAATCCAGCGCACGGCCTGCCAATGCGCCGCGGCCAAACCGGCTGCCGCCGACGCGCAGCACGTCGAAACCGTCGATCCGCTCGCGCTCCGGCAGCAGCGCACCGGCGTCGTCATAACGCTGTCGCGATCCGACCAGGGTGACGGCCATCCCCTGCGCGGCAAGATGCCCGGCCAGATCGGCGAGCAGCTGGCTGGTCGCGGACAGGTCCGGCGCGACGAAACGATTGAAGAAGAAAATCCGCACGCCGCCGCGAATCAGGCTCCGCGCCTGGCGTCCTGGTGTTCCAGATACCACGCATAGGTGCTGCGCACGCCCTCCTCCAGCCCGATCCGGGCGCGCCAGCCCAGCGCGTGGATGCGCGACACGTCCAGCAGCTTGCGCGGGGTGCCGTCCGGCTTTGTCGGATCGGTGTCGATTTTCCCATCGAACCCGACGATGCGTGCAACCCGTTGCGCCAGTTCGAGGATCGACAGATCCTCGCCCACGCCGACGTTCACGATGTCGCCATCGCTGTAGCTGCCCATCAGGAACACGGCCGCTTCGGCCAGGTCATCGACGTGCAGGAACTCGCGGCGCGGGGTGCCGGTGCCCCAGATCGTCACCGCCGCGTCGCCGCGCAGCTTCGCCTCGTGGAAGCGCCGGATCAGCGCCGGCAGCACGTGCGAGGAGGTCAGGTCGAAATTGTCGCCGGGACCGTACAGGTTGGTCGGCATCAGCGAAATCGCATCGAACCCGTACTGCTTGCGGTAGGCCTGGCACAGCTTGATCCCGGCGATCTTGGCGACCGCATACCATTCGTTGGTCGGCTCCAGCGCGCCGGTCAGCAGCGCGTCCTCGCGCATCGGCTGCGGCGCGAACTTCGGATAGATGCACGACGATCCGAGGAAGCACAACTTCTTCACCCCATGCTTCCACGCCGCGTGGATGACATTGGCCTCGATCACCAGGTTGTCGCGGATGAACTCCGCCGGACGGGTGTCGTTGGCGTGGATGCCGCCGACCTTGGCCGCCGCAAGGTAGACCTGGTCCGGACGTTCGCGGGCGAAGTAGTCCTCGACCTGCTGCTGCGACGTCAGGTCAAGTTCCTCGCGCCCCGGCAGCAGGAGGTTGTCGGCACCGGCGGCCTGCAGCCTGCGGACGATGGCCGAGCCCACCAGCCCGCGATGGCCGGCGACGTGGATCTTCTTCCCTGTGCCCATGGCCTTACTCCGCGTGCTGGTAGGTGCGGTAGCCGGCCTCGCTCACCAGCGCGTCGCGCCTGGCGTGCGCCAGATCCCCGGCCACCATCTCCCGCACCAGCTCCGCGAACGAGGTGCTGGGCCGCCAGCCCAGTCTGTCCCTTGCCTTGGACGGATCGCCCAACAGCGTTTCGACTTCGGCCGGGCGGAAATAACGGGGATCGACCGCGACGATGCGCTGACCGGGCTGCAATGGCGAGCCTTCCGGCGCGCTGGCGACGAAGCCCTGCTCGTCGATACCGCTGCCCCTCCATTCCAGCGCGATGCCGAGTTCCGACGCCGCCCGGTCCACGAACTCGCGCACCGAGCGCTGCTCGCCGGTGGCGATGACGAAATCCTCGGCGTGATCCTGCTGCAGCATCAGCCACTGCGCTTCCACGTAGTCGCGGGCGTGCCCCCAGTCGCGGCGCGCGTCGAGGTTGCCGAGGTACAGGCAGTCCTGCAGGCCCAGCGAAATCCGCGCCAGCGCGCGTGTGATCTTGCGGGTGACGAAGGTTTCCCCGCGCAGCGGCGATTCGTGGTTGAACAGGATGCCGTTGCAGGCGTACAGGCCGTAGGACTCGCGGTAGTTGACCACGATCCAGTAGGCGTACAGCTTGGCCACGCCGTAGGGCGAGCGCGGATAGAACGGCGTGGTCTCCTTCTGCGGGATTTCCTGCACCTTGCCGTACAGCTCCGAGGTCGAGGCCTGGTAGAAGCGGGTCTTGCCCTCCAACCCGAGGATGCGGATCGCCTCCAGCAGCCGCAGGGTGCCCAGCGCGTCGGAATTGGCGGTGTATTCCGGGGTCTCGAAGGACACCTGCACGTGGCTCTGCGCGCCGAGGTTGTACACCTCGTCCGGCTGCACCTGCTGCAGGATGCGGATCAGGTTGGTGGCATCGGTCAGGTCGCCGTAGTGCAGGAACAGCCGCCGGTCCGTCGCATGCGGGTCCTGATACAGGTGATCGATGCGATCGGTGTTGAACGACGACGCGCGGCGCTTGATGCCGTGCACCTCGTAGCCCTTGGCCAGCAGCAGCTCGGCCAGATAAGCCCCGTCCTGGCCGGTGATGCCGGTGATCAGTGCACGCTTCATGGTCATTTCTTCCATATCCATTTCATTGTCGATTCACCCAACGCCTGCTTGCGTGCGGCAAGCGGCCGGGCTTCCGAGAGCCCCAATCCGTTCAGGGCGGCACGATGTTCATCACAGCAGCCAAGGCATGGCGTCAAAAAACGGACCGCAACCCCAGATGCGCAACGAACGGCTCGAAGTCGCGATCGCAATGCAGCAGCGTCAGGCCATCAAGGATGCAGCGGGTTGCGATCACGCAGTCGATGGTTTTGCGCACACTGATGCCCAGTGCGCGCAAGGCACGGAAGTTGCGCGCTGCCTGTACCGCCACATCGTGTCCGCCCATCGTCACCACGTCGAGGCTGCCAAGCAGGCGCAAGACCTGCGCGAAGTCCCGATCCGTCGTCATGCCCTGAAGCACCTCGGTCAGAATCAGATCGCCCACGGCGATCGGCTCCCGCCCAAGGGCGGCGTGCAGGCAATTCGTCTGTCGAGTCTCCGTGCCGCGCAAATAATCGATCCAGACGCTGGAATCGACCAGCATCACGCATCGGCCCTCAGTGTCTCCAGGTCGCCTTGCCAGCGGACCTTGCCACGCAACGTCCGGATGCGCTCCTGCTGTTTGACCCGCAGCAACATGCGCAATCCGAGATCGACCGCCTCGCGCTTGGTCTTGAGGCCGGTCGCCCGCAGGGCATCACGCATCAGCGCGTCGTCGATGACGATGTTGGTTCGCATGTGTATATTCTCACTTCTGTATACACATCATAACGCACTTTCGCAGCCTGAACAAAATCGCTGCGGCATCAGGCCCATCCCCACATGCGGCGTTCCGCTCCGGCTCAATGCTGTTTGAGCTCGCACAGGCGCAAATCGATGAACTGCTGGTAGACCGCCAGCATGCGGGCGTAGCGCAGGCCTGCTGCACCATCCATAAAGCCGCCACGCAGGAGATAGACATAGGCAAACCGCAGCCACGGGCGCAGGGGCAGACGGCCGGCGAGGCGCTTGAGTGCGCGCCGGCGCACGGTGGCGTCGCGACTGAGCAGGTCGGATGGCTGTAGTGGCCGATCGCGCTCGGCCAGCATCAGCTGCGCCTCTCGATCGGCATAGCGCAGGTGGCGCGAGAACCAGTCCAGCACGCCTTTGGAAAAGTTGTGGTGATCGAGCGGATTCCGCAGCGTGCCCACCTGCTCGGGCGGCTGCACCTCGCGCTGGCCGTGGCCGTGATCGATGAAGCGCAGCGCCTCGGCGCGACCGAAGCGGACCTGGTAGGCGGGGTACATGCCGGCATGCTTCAACCAACGCCCCATGAACAGGATTTTCGAGGCAATGCGATAGACGGGATACGCTGCGCTGGAGGCAGTGGCGATCTTCAGGAGTTCATTGCGCAACGCCTCGGGAACCACTTCATCCGCATCCAGATGCAGCACCCAGGGATGGCGGAGTCCAGCGGCCTCCATCGCGTAATTCCGCTGCCCGGCAAAGGAATCGAACGGTCGCACCAGCACCCGCGCGCCGTGCGCTTTGGCCACTTCGACGGTGGCATCGGTGCTGCCGGAATCGAGCACCACCACGTCGTCCGACCACGCCACGCTGGCCAGGCAGCGCGGCAGGTTGTCGGCTTCGTTCAAGGTCAGGATGACGACGGAAATCATGCCCCGTCCGGCGTCTTGAGATCGCGCATCTTCATGAACCGCGCGGGATTGCCGGCCACCACGTTCCACGGCAACACGTCGCGCATCGCCACCGCCGCCGCGCCGACGATCGCGCCCTCGCCCACGCTCACTCCGGGGCCGATGAAGGCGTCGCTGCACACCCAGGCATCCTCGCCGACGCTCAGGCCGGTCCGCAGCAGGGGCAACGCCGGGTCAGTGTAGTCGTGGCTGCCACCGCACAGGTGGGCGCGGTGCGACACCGTGGCGCGGGCACCGATCCGGATCGGCCCGAGGCAATAGACCCAGACATGCGCTCCGATCGCCGCCCCGTCGCCAAGTTCCAGCATCCACGGAATCTCGATCCGGGCGCTGGGATCGACGTGCACCCCCCGGCCCACGTGGGCGCCGAACGTCCGCAGCAGCAGGTTGCGCCAGCCGAACAGGAGCCGCGGGCTGCAGCGGAACAGCGGCGTCGCCAGCGCCCACAGCGCACGGCCGAAGTACTCGCGGCGCGAATACGGGCGTGAGGCACGGGCGGCGTCGATATCAAGTGTCATGGAATCGCCGCAAGATAGGCGTCCGCCATGCCGCGTGCAAAGCGCTCCATGCCGAAAGCATCAGCACGCAACCTTCCCGTCCTGGCGCGCTGGGCGTGCAACAGCGGGTCGCGCAACAGGATTTCGACTTCGCGAACGAAACCGTCGCGGTCCTCCGGCGACAGGCAAGGCGCTGCACCTTCGACGACCTCCGGAAGCGAGCCCGCATCGCTGCACACCACCGGCAGCCCGAAGGCCATCGCTTCCAACACCGGCCAGCCGAACCCCTCGTACAGCGACGGAAACACCAGCACCGAGGCGCTTCCATACAAGCGCGCAATCTGAGCGTCGCTGGCGCCATCAACCCATTCCACCGATGCTTCGATATCCAGTTCCTTCGCCAGCCCAAGCAGATCCCTGGTGGGCGGGGCCCCAGCCATTACCAGTCGCCGCGCCAGCACCCTGTCCAACGCAGCGAAGATGCGCAGTACCTGCGCGCGGTTCTTGTAGAAACTGTTGTTGCCCACATGCAGGACAACGCCGCTCTCGCGCGACGGGGCATCGGCCCGTGTCACGGCCGTTGCAAGCGCGGTTCGCACCGGCAACGGCACGACCCTTGATGCAATCGGGGTACCGAACTCCCGGACCACGTCATCCTGCGTGGACTTGCTCACGCAGATCACGCCTTGTGCTTTCCGCAGCGCGGCCCCGTTGCGCCGCCACAGCCAGCGCGCGGCGGCGCCCATCGGCGGCGCGGCGGGAAACCGTCCGCGCTGCTGCAGGACCGGGATGACGTCGTGGGCGGTGATGACCACCGGCGCGCCACGCAACCCCGCCGACACATAGGCCCGGCTGCCGTCGAGGACGTGCCAGAGGTCAGGGTGGGCGCGCAGCCGGCGCGCGCGCGCGGGCAGCGCCAGCGCCTGCCAGCGGCGCGCCAGGGCGCCTTGCGCGGGTGCAGGATCGAGCTCGTGCAGGGTCGCCTCCACCTCGGGGGCATGCCGCGCCAGCGCGGCCAGCAGCGTGTCCGCGTAGGCGCGCATGCTGCCGGGCGCGTGGGCGGCCGCCGTGCTGACCAGGTGCACGCGCAGCTTGCGCATCAGGCGGGTGCCGCCCGCTGCGCGCGCAGCGCCGCCTGCGGCCTGGCCTGCCGTCGGGCCAACTCCGGCAGGCGCGGCGTCGCCAGCACCACGCCGACCAGGATGCCGAGGAAGGACGCGATGAACGGATCGGCGAGGATCTGCCCGGACACGGTCAGGCTGCCGACGTTGGCGAGGAAAAACGCCATCAGGCCCGCCGCATAGGGAGCCTGCGGGGTGTGCGCGCGCAGTTGCCCCAGCGTCGCGCGCAGCATCGCCAGCAGCAGGCTCACCATGACGGCGAGGAACCCCAGCGTGCCCGGCACGCCGAGTTCGAACATGATCCGGCTCGGCGCGCTCTCCTGCCAGGCGCGCGGCCTGGCGGCGGCGAGATTGTGCCCGCCGGGGGTGGCGAAGCCGAGGCCGCCGCCGAAGAAACCGGACTGCTGGAAGGTCGTCCAGACCGCATTGAAGCCCTGGCCCTGGATGCTCTCGGCGGCATCGAACTTGAGTCCCTGGCCGCTGTAGTAGCGCATGTTGGCGGAGTCCTCGGAAACCCAGTCGCCGACCACCAGGACACTGCCCAGCGGGATCATCAGCAGGACCAGCAGCGTGGCCGCACGCGCGGCGCGCCCGGCCTGCCAGTACAGCCACAGCAAGCCGAGCGCGAACACCGGCAGCATGTAGACCATCTTGCGACGGCCGCAGAGCAGCAGCGCCACCACCGCGAACGCGCTGACCAGCAGCCAGCCGTAACGCCGGGCGCCCTTGCCGGAAAGCGCCAGCACCAGCGACAGCAGGCACACCGCCGCCGCGTGCCAGCCCATGACGTCGGCCGAGCGATAGAAACCGGCGAGCATGTCCACCGTGTAGCCTGACCCCCAGCGCACCCAGGTGTAGCCGAGGGCCTCGGTGCCGAGGATGCGCCAGTCCGGGAACCACTTCAGGTATTCGAGCAGGCCGCCGCTCAGCATCACCGCATTCACCAGGCAGTACACCGCCAGCAGGCGGCGCAGCATGCGCAAGTCGCGGGGATAGTGGAAGCCCGCGACCACCGCCAGGAACAACAGCGAGTAGGAAAATGCGCCAAACAGCGTGAACAGCCACGAACCCGGTCCGTAGGTCAGGGAGATGATCGCCGCCGGGGCGCACAGCGGAATCAGCAGGACCAGTGCCCTGGCGATTTTCGGGTACGGCCGGGAAAACCCGGCCCACCAGCCGCGGGTATGCGCGATCGCCGACACGACGGTCGCCAGGAAGACCGGCGCGGTGGCCAGCACCAGCCAGCCCGGCGCACCCGGCACCAGCTTGCGCAGCGGATCCTGCACCGCCGCCAGCAGGATCATCAGCAGGAGGCCCCAGCGCCAGCGCGCGAATGCCACGCAGGAAAACAGGGCGGACAGGCCCAGCAGCACGTACAACGCCATCAGCGCGAACTCTCCGTGACATGCGACAGGGCCGCCATGGCGCCATCGACAACCCGCGTGAAAGTGTAGCCGCGGACGACCCGTTCGCGTGCCGCCTGCCCCATCCGCGCCAGGCCGTCGCGATCGGCGCCCAGTCTCGCCAGAAGTTCCGCCAGCGCCGCAACGTCGCCACACCGGTAGCGTTCACCGGTGATGCCCGGTTCGACCAGATCGATCGCGCAGCCCACCTGGTCGCTGACCAACGCCGGCAGGCCGCAGGCCATCGCCTCGTTGACCACCAGTCCCCAGGTTTCACCGCTGTCGGAAGGAAGCACGAGGCAGTCCGCGGCCGCGTAGGCGGCCGTGATCTCGGACTGGTTGAGGAATCCGGAAAAATGCACCGGCAAGCCCTCCGCCTGCGCGCGCAGGTCCGCAGCCAAGGGGCCGTCGCCGACCAGCAGCACCTGAATCCGCGCGCGATCGGCCTCCGTCATGCGGGCCAGTGCCGCGATGATGTCACCGGGTCGCTTCTTGTCGACGAACTTCCCGGAAAACAGGAAGGTCGCGCGCGCCAGGTCCAACCCGAAGCGCGCTTTCAGTGCCGTCACGCCGGGCGCGCTGCGCCAGCGATCTGCCGCCGTGGCGAAGGACTCGTTGTCGATGCAGTAGGGCGTATCGAAGATCCGCGACGACGGCACCCCGGCATCGAGCAGGTAGCGCCGATTGTTGCTGCCGATGGCCAGACAGGCCGCGTACTGGGACAGCAGGCGGGCATGCAGGAAGCGCTTCCACGCAGCACGTGGGCGCAGGCCGTTGGCCTCGCCGCGGACGATGCACGGGATGCCCTGCAGGCGGCAGGCCAGCAGCGCCTGCAGGCAGGACTTTGTGCCCCAGCCGTTGACGATCACCGCATCGAACCTGCCGCGCTTCAGCTCGTCGCGAATCCCCGGCGTGTCGCAACCGCCAAATGCCGTCAAGGACGGGTGCTGCGCAACGTTGTCCAGCACCGTATGGGCATACCCTCCCAGCAGCGGGATGTCCCACTGGAAGGCGACCCCGAATTCACGCCCCTGCTGGTCAGCGTCGGGCAGCATCGCGAAAAAGACGTGCAGATCGATCCCGGGCCGCTGCCCGAGCAACCGCAGCCACGGGACCTGATACTGGATCGGGTGGGTGGTGACCATGGCGATCTTCATGCGGCGGGTGGCGTCGACTTCATCGATCGGCGACACGACTCATCCGTACCGTATCGCCCGTCCAAGGCGATCACAGATTCGCCTTGATATCAACCAAGGTGAGCATCAGCAGCGACTGATCAATCGGCGAGGGCCGAAATCCGACCTGGCGATAGAATGCCGCCGCAGAATGGGATAGCGCATGCACCAGCAGCCCGCGAATGCCGATGGCATCGGCGGCATGCAGTACCCGCAAGCCGGCGTCGCGCACCAGCGCCCGGCCGACACCTCTGCCCTGCAACGAGCGATCCACCGCCAACCTGCCCAAAACCACCACCGGGATAGGGTCGGGCATGTTGCGGCGAAAATGGCCTGATACGGCATTGACCGCGACCGCGCTCGATGCCAAGGCGTAGTAGGCCATCACTTGTCCATCGCGACAGGCAACGAAGGTTCGCGATGCACCGCTGGCTTGATTGCGAAGAGCCTGTCGACGTAACCAGCGGTCCAGCACTTCGACGCCTGATTCGAAACCTTCCAGTTCGTGACCCAGCGCCAGCGGTTCCGGTGCATCGAGATTCAATCGCGGGTCCAAGGCGGCTGGCTCCGCATGGTCCGTCGCAGGTTTTCGTTCGGCTCGGGTGCAGCATCGAGCCGGGCCAGGAACGCGGTATAGGCCTTGTGCCCCACGGAAATCACGGCCTGATCCAGCACTGCCTCCTCGGCGGCGACGCGGGCAGCCCCGAGCATGAAATCAGTCCGGCTTTTTCCCAACAGCCGGGCGGCGCGATCGATCAGACTTCGATCCTCGGGACGAATCCGAAGGTTCAGGGTATCGCGCTTGGCAGCGGACGGTTGTGCGGAAGGCATGTCAGGGTTCGCAGCAGGGTGAGCCACCAGCATAGCACCACGTAATGACGTCTGCATTACGAGGCGTTCGGGCGGCTGGACAGC
>NZ_JAMQHN010000142.1 GCF_025993755.1 Thermomonas sp. | reverse complement strand
CCCGAGGCCAGCCGCCACGTCCACCGCAGCGTGCAGTTGATCAAGTCGCTTGGTTGCCAGGTCGGCCTGGTGTTCAATCCGGCCAGCTCGCTCGATGTGCTCGACGTGATGCTGGACGAGATCGACTACGTGCTGCTGATGTCGGTGAACCCCGGCTTCGGCGGGCAATCGTTCATCCCCTCGGCACTCAAGCAACTGCTCAAGGTGCGCGCGATGATCGACGCCAGTGGCCGACCCGTGCGGCTGGAGATCGACGGCGGGGTGAAACCCGGCAACATCGGCGAGATCGCCGCCGCCGGGGCCGACACCTTCGTCGCCGGCAGCGCGATCTTCGGCCAGCCGGACTATGCCGCCGTCATCGCGCAGATGAAGCAGGCGGTGGTTGCCGCGCGTTGAGCCCGGCGCGGCACGGGCGAAGCCTGGCGAAACATTGATGCGGCGGCGGCTGTCGCGTGCGCGGCAGTCTCGGAAAGTTTGGGCGTCCTGCCCGTCCTTCATCCCTGCGATGACCTTCCATGTTCCGGGTGGTCCGTGACAGCGTGATGACAAAACGGCGTTTGCGTGCCAGGCGGACACGCGGTTAGGCTAGCGGCATGAACCGGGCGATTCCCTCGAACGCGCATGGCTGGCGATGGTGGCGTGGCAATGCCGCCGCTCTCGCCCGTTTGCCGCTTTCGAAGGATGCCGCTTGTGATCACGCACGCCCAGTTCGACCAGTACGCCGCTGAAGGCTTCAACCTTGTCCCCGTGGTGCGCGAGGTGCTGTCCGACCTCGACACCCCGCTGTCGGTCTACCTGAAGCTGGCCGACGGCCCGCACACCTACCTGTTCGAATCCGTGGAAGGCGGGGAGCGTTTCGGCCGCTATTCGATCATCGGCCTGCCGGCGCGCACGGTGTACGAGTTCCGGGGCCACCAGTTGGCGGTTCGCGAACACGGCGAGATCGTCGAAACCCGCGCGGTGGCCAATCCGCTGGCCGAAGTGGAGCGCCTGCGTGCCATGCACCAGGTGCCGCAGATCGACGGCCTGCCGGGTTTCACCGGCGGGCTGGTGGGCTGGTTCGGTTTCGAGTGCATCGAATACATCGAACCCCGATTGGCAGCGAACCCGAAACCCGACGAACTGGGCACGCCCGACATCCTGCTGATGCGCAGCGATGCGCTCGCGGTGTTCGACAACCTCAAGGGGCGGCTGTACCTGATCGTGCACGCCGATCCGCGCGAGCCGCAGGCCTGGGCGCGCGCCAACCGCAAGCTCGATGCATTGGCGCACCGGCTGCGCCACGGCGGCGCGCCGTATCCGGAAACTCTGCAGCCGGCGGCGCTGGACGAGGCCGACTTCGTCAGCGGCTTCACTCGCGAAGGCTTCATCGCCGCGGTGAAACAGGTGCAGGACTACATCCGCGCCGGCGACGCCTTTCAGGTGGTGCTCAGCCAGCGCATGAGCGTGCCGTTCGCGGCGCGGCCGGTGGATGTGTACCGCGCATTGCGTGCGCTCAACCCGTCGCCGTACATGTACTTCCTGGACGTGGGCGGCACCCAGGTGGTGGGCTCCTCGCCGGAGATCCTGGTGCGCCAGCAGCAGGGCAAGGTGACCGTGCGTCCGATCGCCGGCACCCGCCCGCGCGGCAAGACGGTGGAAGACGATCTGGCGCTGGAAGCCGAGCTGCTGGCGGACCCGAAGGAGCGCGCCGAACACCTGATGCTGATCGACCTCGGCCGCAACGACGTCGGCCGCGTGTCGCAGGCGGGCACGGTGGAGGTGGGCGAGCAGTTCGTGATCGAACGCTACAGCCACGTCATGCACATCGTCAGCGAAGTGACTGGCCAGTTGCAGGACGGCTTGAGCTACGCCGACGTGCTGCGTGCCACCTTTCCCGCCGGCACCGTCTCCGGTGCGCCCAAGATCCGCGCGCTGGAAATCATCCGCGAGCTGGAACCGGTCAAGCGCAATGTGTATGCCGGTGCCATCGGCTACATCGGCTGGCACGGCGATGCCGACACCGCGATCGCGATTCGCACCGCCGTGATCCAGGACGGCCGCCTGCACGTGCAGGCCGGCGCCGGCATCGTGTTCGATTCCGACCCGCAGCGGGAGTGGGAGGAGACCATGAACAAGGGCCGCGCCCTGTTTCGCGCGGTGGCGCAGGCCGCGCAGGGGTTGTAAGCCTGAACCGGCCCCAGCTGCGGGCTGTCCGGTTTTGCGATCGGATTCCGCTTGTACTGTAATCAATGTCTCCCCCGACCACCGGAGCCCGTTCATGCGCCGCCGCAATCTCCTGTTCGTCACCCTGCTCAGCACCCTTGCCGCCCTGCCAGCCGCCAGCCAGCAGGGTCCCACGCCCCCGACCCAGCTCTACATCGACGCCCTCACCCACAACATGGCCGGGATGCCGGACATGGGCGGGATGATGGGGGGAATGCTGGGCGGCATGATGGCGCGGCGCATGGGCGGCGGTACCGATACCGCAAGACCGGTCTATCCGACCACCCGCACCGGCGGCATGACCGGACAGTATCTGGACATCGCCCTGCACAATGCGCTCAAGCCGGGCGTCCAGGCCGACGACCAGATTCCGTCCGGACTGAACCTGGGGCGCTCTCTCACGCTCGTCCCGATCAGTGAAGCCTCCACGCCCGGAGAGCGGCCGACGCAGCGGCCATCGGCGACCACCGTCCCGGACATGGAAATGAAGATCGTCGAATATTGGGGCTGCGGCGCCGAGGTGCGGCCCGGCCAGCCCAAGATCACCACGATCAAGGTTCGCGGCGGCACCTTCGATCCCAGCAAGGGCCCGATGGGCATGCAGGGCTTCGGCGTCCAGACCAGCGGCAGCGTGTCGCGCGGGCTGTATGTCCCCGACCGCGACATCGGCATCCAGCCCGGCTACGTCTACTGGCCCAACCGCCAGTACGGCCGCCAGGTTCCCAACGGCGCCAGCCTGGCCGGCGACCACCGGATCACCGGCGACGGCATTCCGGCCTCGATGCAGTTCCAGGTCGGCCAGGCCGCGGACTTCATGCCCAGACTGAACCTGCGTTCACAAGGCGAGATGACCGACGCGGTGTACCTGGGCTGGCCCTCGGTCGCCAACGCACGCGCCTATTTCATCAACGGGATGCACATGAAGCAGCTCGGCCAGAATGCCTTCCAGATGACGGTCTGGAGCAGCGCCGACGTCCCCGGCGCCGGTGCCGAACTGCACGTGTCGCTGTCGAACGGCAACGTCGAAAAATGGCTGAAGCAGAAGGTGCTGCTGCCGGGGACCGCGACCAGCTGCGTGATTCCGCGCGGCATCTTCGCGGACGGCGGCGCTTCCGGCGCAATGCCGGCCATGTTGACGATGAGCGCCTACGGCCCGGAAACCTGGATCACCTATCCGCCCAGGCCGGCCGACCGCAAGCAGCCGTGGCATCCGGAATGGAGCGTGCGCCTGCGCACGCGTTCCACCGCCACCTCGATGCTGGGCATGGATTTCGGCAACATGCAGGACGACTCGCAGCGCGGCAACGAGCGGCAGCCGCAGCGCCGGCGCGGCGGCCTGCTCAACAGCATCCTCGGAGGCTGATCGCGGCACCTGCGGAACCTGCGACAATGGGCGCGCCGTTTCGCGCCCATCCGTCATGCCCTATCTGCAACTCACCCTGCCGTGCACCGAACGCCTGCAGCCGCGCGTTGAGCGCGCGCTGGAAGACGTCGGCGCGCTGGCGGTGACGCTGCAGGACGCCCATCTCGACGCCGCCGACGAACAGGCGATCTTCGAACCCGGCGTCGGCGAACTGCCGCTGTGGGACGAGATGACGGCGACCGCACTGTTTCCCGCCGAGACCGATGCCCTGCTGCTGCTGGCGGCGCTGGAGGCCTTCGACCCGGAGCTGGACTGGTCGCAGGCGCGATTCGAAAAAGTCGAAGACCAGGACTGGGAGCGCGCGTGGCTGGACACCTTCCAGCCCATGCGCTTCGGTGAGCGCACCTGGATCGTGCCGTGGAACCACGACTTGCCCGAGCAGGCGAATACGCCCGATGTGGCGGTCGTGCGGCTCGACCCGGGCCTGGCCTTCGGCTCCGGCACCCATCCGACCACCGCGCTGTGCCTGCGCTGGCTGGACGCTCTGGCGGTGCGTGGCGAACTGCAGGGCAAAAGCGTGCTCGACTTCGGCTGCGGCAGCGGCATCCTCGCGCTGGCGGCACTCAAGCTCGGCGCCGGAAGCGCCTTCGGCATCGACAACGACCCGCAGGCGCTGATCGCCACCGCCGACAACGCGCAGCGCAACGACGTGGCCATCGATGTGCGCCTTCCGCAGGATGCCCCTGAACGGGGCTACCCCATCGTGGTCGCCAACATCCTCGCCAGCGCGCTCGATGCGCTGGCCGAAACCTTGGCCGCGCGCACTGCGCCAGGCGGGCGGATCGCACTGTCAGGCATCCTCGCCGGGCAGGAACAGGAATTGCAGGAACGCTACGCGCCCTGGTTCGACGCGCTCGAAGTGGTGCATGAAGGCGATTGGGTGCGGATCGACGGCGTGCGCAACCACCGCGAGGCGACGGCATGACCCACGCCCCGAGCTTTGCCCACACCGGCAGCCGTGGCGGCGCGAATCCGCGGCGACGCGGCGAATGGCTGGCGCTGGTCGCGCTGGTCGTCGCCCTGCTGGCGCAGGTGGGCTGGCTGCAGCGCGAACAGCTTGCCGCCAGCCCGGAACTGCGACCGCTGCTTGTCTCGCTGTGCCGGTCGCTGCACTGCACGCTGCCGGCGTGGCACGAGCCGGCGGCCATCACCATGCTGGCGCGCGACGTGATCGCCCAGCCGGATCGTCCCGGCGTGCTGCGGGTACAGGCCAGCTTCCGCAACGATGCGCGCTGGCCGCAGCCCTGGCCGGCGCTGGCGCTGAGCCTGTCCGACGTCAACGGCCGCCTTCTCGGCGCGCGCCGGTTCCAGTCGGGCGAATACCTCGGCAAGGCGCCGCATCCGCTGCAGCTCGAACCCGGGCAGGCGGTGTCGATCGGCTTCGACATCGTCGAACCGGCGCCGAACGTCGTGGCCTTCGATTTCCGTTTCGAATGAACGGCCACGCACGGCGGCACGCAACGCGCTAGACTGAACCGACCGCCCGCCGCACTGCCGCGACGCGGTCGTCCCGAGGATCCAGATTGAGCCTCCCCGACACACGCCACAACGCCGGCCGCCCGCCGTTGCGTGACCACGTCGCCACTTCGGTGCGGCGCTTCCTGCGCGATCTCGACGGCTGCGAGGCCAACGACCTGTATGCCATCGCGCTGCGCGAACTGGAAATCCCGCTGTTCGTCGAAGTGCTGAAGCACTGCGGAGGCAACCAGAGCCGCGCCGCGGCGATGCTCGGCATCCACCGCGCCACCTTGCGCAAGAAGCTGCGCGATTACGGGCTGCCGGCCTGATCGCGGGCGCCGCGCCGGTATAATCGCAACTCCCCCTCGCTGCATCCCAACGCGCATGTCCGCCGATTTCCTCTCCGGCGCGCCGGTGACCGTTCACCGCGCCCTGCTGTCCGTTTCCGACAAGACCGGCCTGTTGGAACTGGCCCGGGCGCTGGCCGCCCGCGGCGTCGAGCTGCTGTCCACCGGCGGCACCGCGCGCGCGCTGCGCGAGGCGGGCCTGATGGTCAAGGACGTGTCGGAGGTGACCGGCTTTCCGGAAATGATGGACGGCCGGGTCAAGACCCTGCACCCGATGGTGCACGGTGGCCTGCTGGGCCGCGCCGGATTGGACGACGCGGTGATGGCCGAGCACGGCATCGACAGGATCGACCTGCTGGTGCTGAACCTGTACCCGTTCGAAGCCATCACGGCGCGCGCCGACTGCACGCTGGCCGACGCGGTGGAAAACATCGACATCGGCGGCCCGGCGATGCTGCGCTCGGCGGCCAAGAACTTCGCCCGCGTCGCCGTCGTCACCTCACCCACGCAATACCCGGAGCTGCTGGCGGAGCTGGATGCCGGCGATGGCGCGCTGTCCGCGACGACCCGGTTCAAGCTGGCGGTGGCCGCGTTCAACCGCGTGGCGCAATACGGCGATGCGATCAGCGATTACCTGTCTTCCATCACCGATGCCACACAGCCGGTGCCGCAGCGCAGCGCTTTCCCGGCGCAGGCCAACGGCAGCTTCGTGAAGGTGATGGACCTGCGCTACGGCGAGAATCCGCACCAGCAGGCCGCGTTCTATCGCGACCTCTACCCGGCGCCGGGCTCGCTGGCCACCTTCACCCAGTTGCAGGGCAAGGAGCTGAGCTACAACAACCTGGCCGATTCGGACGCAGCGTGGGAATGCGTGCGCCAGTTCGACGCCCCGGCCTGCGTGATCGTCAAGCACGCCAACCCCTGCGGCGTGGCCGTGGGCAGCGGTTGCGCGGACAGCTACGAGGCGGCGTATGCCACCGACCCCACCAGCGCGTTCGGCGGCATCCTCGCCTTCAACCGCCCGCTGGACGGTGCCACCTGCAAGGCCATCCTCGACCGCCAGTTCGTCGAGGTGCTGATCGCGCCGGACTACGACGCCGACGCGCTGGAATACGCGAAGAAGAAAGCCAACGTGCGCGTGCTGCGCATCCCGCTGGCGCCGCCCTCGCCCGGCTTCATCGACAGCAAGCGCGTCAACTCCGGCATGCTGCTGCAGACCGCCGACGACCGCGTTGTGACGCGCGATGAATTGAAAGTGGTGACGCAACTGGCACCGACCGAGGCACAGTTCAATGATCTGCTGTTCGCGTGGAAGGTGGCGAAATTCGTCAAGTCCAACGCCATCGTCTATGCCAGGGACATGCGCACGATTGGCGTGGGCGCCGGGCAGATGAGCCGCGTCTATTCGGCGCGCATCGCCGGCATCAAGGCGGTCGATGCCGGCCTGGTCGTACCCGGTTCGGTGATGGCCTCGGATGCCTTCTTCCCGTTCCGCGACGGCATCGACGCCGCCGCCGAAGCCGGCATCCAGGCGGTGATCCAGCCGGGCGGTTCGATGCGCGACAGCGAGGTGATCGCTGCGGCCGACGAGCACGGCATCGCGATGGTGTTCACCGGCGTCCGGCATTTCCGCCACTGAGACCGCAGGCATGAACCGCGCACTTCCCCACATCGCCCTGGCCCTCGGCACCGCGCTGACGCTGGTCGGCTGTGGCACGGGCAACTCGACGCAGCAGGCGCTTTCGCAGGCACAGGTCAAGCTGGCGGCGACGCTGCCCAAGCCCTACGTCGAGGATCTGGTGATCGAATCGGTGAAGATCGAAGGCGCTGCCCTGGTCGAAGTGATCCGCAGCCCGCTCGGCACCGCCGCCAAGACCCGCGAGAATCCGCGTTTCGACGAATTGCGCCAGGCCGAGGAGTTCTCACTACGCAGCTGGTGCAGCGATCCACTGATCCAGCCCCTGCTCAAGACCGACGCCGTGCTGAAACGACGCTTCGTCGATCGCAAGGGCGGGGTTTTTTTCGAAGTCGAGTTGCCGGCCCGCAACTGTCCGTCAACCACGCCGCGCGCAGACGCAGCGGCCACGCCATGAGGATGCCGACGTGAAACTCCTGGTCATCGGTTCCGGCAGCCGCGAACACGCGCTGGCGTGGAAGCTGGCGCAATCAAAGCGCGTCTCCGAGGTGCTCATCGCCCCCGGCAACGCCGGCACGGCGACCGAAGCCAAGTGCCGCAACGTCGCGGTCAAGGCCAGCGACATCGCCGGCCTGCTGGCTCTGGCGCAGCGCGAAGGCGTGGCGCTGACCGTGGTCGGCCCCGAGGCGCCGCTGGTGGCCGGGGTGGTGGACCGCTTCCGCGCCGCCGGCCTGCGCATCTTCGGGCCCACCGCGGCCGCCGCGCAGTTGGAGGGCAGCAAGGCTTTCGCCAAGGATTTCCTGGCCCGCCACGGCATTCCCACCGCGTTCTACGCCGTGCATTCCGACGTCGATGCCGCGCTCGCCTACGTGCGCGAGAAAGGCGCGCCGATCGTGATCAAGGCCGATGGCCTGGCCGCCGGCAAGGGCGTGATCGTGGCATCGAGCCTGGCCGAGGCCGAGGCCGCCGTGCGCGACATGCTGGAAGGCAACGCCTTCGGCGATGCCGGCGCGCGCGTCGTCATCGAGGAATTCCTGGAAGGCGAGGAAGCCAGCTTCATCTCGATGGTGGACGGCACGACCGCGCTGCCGATGGCGACTTCGCAGGACCACAAACGCGTCGGCGACGGCGACACCGGCCCCAACACCGGTGGCATGGGCGCCTACTCGCCGGCGCCGGTGGTCACGCCCGAGGTTCACGCACGCATCCTGCGCGAGATCGTGAAACCCACGGTCAAGGGCATGGCCGACGACGGCATCCCGTTCACCGGCTTCCTCTACGCCGGGCTGATGATCGACGCCAGCGGCGCGCCCAAGGTGATCGAGTTCAACGTCCGCTTTGGCGATCCGGAAACCCAGCCGGTGCTGTTGCGCCTGCAGTCGGACATGGTGGAACTGGTCGAAGCCGCCATCGACGGCCGGCTCGACGCGGTGGAGGCGCAGTGGGATCCGCGTCCCAGCCTCGGCGTGGTGATGGCCTCGCGGCCGTACCCGGAAGCACCGGTCACCGGCGATGCCATCAGCGGCCTTCACGCCGTTCCCGCCGGCGCCAAGGTCTTCCACGCCGGCACTGCGCTGGATGGCGACGGCCGCGTGGTCAGCGCCGGTGGCCGCGTGCTGTGCGTGACGGCGCTCGGCGCCACGGTGTCGGAAGCGCAGCGCCACGCCTACGCCGGCGTCGCCGCGATCGCGTGGGCGCACGAATTCCACCGCAGCGACATTGGCTGGCGTGCGATCGCGCGCGAGCAGCAGGACTGACGTTTTTCCCTGATTTCCGTCCCATCTGCCGCAGAGGGCACCACCATGCGCAGCGTCCAGATCGTCACCGTCGGCCAGCCGCTGCAGGCACGTGAAGTTCCGCTGCCGATTCCCGGCAACGACGAGATCCGCATCCGCGTCGAAGCCGCCGGCATCTGCCATTCCGACTGCCACTACCGCTGCGGCACCGCCAGCGTGGCACGCCTGCCGATCACGCCCGGGCACGAAATCGCCGGGCGCATCGACGCCCTCGGTCCGGGCGTGGACGAACTTGCCATCGGCGAGCGCGTGGCGCTGCATTACCTCGTGACCTGCGGCCGCTGCGACTATTGCGCGCGCGGCCTGGAGCAGTTCTGCCGCAGCGTGCAGATGCTCGGCAAGCACCGCGACGGCGGCTATGCCGAATACGTGGTGGTGCCGGCGCGCAACGCGATTCCGGTGCCCGACGGCGTCGGCATCGCCGAAGCGGCGATCATGATGTGCTCCACCGCCACCGCTTTCCACGCCCTGCGCAAGGCGCGAATCGCCCCCGGCGACCGGGTGGCCATCTTCGGCTGCGGCGGGCTGGGCCTGTCGGCGATCCAGCTGGCCCGCGCCTGTGGCGCGGCGCGGGTGTATGCGGTGGATATCGACCCGGCCAAGCTCGCCGCCGCGCAGGGCTACGGCGCGCTGCCGATCGATCCGGCCGACGGCCCGGTCGTGCGCCAGCTGCGCGATGCCACCGGCGGCGGCGTCGAGGTCGCGCTGGAATTCGCCGGCCTGCCGCTCACCCAGCGCCAGGCGGTGGCCGCTCTCGCGGTGCAGGGCCGCGCGGCGATCGCCGGCATCACCCAGACCCCATTCGAGGTGGACAGCTTCGGCGACCTGATCAACCGCGAATCCGAGGTCATCGGCGTCTCCGACCACCTGCGCAGCGAACTGGTGACGCTGATGGACTTCGCCCAGCGCGGCCTGCTGGACCTCGCGTCCGTGGTCAGCCAGCGGGTCGCGCTGGAGGCTGACGCCATCAACGCCATACTGGACGCGCTGGCCGGTTTCCGCGGCACCTCCCGCACCGTCATCGCGCCCTAGGCAACCGCAGGGGTCGGCGCCGGAGGAAGAACACCCGCTTCGCTGCGGCGCGTGCGCGCCGACGGATCGCTGTTATAATCCGCGTTATAACACCGTATCTTCGAGGCCCGCCATGAAGCTCAAAGTCACCGCCATCGGCAACTCCGCCGGCGTCATCCTGCCCAAGGAACTGCTGGCCCGCCTGCGTCTGGACAAGGGCGACGAGCTGTACGCGCTGGAAACCCCGGACGGCGTTCGGCTGACCACCTACGACCCCGAGCTGGCGGCCAAGATGGAAGTGGCCGAGCGCATCATGCGCGAAGATCGCGACCTGCTGCGCAAGCTGGCGCAGTAGGCGCGCCGTGATGATTCTCTGGGTCGATCGCACGCTGGCGCTGGCGATCCACGAGCGCCAACTGGCCGAACACGGCGGTGGCAGCGGCGTGCGCGATGAAGGCCTGCTGCAATCCGCACTGGCACGTCCGCAGCAGCTGCTTGCCTACGGCGACCCGCCGCCCGACCTCGCCGACCTGGCCGCCAGTCTCGCCTTCGGGCTGGCGCGCAACCACCCGTTCGTGGACGGCAACAAGCGCACCGCGCATGTCTGCTATCGCATCTTCCTTGCGCTCAACGACGCCGAACTGACAGCCAGCGCGGAAGACAAGTACATCCACATACTCGCCCTCGCCGAAGGCAGCCTGAGCGAAGCCGAATTCGCCGTCTGGCTGCGCCCGCACCTGCGCCTCCAGCACAAGCACCGCGTCAGCGAGCCGGCGCGGGGGTGAAGGCGCCCGCAGCGGCGTCAGCCGTCCAGTGACTTGACGTACAGCACCTTGCCGCCGGTCGCCGTGGTTTCCCGTTCGACGACCGAAAAATGCTTCGGGTGCTTGCGCAGCAGATCGCTCAGTTTCTTCTGCCCGTACAGGCGCGGGTCGAAGTTCGGCTTGATCTTGTTGAGGTAGGCGCCCATCGCGCCCAGATGCGCCCAGCCCTCGTCGTCGGAAGCCTCCTCGATGGCCTGCCGCAGCAGGTCCAGCGGCAGCGGCAAGGGGGCGGCTTTCGCCGGCGATGGCGCAGCGGGCGCCGGGGTTTCCTGCGCGGGTGCGGGCAGTTTCGTGGTGGCCTGTTCCTTCGCCGCGGTCTTCTGCGCGGGCTTGGCCGACACGGCGGGCGCTGCCGGCTCCGGCGCTTCGGCGCGCAGCACCTCGGTATAGATGAACTTGTCGCAGGCCTGCACGAACGGGTCCGGTGTCTTGTGCTCGCCGAAGCCATACACGGTCAGCCCTTCCTCGCGCAGGCGCTGGGCCAGGCGGGTGAAGTCGCTGTCGCTGGACACCAGGCACATGCCGTCGAAGCGGCCGGTGTACATCAGGTCCATCGCGTCGATGATCAGCGCGCTGTCGGTGGCGTTCTTGCCGCTGGTGTAGGCGAACTGCTGCACCGGATTGATCGAGTGCTTCAGCAGCACCTTCTTCCACTGCCCCTGCTGCTGGGTGGTGAAGTCGCCGTAGATGCGCTTGACGCTGGCCAGCCCGTATTTGGCCACCTCCGCCAGCAGCCCTTCGATCACCGAGGCCTGCGCGTTGTCGGCGTCGATCAACACCGCCAGCCGGCGCTGGCCGTCGTCGTGGGGCACGTGGGTGCGGGGTTTCATGGGGTGTCTCCTTGAATCGTTGCGGGTTGTGGCGAACAGGCGAATGCGTGGGTCATCGCTGGAAAAACCGGCTTTGACCCCAGTATCTGCCGGTATTCGATCATCGTGGTTGGAGAGGCCGGCGACGACGTGATTGGGACGCTCAACGCTGAATCAAGCCGCGCCCCGAAGCGGTCGGCCTGGACGATTGGTCAGGCTGTTGCCCAGCCGACAAGTTGGCTGATACCGCCAACTGCAAGCTCGACCCAGATTGCCAGAACAAGGCCGGCAATGAACAGCCCGAGAACTGCTCGGTGGGCAGGGGCTCTCATTCTTGTCGAAACAAACTCGTACAGGGTTCCCGCAGCAAGCAGCAATGCTCCCATGACGGCGAAATCCAAAGGCCCCCAGTGCCAACCGCTGCCCGGGGCTTTGTCACGGTCAACGAGCGTCATGACGAGCGGAATGGAGAGCAACAAAGCCGTGCCGATGACGGGGCGCAGAAGAAATCGCATTTTCATAAGGACACCATCGCCGAATTTCAACACGAAAACACGCGTCGGAGGCGACATCTTCTGGCTGCATGTCGGGAAAAGTCGACTCCGAGCCCTGATTCTTTTCACTTCCAGCGTCGTGCAAAATTGTCTCTGACACCATCAATCTTGTTCGTTTTGGACGCCATTTATTTGGGTTGAGACCTGTATTTCCGCTCGTCAAAGTCAGACACATCAAACTCAAATACGGGCGCCCCCTCTTGATAAATGTTGACGGAAATACGGACGCGCTTGGCCTTCTTCAGGCTTGCTATGAACTTTGGATAATTGCGAATAAACACACTTTCCGTGCTGTTATCTGCTGGCCCCACACCAGAGTAAGTGACAGGTTTTTGATCGTCAAAGCGAACGAGAACGTTGCAGGCTTCGTACGAGCGACAGAGTATTTGACCGCGATCAATTGTTAGTATCACATCCTTGCCGTGGCGCGGATGTTCCCTAAGCAGCAAAGTTGCGTGTTGGGCGCCAGAGTATGGCGGCTGAAAACTAACTGTATTAGTGCTTGTCACTCCAGCGAAGCGAGTCACAGCGCTGGTCATTGGGTCTGACTCTTGATTGTATCTCCACTGTGATCCCGGTTGAGGTGGCGTTGGCGGTGGAGATGGAACCGCGGGGATCCCTCTGCTTTGAACAGGGTTTGAGTATGTTGGTGATGAGTGAGATGAAAGTGACGAGCATTGCTCAATTGCTGCCAACGCAACAATGATTCCAATGAACCACAAAACCGCCTTTGCACAGCCAGACGTGCGGACTTGCTTCGCCCCGCAACTTGGGCATGCATCTGCGGTTGTACTTATGTCAGCTTTGCATTCTTTGCACTTCGTCATCGCCATTGCATGTTCTTCCCACTGCCATGATGTTTGGTGTTAAGCCTAACGTCAATTAACTTCCGAATTTGAAAAGTAACACTGCCGGGTAATGATGCAGTTTTTTCTTTAATTCGTGAAACGCGGATCAGAGTTGATTCTAGTTCGTTGCATGTAACGTCAATCAGATAATGCGTGGGGAATCGATGGGAAATATGGCTTTGACAGCGGCTTGATCCACTAATCAACCGTCTCAGGATATTGCTTTAACAGTGCGTGGACAATGCGGTTGCGTTGCGTGTCGCTCAATGGTGCTCGGCCAGCGGTTTCGCTAAACAGAGAGTGGAAGCCGGGATTGATTACGCGCACATCGCTTTGATGGGCCTGTTTGGTGAAAGTGACGAACCATCCCGGCAGGCAGACTACAGGCAACACAGGCACATCTTCGCCAAGCTCTCCGTGCAGGTAATCCTTCAACCATCTGGCTTGCGCGCGTGCTTGTTCCAATGGACGCATTTCTTTCCAGTTTGGGAAGTGGATGCATTGGCCGTCGTAGCTGACTTGTGCTGACTCCTTGCCCGTTCCCGGTTTGCGGCGCGACTTTGTTTCCACCATGAACACGGCAGTAGCGCCAATGACAACATGATCCAGATTGAAGTCGCGCGCAGGAATGTCATGAAATACGCGGAAGCCCTGCAATTGCAGGCGATCCAGCTTTTGCGCCACGGCGATTTCTGCCTGCATGCCCTCTTTGCAGTTACGCCATTCGCGATAAATTGGCAGTAGTCGAATGACGATCCAACCGCAGAATGCAGCCGCCAGCGCAATTACTCCCCAGTCCACCCAAGACAAACGTAAAGCGGCCCATTGCACACGCGGCAACAGGATGACCAGCAAGACTCCAGGACCAATGATTGCCAGCAGCAAGTTGGCTGTGTCGATCCGGTCTGACAGATCAAGCATTCGTTGACGTAATTGTTCACCTGGCAGGTGTACCAATTTTTCCTTCAAAGGCGAGCGACGGCCATCCAACTGCCGCTGTCGGCGTTGCCAGAAAACCGCTCCCCCGGAAATCAGAAGCGGCAACAACATGAAAATCAGCAAAACCGTGATTGAAATCAACGTATTCACGCTTGAACGTCCTTTTTCTTCTGCGTTTTCTTCGTCTTGTTCGCCGGCAGGAGGCTGGTGAGGGCTTGGTAGCGTTCGAAGAGGAAGGCGACGCGGTCGGCGTCGGTGGCGAGTTTGGGGGGTTTGCGGCCGGCGGTTTTTTCGGCGGCGAGGTAGGCGGCGTCCACGGCTTTGTCGAGGGTGGCGTGGGCTTTGACCAGTGCGGGTGGCATGGTCAGCGGGTCGTAGAGGTCGGCGAGGGTGGCCTCGGGGAATTGCGCGCGGGCGTCGAGCACGGCTTGCGCGGCGGTTTCGATGGCGGCGCGCGTGCGGCGTTGCGTTTCCTCGCTCGGCAGGGTGTCCAGCTCCGGCCAGGGGAAGTTGTTGTAAACGATGCCGGCGGAGTAGCGGTAGTCGCTTTTCAGGCGACCGCAGACGGTGCGCGTCCATGCCATGTGCATGGTGGAGGTCACGATACCGAAGTGGAACAGGCTGGCATGTGGCGCAACTTTCACCAAATTGCTGCACAGCGTATCGGGCGACATGAACCCGATGGGAATGAACGCGCGTCGTTCCGATGACACTTCAGGAATCACCAGATAGTTGTCATTCGGAATGTTCTCCACATGGAAGCGCGTTGGCGTCTGCGCCAGCTTCTGCGTTGGCGCGCTCTTGCTCTCTAGGCGGAACTTCCGCACGGCTTCCACGCGCTTCAACGCTTCCGGCATCTTGCGCAATTCTGAAGGGGGACATTCGCCCAGCCACAGGCACCAGCGTTCCCAGCCATTGATGAACTCGTCGGCGCCAAGCCAGCGACGGAACCACTTCGCCGAAGCCGGTTCGATGGCAATGAATGCATCGCGCTCTTCGGTCGTGAACAGATAGTTTCCGCCATCAATCGGCTTGTTGCCGATGCCGATTTCCGGCACGTCGCAGATCGGCTTGTTGCGGCTGGGCAACAGCACATCCGCCGCATCCACCAGATACGGATTGATGTTGCCCACCGCCAGCTCCTGCGCCTCGCCGCGAATATCCTCGTAATCGAACAGTCGCTTCGGTGCGATGTCGCTGCCCGCAAAGCCGACGATGACGCAGTGCACCGCCGCCACGCCGCGCGCTTCGTTGTTCCACTGGAAGGTGCGATGGGCGAAGAAGATGCGCATGCCCAGCCGGAGCATTTCGCCCCACAGCACGCCGACCTGCTCGCCCTGGGTGATGGAGTTGGTGGAAACGAAGGCCACGCGAACCGCATGGCCCTCGATGTAGTGCGCGGCCTTCAGATACCACGCACAGACGAAATCCAGCACGCCCGCGCCCTTCAGCGGACCGGCCACCGCCAGCAGGTCCTCGCGCTGTTCGGCGCTCATCATCTTGGAGCCCACGAACGGCGGATTCCCGAGGATGTAATCCACCTCCGCCGCCGGCACCACGTCGTTCCAGTCGATGCGCAGGGCGTTGCCGTGCACGATGGTCGCGGATTTCTTCAGCGGCAGGCGAATGACGTTCTCGCCGAACTGCGCCGAGACCTGCTGATTCATCTGGTGGTCCATCAGCCACAGCGCCACCTGGGCGATCTGCGCCGGGAACTCCTCGATCTCGATGCCGTGGAACTGGTCCACGTCCACCAGCACGTGGTCCTGCACGTGGGCCAGCACCGACTGCTGGCGATCGAACTGGCGGCGCAGGATCTCCAGCTCCAGCAGGCGCAGCTCGCGGTAGGCGATGATGAGGAAGTTGCCGCAGCCGCAGGCCGGGTCGAGGAAGTTCAGCGTCGCCAGCTTGCGGTGCAGTTGCGCCAGCTTGCGTTCGTCGTGACCGGCCTTGTCCAGTTCGGCCTTCAGGCCGTCGAGGAACAGCGGGCCGATGAGTTTGAGGATGTTCTTTTCGCTGGTGTAGTGGGCGCCGAGGTTGCGGCGGGCCTTGGCGTCCATCACCGACTGGAACATCGAGCCGAAGATGGCCGGGCTGATGCGGCTCCAGTCCAGCGCGCTGGCGTCCAGCAGCAGGCCGCGCATCGGGGCGTTGAAGTCGGCCAGCGGCAGGCGCTCCTCGAACAGCTTGCCGTTGACGTAGGGCAGCTCGGCGAGTTGCTCGTCCAGCGTGGTCTGGCGCTTGTCCGGCGCGGTGTCGAGCACCTGGAAGATGCGCCCCACCCACATGCCGAGGTCGCTGCCGTCTTCGCAGGTGCGCTGCGCGATCAGTTCGTGGAAGGCCTGACGCGGGAAGATGCCGGTGTCGTCGGCGAACAGGCAGAACAGCAGCCGCACCAGCAACAGTTCCAGCGCGTGGCCGTCGAAGCCGGCGGCCTTGAGCGCATCGTGCAGGCGGCCCATGCGCTCGGCGGCCTGCAGGTTGACGGGGTCTTCTTCCTTGTAGCTGCGGGTCTGGTAGCCGCTGATGAAGCCGAAGCGGCCGATTTCCCTGTGCAGCTCGGCGAGGGTGAACTCCGCCGGCGCGTCGCCGCTTTCCAGATCGTGCAGGCGGAAGCGGCGGAAGTCGGAAACCAGCACGTAGCGCGGCAGTTCGCCGTCGCCGAGGCCGGCGAAGTAGTCGGTGGCCTGGGCGTAGGCGGCGTCGAGGTCACGGCCTTCGCTCTTGTGCTCGATCAGCAGCACGCCGGGCCAGAACACGTCGATGCGGCCGTGCTGGCTGCCGTTGAAGCGACGGGCCTTCTGCTCGAACACCGCGACCCGCCGGCGGTTGACGCCGAAGACGTGGAAGAACGCATTCCAGAAGCTCTGCGCCTCGGCGCGTTCGCTGGTCTCGCCTTTCCACTCGCGGGCGAAGGCGCGCGCGCGTTCGCGGATTTCGTTGAGGCTCAGGGGCATGCTTCGAGGATACCCGAGGCGGTCGCAGGGCGGCTCGGGCGCCGCGCGCGGAGCCGGCGTGGCCCGCCGTGCGTTCCGACGCGGCCGTCGCGCCGGACTCGGACGGATCGCGCTGTTCAGCACGCGGCGGCGGCCGCTGGCGACAGCGGCAGGATCACCAGCGTGGTGAACTCCTGGTAGCGCGCATCCGGCAGGTCGCACAAGCGCAGGCGGTCGATGCGGGGCGCCTGGACCGGCAGCTGCGCCGCTTCGTAGAGAATCACCTCGTGGTCGGCCGGGTACCAGCGCCGCAGCTTGTCCACCAGTCGCTGCAGCTGTGCGCTGTCGGCCTCGCGGCGGGTGCAGGTCAGATCCCCGGTCAGGGCCACCTGCCAGAGCAGCACCAGCCCCGCGGTATCCAGCTGCCGCTCCTGGCAGAGGAACGCCGTCGCTTCCAGCGACTGCACGCCGCGTCGCCCCGGATCCACCCCAAGATCGGCGTACAGGCAGGCCTCGGCCGAAATTCCCGGTTCCATGCGGGCGTCGAAGCCTTCCTCACGCGCGCGCCGCACCACCCGATGCGGGACGTCCGCGAACACGCCCGGGTGCCCGTAGAACACGGCGCACACGCGCTTGCCGGAGCGCACCTGCGCCATGATCGCGGCATCGATCTCGGCGTAGGTGAGGCGCCGGTCCTTGCAGTCCGCGTAGTGCTCGCCGAGTTGGATCACATCCGGGCGCAGCTCGCGGATCGTGGTCAGGGCGAACGGGTCCACGAGGCACATCACCACGTCGGCCAGACGGATTTCCGACTCGCAGCGCTGGCTGATGTGGCGCCCGAGCTGGATGCCGCTGCCGACGACGACCAGCTGGCCGACGCCGGGTTTTGCGGCTTCCGGCTCGGTCGCCAGCTCGACCCGGTTGCGGCCCTTGCGCTTGGCCTCCAACAGCGCCATGTCCGCCGCGTTGACGAGGTCCTCGAAGCTGCCCTGCTTCGCGTCCGAATCACAGATGCCGGCGCTGATGCTGAAATCCACGTGGACGCCGTTGACCGTCACCGGCGCGATCAGCTCGCGCAGCGTCTGCGTCACCGCCAGGGCCGCCTCGGCGTCGCCGCGCACCAGCAGGGTGAACTCGTCGCCGCCGCTGCGGCCGGCAACGCCTGCGTCACCGACGGCACGCTCGATCCAGGCGCCCAGTTCCTTCAGCACCGCATCGCCGGCGGCGTGGCCGTGGCGGTCGTTGATCTGCTTGAACTGATCGATATCCAGGACCACCGCACTCAGAACGCGATCCTGCGCTCGCGCCGCCGCCAGTTCTTCCCGGCCCACGCTGCGGATCTGCTTGCGATTGAGCAGCCGGGTCAGGCCGTCGTGCTCGGACTGCCAGCGATAGCGCTGGCGTTCGCGCGCGGTGCGCTTTTGCAGGACGAACAACATCGTGGCAAGCAGCAGCAGGATCAGCACGCCAGCGACAAGCAGCCACAGCTGCCGCCGCGCCGCGGTGATTTCCAGGCGGGCCACGTTCTGTTTCGCCTGCAGCAGCTCGATCTGCTGCTGCTTGAACTGGGTGTCGAACTTGACCTGCTCGTAGGCGATCTGGCGCCTGCGCTCCATCGCCTGGTTTTTTTCCACCGCCGCCATCGCGGCGTTCAGATGCGCCAGTGCGCCCTGTGGATCGCCCTGACGCTGTGCCAGGGTAGCCAGCAGTCGTTCGGCGCTTTCGACAACGTTCCACAAGCCTTCCGCCCGGAAGTAGCTCGCGCTCGCTTCCAGCAGCGTTCGCGCCTGCTCCGGATCGGATCCGAGGGCAATGGAGCACTCCGCGATGCCGATCTCGGCCTCACGAACTCCGGGTTGGTAACCGACCGCGCGAAACCGCGCCAGCGCCTTGCGATACCAGGACAGGGCTTCCCTCGGCTTGCCGAGTTCCGTATCCACCTTGCCCATTCCGGCCTCGGCGGAACCGATGAACAGCACGTCTCCGGCGCGACCACAGGCCTCGATCTGGCGCCTTCGCCAGGAACCGGCTTCGGGATACCGGCGCGCCGCCTCTTCCACGATCGCCATTCCGGCCGTGGCCCGGCACTGCGCGATCGGATCCGTGCCCTGTTCCGCATGCCGCACCGCGCGCATCGCGAATTCGCGCGCCTTGGCGGCTTCCCCCACCATCGAATACAGATAGCCGGCAATCAGCTGCAGCCGGGGCGCTTCGTCCGGCGCCAACGGCATATACCGCAGACTCTGGTTCAGCCAGGTAAAGGCCAGAGTCCATTCCTCGACATTGGCCGCGATGTTGATCGCGGTGGAATACACCTTCACCCGTAGCGGCGCCGGCATGCGCTGTCGCAGCAGGGCGCTCAGGCCGGCAAGTGCGTCTCTCTGCCTGCCCGCGATCGCGAGATTGCGCAGGCGCACGTACTCGACCCGCTGCCGCTGTTCCGTCGTCAACGCGTCCGGATGCGCCAGCAGCGCCGCGATCTTCGCGTCCACCGCCGCCACGGACGACGAGGTGGAGAGCCGCTCGACTTCCCGGACCTGCGCTTCCGGGTCATTGCCCGCAAGGGAGGGCGCACAGGCAAGCAGCAGCGCAAGCGCCACGGCTCGAAACAGCGCGAATCGCGGGCGCCGAGGGGCCATGGCCGGACCGATCAGTCGTCGTAGGCGAAGATGGTGATCTGGATGGCCGAAAACTGCCCGTCGGCCAGTCCGGTCAGCCGCTTGATCGCCTCGAAATCCTTGTCCCGCAAAGCCTTGCGCTCTTCCTCGGACAGCCCGGCACGGCGCATGACGCCCTCCGGATCACGCTCGTATTCGGCCGCCAACGCCGCATCGCGCCCGAGCTCGCGCATCAGCTTCAACAATTTCGACATGTGACCCCCGATGGCGCTTGGGGCATGCCGGATGAACTGCGCGCGCATGCCCGAGCGTCCTCGACGTTAGCACGTCGAAACACGCGTTGCAGCCCATTCGTGCAAATCGACTCCACAGCCCCCTGTGCGGGTACCCGCAACCGGAAGGAACCGGCTGCCGCCTATCGGGGAGAGGGTTCGTCTATGCGGTACAAGGCATGGATGGCCTGCCCGATGCGCCGGCGCTGGTCGGCGTCGAATGCCGGGCGATCCCGTGTCCGAGAAAATTCGATCGCGGCGTCCGCCGGGGCGATGACGCGCACGTCCCCGGAATCGGCCCCGGCCTCCTGCAGCACCTTCCAGCCCGGCAGGCACAGCACCGACACCACCGGCACCGCCTGCCCCAGCGTTTTCTCCAGATGTTCGGCCAACCAGCGTCCCTGCACGCGGGCCTGCTCCAATGGGCGGGTCTCCGACCAGGTCGGGAAGTGCAGCGTCTGGCCGTCGAAGCGCACCTCGGTTCCGCCATTGGCCCTGCCATAGCGGCGCGCCTTGGTTTCCAGCGCGAACACGGCAGACTGGCCGACCACCACGTGGTCGATGTCGAAATCGGCCACGGGGATTTCGTGCAGCACCTGCCAGCCCTGCGCCTGCAGCCCATCCAGCCGTCGCGCAACCGCGACCTCGGCGCGCACGCCATCGCCGCCGCCACGCCGTTCCTCCCACAGCACCGAGAGCTGGCGCAAGGTCAGCACCGTCCACGCCATCGCGATCACCAGGATCACGCCGTCGATCCAGGTCAAACGCAGCGCGTCCCAGGCGATCTGCGAGGCCACCACCGCGATCCACGCCACCATGCCGACCAGCAGCATCTGCACGGTCAGCCATTCGATCCGGTCGCTGCGCGCCTCGATCCGCTTGCGCTGGCGCTCGGCCGGCAGCTGCGCCGCACTGCCGTCGGATTCGTCCTGCTGCAACAGCAGGCGACTCTGTCTGGATTGCCAGTACACCACGCCCACCGCCATCGCCAGCGGCAGGCTGGTGGCGATCACCGTGACGATGGCCATTGAACTCACGTCCATGCCGGGTCCTCAACCTCGATTGCGCAGCGCCTGCCGAAGGACAATCGCTCCGGCAATGCCAAGGATGCCACCCAGCACGACCAGCAGCAGCCGGTTCTCGCTTTCGATTCCGGTCAGCCGCGGGTCGAACAGCGGCTGCCCGGCAACGATCCGCGCGGTCCAGCGATCGTTGGCATGGCTGCGCCCATAGATCCGTCGGGTCACCGCCAATTCCGTCGACTGCGGCACGCCGGGGCTGGGCGAGGCCTGCGCCAACTGGAGAAGGTAGGCGGTGCGGCGGGTCCTGCCTTTGCCGATCTCCTCCTCCTTCTGGCCGGTGACGACGTACTCGGCCACCGGCGCGGCGGCGGCTGCGTCATAGGTACGCAGCGCACCGTGATAACCGACGAAGGCATACAGCAAGGCGCCGGCCGCGAGGATCAGCAGCATGGCGGCATGGGGAATGCTGGCGCGGCGCGCAAGGGACATGAAGACTCCGGCGAATGCCGCAGAATGATAACCCCGGCCGGATGGCGTTCTGCGTTCCGCTATCCTCCCCTGGTTTCCCGATGCGACCGCCCATGTCCGGACACAGCCAGTTCAACCTGCTGCGCCAGCGCCGCTTCCTGCCCTATTTCGTGGTGCAGGCGCTGGGCGCGTTCAACGACAACGTCTATCGGCAGGCGATCATCGGGCTGTTGGCCTGGATGGCGGTCGGCCCCGCGCAGATGGGTCTGTACGCGAACCTGGCGCCGGCGATCTTCATCCTGCCGTTCTTCCTGTTCTCGGCCAGCGCCGGGCAGATCGCCGAGCGGCTGGAAAAGCAGCGTCTCATCGTGATCACCACCTCGATGGAGATCGCGATCATGTCGCTGGCGGCGGTCGGCTTCGTCCTGCAGAGCATGCCGGTACTGCTGGTGGCGCTGTTCTGCACCGGAATGCAGTCGACCCTGTTCGGACCGGTGAAGTATTCGATCCTGCCTTCGGTGCTCAAGCCGGAGGAACTCACCGGCGGCAACGGCCTGGTG
>NZ_JAMQHN010000141.1 GCF_025993755.1 Thermomonas sp. | reverse complement strand
TGCGCAAGGCGCTGGCGATGTTCGATGGCCGCCGGGTGCGGCGCGAGGAGCGCGCGTTGTTGCTGTCGGCCGCGCGCTCGGAACTGTTCAACCGCGTGCTGGCCGCGCGCGTCATGGCCGGCAATTGGGACGCCGCGCTGGATGGCGAGGTGTGGATGCTGGACGGCAGCCGCAGCGTGTTCGGCCCGGAGCCGATGACGCCGGAGCTGGAAGCGCGCTTGGCGGCGTTCGACGTCCATCCGACAGGCTCGCTATGGGGACAGGGCGAATTGCGCAGCGAGGGTGCCGTGCGCGTGGTCGAACAGGACGCGCTGCAGGACCCGACCGCAGGGCGACTGCGCGTCGGCCTGGAGCAGGCGGGACTGAAGCAGGAACGGCGTGCGCTGCGGCTGCGGCCCGTGGGCCTGTGCTGGCGCTGGCTGGCGGCGGATGCGCTGGAACTCGGATTCAGCCTGCCTGCGGGCTGCTACGCGACCGTGGTGCTGGCCGAACTGGGCGCGGTGGACGATATGGCGGGACTGCGTGAATCGTCCGAAGAAAAAACCGGGGCCCCTTTCGGAGCCCCGGCTTCCTGAACCTGCGCGACGGTGCGGCTTGCGGTTCCGCCGCGTCGTCCCTGTGTTGATCAGGCCGGTTTCAACACCGCCAGCGGTAGTGCGGCGTTGGCTGGGTCCTTGGCGCGCGCTTCCAGCGAGGCGAGGAAGCGCCAGACGAACAGCAGCGTGATCAGCAGCAGTCCCGGATAGCCGACCCAGGCCAGGATGTAGGGCAGGGTCGGGTTGCCGGCGCGCACCGAGGGCAGGTTGAAGCTGAGCAGGCCGAAGGTGATGACGGCGCCGAAGATCCACATGCCCATCAGCCACAGCCCGGCTTCATAGCCTTCGAGGTAGCGGCTCCAGCGTCCCGGCGCGTGCGGCAGCGCCGCCGGACCGGCGTGCGCGTCGGCAGCCGGAGATGCGCTCTGCGACGGAACGCGGTGCCCCATGGTCAGCAGGTCGTAGACGATGATGCCGGTGCCGGTCAGGAACACGGTGCCGAACACCGGAACCAATGCCTTGAAGAAATTCATGGCCGGATAGACGTCGCCGCCGAACCAGTCCAGGCTCAGGGTGCGGTAGATGAAGATCTGCGCGTTGCCGCCCATCGCGAAGGCGAACGCGATCCCCAGCATCCCGGTGAACACCAGCCAGAACGCGGTCTTGCCGAGGCGCTGGTCGAACTCCTTGATCCCGCGCATCACCGGCACCGCGAAGTAGGCGGCGGCGATGCCGAGCATGCCGAAGGTGCCGAACAGGGCCAGGTGGCCGTGGGCCGGCGTGATCCAGGTGCCGTGCGACCACACGTTGGTCAGGGCGAAGGTCATGGTGAAGCCGAGAATGCCGGCGCCGACCTGTTCAAGCACCACCGAACCGAGGATGAAGTAGAACGCCGGGGCATTCTTCAGCGGCTTGCGGTCGTGGTGCGCGTCCAGATAGATGTGCCAGAAGCAGAACACCAGCGGCAGCGGTTCCAGCGCGCTGAACAGCGAACCCCAGAACTGCCAGAACTCCGGCGTGCCGATCCAGAAGTAGTGGTGGGCGTTGCCGATCAGGCCCGACAGCCACACCAGCACCACGCCCCAGAACACCGCGTAGCCGACGCTCTTGACGTTGGCGTCGAACAGCAGCACCAGCAGGAAGCCGATCAGGCTGATGTGGATGACTTCCCACACGCCTTCCACCCAGTAGTGGACGACGTACCAGCGGAAGTATTCGCTCAGGTCCTGGCGTTCGACGAAGAACATGCCGAACAGCCAGACGAACGTGAGCGCCAGCACGCCGATCGCAAGACCCCAGTGGATCTCGTTCCAGTCCTTGCGCGGCGGGAAGGTGCGCCAGACCACGTAGGCCAGGATCGAGAAACCGATCAGGATCACCACGTCGGCGGCGCGTCCGGCTTCCAGGTATTCAAGGCCTTCCTGGATCCACGGCTGGCCCATCCACCAGCCGGCGACGCCCCTGGCGGCAAAGCCCTGCGAGATGAAGTTCCAGATCGTCACGGCGCACAGCGCGTAGAACAGGAACTTGATCAGGGCCGGGGCCGCCAACTCGCGCCTGGACATCAGCGGGCCGACGAACAGGATGGTGCCGATGAAGCCGGACAGGATCCACAGGATGCCGAGGTTGAGGTGCTCGGCGCGGGCGATGTTGAAGTTGAGCGTTCCGGCCAGCAGGGTCGGATCGACGTGCTGCATGGCCAGGAGCAGGCCGAAACCGACCTGGACGATGAACAGCACCGCCATGAGCATGAAGAAGCGCATGCTCAGGCGCTGGGTCTGGTACTGGATCTGCATCACTGGCCACCTCCCTGCAGGCTGCGGATGTAGGCGACGATGGACTTGACCTGGTCGTCCGGAACCGTCGCCGCGTCGTAGGCGGGCATCACGCCGGCGGTGAAGCCCTCGGGCACCTTGGCGTTCGGGCTGCGGATCGATTCGGCCAGGTAGGCGTCGTCGGCGGTGACGGTGTTCCCGTCCGCGAGTCGTACCGGGTGGCCGAACAGCCCGCCCCATCCGGGACCGACCTTCTTCGTCCCGTCCGTGGCGTGGCAGGCGGTGCAGCCCAGTTGCGCGGCGAGTTCCTTGCCCTGCTGCGCGGGATCGGCCGCCGCCTGGGGCGCCCCCGGTGAGGGCGCGGCGCCGGCGTTCGGCGCAGCCGCGGCCTGCGGGAACGGCTTGGCCTGCGGGAAGGCCAGGCCATCGACTTGCGGCTTCGGCGGCCAGCCCATGGTGTTCATTTCCGAGGTGTATTTCAGGAACGCGATCAGCTGCTTGACCTCGGTGCCGGTGATCGGCAGGTTCGGCATGTAGCTGTCGTGGCCGCCGCGACGGGCGATGCGTTCGGCCGCACCCGGGAACTTCTTGAGGTAGGCGTCCATGTCCTTGATGCCGGTGTCGGCCTGCTGGTCGGCGTCCGCCAGATGCACCTGCACGGCGGGACGGGTGGGCCAGCCGCCGGCCGAAGGCAGGAACGCCGCCAGCCACGCCGGTCCGGCGTGCTCGTAGACATTGGTCAGGTCGGGGCCGAAGTAGGCGCCGTTGCCGAGCAGGGTGTGGCAGCCCATGCAGTTGTAGGCCTGGAACACGCGCTTGCCCTGCACCGCGTCGAAATTGGCGTAGTGCACGTCCGAGGGGACGACCTGAGTGCGCGACTTGACGAACGAGGCGAACGACAGCGCCACGAAGATGGCTGCCATCAGCAGCAGCGCACCGAGCGCGCGGCCGCGCTTCCTGCCCTCTTCGCAGGGCTGGCCGGGGGTGCAGGTCATGGCTGTGCCTCCTGCGAGTTGCCGGCGGACTTGGCGGCGGCCTCGGCGTGTTCGAGCGCGTCGTGCTCGAACAGCGTGTGGAGCGCGCCGAGGAACGCGTAGAACACGTAGATCGACAGCAGGAAACCGCCGATGAAGTAGACGTACCACATCTCCTTCGTTACGGCCCAGTAATTGAAGTCGCGCCAGTACGGCCACGACAATGCCGTGGCGGCCACGCTGGCGGCAACGGACAGCCAGAAATCGACGGCGCGTTTGCGCATGCCCTGCTCCCGTTTGGGTTGAGAACGTCGTTGCGGCAGGCGCCCTGAATCCGCCTTGCTGCAAGGACGCGCCACCGTAGCAGTCAGCCGGCGTTCAGCGGATTGACGCAGGTCAAGTGATCGCCTGTTGACGCGACCGCGCCGGGTTTCAGCGTGCGGCAAGCAGGACGGTCAGGACGAGGTTCCCGCGGGGCGTGGGCGCGACGTGGAATGCGATCACCTCGCCGCGATGTTCCAGCGCCCGTTCAAGCGGGTGGACATCGCCTGCCTCAGCGTTGTGCCCCGAAGCCGGCGTTGGCAAAACGATCCGCACGCAGCCCAGCGACTGCCGTCGGCAGTCGTGGAGGAATCCGGAGACTTGTCGCTGCAAGGGGTCCCGCGATCGCGGATCGGGCCGGAATTCCGCCTGGATGGCGAACTCGCCGTGGGCGAGTCGTTCCAGCGTCGGTGGCGGGACGCCGTCACGCAGCCAGCCGCGTCCGTTCGCCTCGGGAATGCCCGAGGCGGCCCATTGCCGGAATTCCTCGCGGGCCTGTTGTGCGTCGCGCAAGGCCATCTTCGCCGCCGGCGCGGGCCGCGGCGGCAAGGGCGGCTGGCCCGACACGGGCAGCGGGCGCACCTCGCCGCGGTCGGCGCCGATCGCCTCGCGAAACAGCCGGCGGTCGTCGTTGTCGTCGTGCCCGGTCATGGCCTCAGCCTACCGCGATCCGATGTTGCATCCGGTATCATGCCGGCATGCACATGTTTCCGGGTTGCTAGGCGCCATGCGGGTTCTCGTCAGCAACGACGACGGCGTCGATGCCCCGGGCATCCAGATCCTGGCCCAGGGGCTGCGCGAGGCCGGGCATGAGGTGCTGGTGGTGGCGCCGGACCGCGACCGCAGCGGGGCCAGCAATTCCCTGACGCTGGATGCGCCGATCCGGGTCGTGCAGTGCGATGAACGCACCTGGAAGGTCTTCGGCACGCCTACCGACTGCGTCCACGTGGCCATTTCCGGCATGCTGGAAACACTCGGTCTGGAGCCGGACATCGTGGTGTCCGGCATCAACGATGCCGCCAACCTCGGCGATGACGTGATCTATTCCGGCACCGTGGCCGCGGCGATGGAGGGGCGCTTCCTCGGCCTGCCCGCCGTCGCGGTTTCCCTGGTGCGGGAAAACGGCAGCAGCGGGCGCCACTATGCCAGCGCCGCGCGCGCGGTCGTGGCCATCATCGAACAGCTCCGACGCGATCCGTTGCCGGCCAGCACCATCCTCAACGTCAATGTCCCGGATCTGCCGTGGGAGTCGATCCGCGGCTTTGCCACCAGCCGGCTTGGCCATCGGAACCGTTCCGGCCCGTGCACGCCGCAGCAGGATCCGCGGGGTCGCCAGTGGTGGTGGATTGGCTTTGCTGGCGACGAACTTGATGCCGGACCGGGCACCGATTTCCACGCCGTGCGCAGCGGCCAGATTGCCATCACGCCGATCCACGTCGACCTGACCCGCTATCAGGCGCTGGAGCAGGTGGCGCAATGGGTGGACGGACTGGCGCCCGCGCCGGTTCCGGAGGATCGGTCATGATCGTCCCGATGCGGCTGCGTCCGGACGATGTCGGCATCGGGATGACCGGCCAGCGCGCCCGCGATCGCCTGATCGACGACCTGCGCGGCAGCGGGATCGGCGACGAGCGCGTCCTCAACGCGATCCGCACGGTGCCGCGGCACCGCTTCGTCGACGAGGCGTTGGCCTCGCGCGCCTACGAGAACAACGCCCTGCCGATCGGCCACGGGCAGACCATTTCGCAGCCCTGGGTGGTGGCGAAGATGACCGAGGCGCTGCTGAACGCGTCGCCCAAGCGCGTGCTGGAGATCGGCACCGGCTCCGGCTATCAGGCCGCGATCCTGGCCGCGCTGGGGCTGGAGGTCTTTACCGTCGAGCGCATCGGCGCGCTGCTGCGTGGCGCCCGCAAGCGCTTCCGGGCGCTGGGGCTGCAGGTGCGCAGCAAGCACGACGACGGCCGGATCGGCTGGCCGGAGGAAGCGCCGTTCGACGCCATCATCGTCACCGCGGCGGGAGCGGCCCTGGTCGAGGCGCTGCTGGAACAACTCGCCCCCGGGGGCGTGCTGGTGGCGCCGGTGGGCGCAAGCGGCGGGCAGGCCCTGCTGCGGTTGCGGAAGTCGGAGGACGGCACCATCCACAGCGAGGACCTTGGTGGCGTGAGCTTCGTTCCGCTGCTGTCGGGGATCGTGGATCGATGAAGCTGTTCGCGCCGATGTATGCACGCGCCATCGCCTGGGCGCAGTTGAAGCGCGCTCCGGCCGTGCTGGGCGGGCTCAGCTTCGCCGAAGCGATCTTCTTCCCGATCATGCCCGAAATCATGCTGGCGCCGATGTGCCTGGCGCAGCCGAAGCGCGGTTTCCGCTTCGCCGGCATCAGCCTGCTGTGTTCCCTGCTGGGCGCCGTCGTCGGCTACTTGCTGGGCCATTACGCCTACGAATGGGTTCGGCCCGCGCTGGACAGTCTGGGTTGGCTCGAACGCATCGACGCCGAGGTGGTGCGGCTGCGCGAGATCACCGCGCAATCTCCGTGGAAGGCGTTCTGGCTGCTGGTGATCGGTGGCTTTGCGCCGATCCCGATGAAGGTGTTCACCTGGGCCAGCGGCGTGGTCGGAGTGCCGATGCTGCCGTTCCTGCTGAGCATGGCGATCGGCCGCGGCAAGCGCGTGTACCTTTTGGCGCTGGCGATCCGGCTCGGCGGCGAACGCGCCGAGCGCGCGCTGCAGCGCTGGGTCGAACCGATCGGCTGGGTGGCATTGGCGCTGATTGCCGGGATCGTCGTTTGGTTCCTGTTGCGCGGACATGCGGCATGATGAGGGCCATGCGCATGCGCTGGATTGCCCTTGCGATATTGGTGACCCTGCTGGCGGCCTGCGGGCACAGCCGGGTGGTGCGTGAACCACGCCACGGACCGTCGCGGGTGGGGCAGGGGCCGGTGCAGGCCTCGCAGCCGCGCTACGGCGCCAGCGTGGTCGTGCAGCCGGGGCAGACCGTGTACCGGATCGCCACCCTGAACGGCATCACCGCGCTGGATCTGGCGCTGTGGAACAACATCCCGCCGCCGTACACGATCTACCCGGGACAGCGGCTGCGACTGTATCCGGCCAACGGCCGCGCTTCGGCATCAACGCGCGGCAATCGGTCTTCAACCCCGCGAAGTGCCCCGGCGCCAAGAGCACCGTCGGTCGCCACAACCGGTGCACCAGCGGTTCCGACGGCCGGGGCTCCGACCTGGCGCTGGCCGACCGACGGCAACGTGTTGACCGGCTTTGCGGCGGGCGATCCGACCCGGCAAGGCGTCGACATCGCCGGTCGCGAAGGCCAGCCGGTGCGCGCCGCCGCCGACGGCGTGGTGGTGTACTCCGGCTCCGGGCTGGTCGGTTACGGCGAACTGGTGATCGTCAAGCACAACGAGCAGTGGCTGACCGCCTACGGGCACAACCGCGCCCGGCTGGTCAACGAGGGAACGCGGGTCAAGGCCGGCGACCAGATCGCCGAAATGGGCCACAGCGGCGCGGCGCGCGACATGCTGCATTTCGAAATCCGCTACGACGGCAAACCGGTGGATCCGCAGGTGTATTTGCCGCGGCGTTGATGGGGCGGAAACCGCGCGGGGTCGGCTGCGGAAGCCGGGGCCCGCGACCTCCGACGAAAGGGGCAGCGGAGGGCGCGGGACGTTGCTATCCTCCGGCCATGACCGAGGACGGAGACAAGGCGAATCCGACCGGATACTCGCAGAAATCCAGGGACGGGCTGGCGGAGACCACCTGCCCGAAGTGCGGCTCGTCGCAGGTCGTGCAGCACCCGGTGACGGGCGAGTGGACGTGCCTGTACTGCCGCGCCAAGTGGGCCGCGACCCAGACCAGGGTGGTTTCGGTCGACGACGAGAACGCGGCGCGCGGTGCCGATATTGCCGAGGGTCGCGTCTTCGTCTGCCCCAATTGCGGCGGCAAGGACCTGAAGCAGGACGGCTACACCGGCAAATGGATGTGCCAGGACTGCCGCAACGAGTTCCTCGACGTCGATGCGCGGATGGTGGTCGTCGAGGCGGGCGCGGCCCAGCGCAAGAACGATCTGGTCATCGATACCGCGAACCTGCTGTCCGATTCGCAAGAAGCCGACCTGCTGGCGTATTTCCGTTCGATCGAATCGGAGCTGGTTGTAGCCGTGGAAACGGTCAACACCGTCACCGAGAACGTCGAGTACTACGCCCGCCGCCGCGCGCAGGAGCTTGGCGTCGGCCGCGACGACATCGACAACGGCGTGTATCTCCTCGTCGTCCTGAATCCCCGGCGCATCCAGATCGTCACCGGCAACGGCGTCGCCAGGAAGGTGAGCGGGTCAGACCTCAATCGCATTTCGAGCCAGTTCATCGCCCCCAGGTTCAGGCAGGCGGATTACGTGGCTGGACTGAAAGCCGGCGTGGCTGAAATCCTGCGGCTCTACAAGCTCCCCGCCGCGGCGTTCGCGTTGCCACCCTCGAAGAAGAGCAGGACCGGCTGCATGGTGGCGATCGCCGTGCTCGTGTCCATCCTCGGCGGCTGCTTCGGAATCGTGCGCTGGCTCGACCGGCAGCCCTACCACAAGTTCACGATCCTCACTGCGCAGGCGTCCGCCTGCGTCGACCATTACTACGTCTATGACGAAGCGGCCGGCGAGCATCGGCTGGCGTCGAAGACGGTGGCGCCCGCGGACAACTGCGTGCGCGAGGAGAAAACCTCCAGCACCTGCGACCAGATCGTCTACACCACCTACCAGAGCGTCGATTGGCACGACGTGGAATTGAGCAGCCGCACGGTTTCCGGGGATTACTGTTCCAGCAGCAGTTCCAGCGGCGGCAGCGGCAGCAGCTTCAGCAGCGGCAGCGACTCCAGCAGTAGCAGCGGCAGCTCCTTTGGAGGCGGTGATTTCGATTCGGGATCCAGCGGCGGCTCGGACTGGTAGGTTTTCGTCGCGGAACGAACGGATCGGGCTTTCGTCGGGAAGCGCGTGTCGCTGTCCCGCCACTTGGGAGGGCGAATGCCTGCGGCCGGTGGCCGTGCGAGGCTTTCAGCGCACCGAGCGCAGCGTCAGCTCCATCTCGTCCTTGCCGTCCTTGCGCTGTAGGATCCGCGCCGGGGTCGGCAATCCATCGACGATCCAGACGATGACCTGCTTGCGGTCGTCGCCGCGCATGACCTTGGTGGCGGTGCGCGACTGGCCGGCGACGGTGATCGTTTCGGTCCCCAGCGTGCGGTAGGTCTGGCTGCGCGCCGATCCATTGTCCACCAGCCGATAGCTCAGCGGCCGGCCTGCCGTCACGTCGCGCACGATGGCCAGGTTCAGCAGCATCCCGTCCATGTCGCCTTCGCGCAGCGGCACCGGCCCGGCACGGTCCGGTTTCACGTCGCCGCTCCAGCGCGCTTCCAGCCGGGCCCAGTCGTAGGTCGTTTCGATCCGCGACTTCTTGAACAGGACCTGCACCGTATCCACGCCCGACAGCGGGCGGAACGTGCCGTTGCGTTCCTCGAACAGCGTCATCTGGCGTGCGTTGCCGAGCCGGTTGCTGATGCCCAGTTCATAGCGCCAGCGGTCGCCGCCGGCATTGCTGAGCGTGATCTTCGCGTTCGCCTGCACGCCTTTCCAGCTGGCGTCGTAATCGGCGACGAAGGGCTGGATCGCCCATGCCGGCAGGCAGGCGAGCAGCAGCAGAAGGGCGGCGGCGATGCGGAAGGATTTCATCGGGATGGGCGTTGAACCGTGGAAGACGGGCGCGGACGCGCCTTCAGGAGTGGGGGAACTCTAGCGACAGCGGAATGTACGCCGGATGACCATCCAGCAGCGGTTGGCTGTCGATCACGTCAAGCCGCCCGGAGGCCAGCAGCCGCAGGACTTCCACGTAGAGCGGATGCTCCACCTGCAGCACGCGCGCGGCGAGGATCTCCTCGTCGTCGCCGGCTCGCACCGGCACCCGCGCCTGGGCAATCACCGCGCCGCCGTCCAGTTCGGCGTTGACGAGGTGGACGCTGGCGCCGTGCTCGGCATCGCCGGCGTCGATGGCGCGCCGGTGGGTATGCAGGCCCTTGTGCCTGGGCAGCAGCGACGGGTGGATGTTGAGGATCCGACCCGCGAAGCGGTCGACGAACGCCGGTCCGAGGATGCGCATGTAGCCGGCGCAGACGATCCAGTCCGGCACGACTTCGGCGATGGCGTCGGCCAGCGCGGCGTCGAAGGCGGCGCGGCTGGCAAAGGTCTTCGGCGGGCGCGCCCAGCGCAGCGGTTCGGCCACGCGCTGCAGCGCCTGTGCATCGGGTTTGTCGGAGAACACGCCCACGACCCGCGCATCCAGCGTCCCGGCGTCGATCGCATCGAGGATCGCCTGCAGGTTGCTGCCGCGGCCTGAGGCGAGGATGGCAAGTCGCAGGGTCATCAAACGATGCGCAGACGTTCGTCGTCGCGTGCCGGCGTCACCTGGCCGATCTGCCAGTGGGCAAGACCGAGCCGGTCGAGGTCGGCTCCGATGGCGGCGGCGGCTTCCGGTGCGGCCATCAGCACGTAGCCGATGCCGCAGTTGAAGGTGCGCCACATTTCCGCGCGCGCCACGTTGCCCTCGCGCTGCAGCCAGTCGAACACCGCCGGCAGCGGCCAGCTGGCGGTGTCGATCTCCAGCCCCAGGCCCGGCGGCACCACGCGGATGATCTTCTCCACCAGCGCGCCGCCGGTGACGTGGGCCATGGCGTGGATGTCATGCTTCGAAAGCAGTTCCAGCACCGGTTTGACGTAGATGCGGGTGGGTGCCATCAGCGCGTCGGCCAGGGTGACGCCGCCAAGATCCAGATCCAGCGGGTTGCCGGCGCGCGCAAGGATCTTCCGGATCAACGAATAGCCGTTGGAGTGCGGGCCGCTGGAGGCGATGCCGATCAGCACGTCGCCGGCGCGCAGCTTGCTGGAGTCGATGAGCTTCGACTTTTCCACCGCGCCGACGGTGAAGCCGGCCAGGTCGTATTCGCCCGGCGGGTACATGTCCGGCATTTCCGCGGTTTCGCCACCGATCAGCGCGCAACCGGCGATTTCGCAGCCCTTGGCAATACCGCCGACCACGTTCACCGTGGTCTCCACGTCCAGCTTGCCGGTGGCGAAGTAGTCGAGGAAGAACAGCGGTTCGGCACCTTGCACCAGCACGTCGTTCACGCACATCGCCACCAGATCCTGGCCGATGCTGTCGTGGCGGTTCAGTTGCTTGGCCAGGATCAATTTGGTGCCCACGCCGTCGGTGCCGGACACCAATACCGGCTCCCGGTAGCGGCCGGCAAGGTCGAACAGGCCGCCGAACAGGCCCACGCCGCCCAGCACTTCCGGGCGCATCGTCGCGCGCACCAAGGGCTTGATGCGTTCCACCACCGCGTTGCCGGCATCGATGTCGACGCCGGCGTCACGGTAGGTCAGGCCGGGTGGAGGGGCACTGGAGGAAGGCGTCACGGCGATCCGATGCGGCGTCGGGAAACCGTCATTTTAGCAGGCAGGGGCCGCAGTCATGGACGCCGGCGCCCGCCTGCGGCACCATTTGCCGGATCGGTCGGACGTTTTGGCAGGGAGCGGTGATGCACGCGAGGTCGCAAGCGGTGAATCGGTGGTGGCTGGGCCTGCTGGCGGCGGCGCTGGGACTGCTGTGGACCGGCAGCGCGCTGGCGCAGCGCACCGAGGGCGACCGCGCGGTGGCGCAGGGTGCCTACGAGGCCGAAGTGCCGGTGCGCAACCAGACCGATGCGGAACGCAAGAAGGGGCTGGCGGCGGCGCTGGCGCAAGTGCTCATCAATGCGACCGGGGACCGGAGCGCGCTCGCGCGTGGCGGCGTGCGCGAAGAACTGGCCAATGCCGACAGCTACGTCGAAAGCTACGACTACCGGCAGGATGAGGGCGTCGGTGCGGCCGGCGCGCCGAGCTACCAGACCAAGCTGGTGGTGCGCTTCAAGCAGGATGCGGTGAATGACCTGATCGATCTGCTGGGTCTGCCGAACTGGCCGCAGCCCCGGCCCAAGCCGGTGCTGTGGCTGGCGATCGACGACGGCAGCGGACCACGGCTGGTCGGACTGCGACAGGCCAACGCCGCGCGTTCGGTGCTGGACCAGGCCCGCGCCCGCGGCTATGCCCTCGGACTGCCGTCCGGCGATGCGGCCGAGCAGGCGGCGGTTGGGGCGATCTGGCGCGGCGACACCACGGCCGTGGCCGCGCTGTCGCGGCGCTACAGCCCGCCGATCCAGCTGGTCGGGAAGATGCGCAAGACGCCCGGGCAGTGGCAGGTGGACTGGATCCTCGTGGATGGCGGCAAGGTGCTGAACCGCTGGCAGACCAGCAGCGCCGATGCGCGCCGCGCCATGGCCGGGGGCGCAGACGGAACCGCGGATGCGCTGTACCGTCGCTATGCGCGGGCGGGCAACGGCGGGGCCGGTGGCACCTTCCGGGTGCAGATCGCCGGCCTGCGCGACGCCGACGATTATCTGCGGGTGGCCGGCTATCTGGGCGGCATTTCGATCGTCAGGCGCATCGCCCCGGTGACGGCCACTCCGGACCAACTCGACCTTGACCTCGAGTTGAGCACCGGAATGGCGAACTTCACCCGCTATGTCGGTCGCGGCAGCGTGCTGGTCGCGGTTCCTGCCGGTGGGGATGGTGGCGATACAGGCGCGTCCGCCCGATTCCGGCTGGCCGGAGGCTGACCATGTCGCGGGACGAGGACCTCGCAACGATCGCGGGATTTTTCCGGCGCCTGCAGTGGTGCGCGCTGGGTGCGGGCATGATCTGGGTGATCTGGCTGCTGGCGCCGGTGCTGGCGCCGTTTGCGTTCGCGGCGTTGCTGGGCTGGATGGGCGATCCGATGGTCGATCGCCTCGAAAAGCGCGGGCTTGGCCGCAACACTGCGGTGATCCTGGTGTTCAGCGCGATCATCGCGCTGATCGTGATCGCCATCCTGCTGATCGTTCCGATCCTCGAACAGCAGATTTCGACCCTGACCGAATCCATTCCCGGTTATCGCGAATGGTTCCTCGGTACCTTCCTGCCCTGGTTCGAAAAACGCACCGGCTTTGAGCTGCACTCCTGGCTGGATACCGAGCACCTTCTCGCGCTGTTGCGCGAACACTGGCAAAGCGCGGGCGGTTTCGCCTCGGTCGCGCTGGGCTACGTGTCGAGGTCGAGCTTCGCGCTGATCGGCTGGCTGGTGAACATCGTGCTGCTGCCGGTGCTGACCTTCTTCTTCCTGCGCGACTGGGACCTGATCGTCGGCCGCGTCGGCTCGCTGGTACCGCGCGACCACTATGCGACCGTCCACCGGCTGGCGCTGGAATCGGACGCGGTGCTGGGCGGTTTCCTGCGCGGCCAGCTCATGGTCATGCTGATCCTCGGCGTCATCTACGGCATCGGGCTGTGGCTGGTCGGACTGGATCTGGGGATCCTGATCGGATTGATTGGCGGGATCCTGACCTTCGTGCCGTATCTGGGCCCGGCTTCGATTGTGGTCCTTGGTGGTCTGGCCGCGTTGGTGCAATTCGGCGATTGGCCGCATCTGGCCGGGGTCGCCGTGGTCTTCGGCATCGGCCAGATCATCGAAAGTTACGTGCTGACGCCGAAACTGGTTGGGGACCGGATCGGCCTGCACCCGATGGCGGTGATCTTCGCGGTCATGGCCGGCGGCACGCTGTTCGGTTTCCTCGGCATGCTGCTGGCGCTGCCGGTGGCGGCGGTGGCCAATGTGCTGCTGCGCTATGCGCAGGAGCGCTATCGCCGCAGCGGGCTGTACGCGGGCGAAACGCCGGTGATCCTGCTCGATGCCGAAGGGTTCGTCGGCGTGCCGGATGCGGACGCATCGGAGGGCGAAGACGCGGGCGACGGCGTTCGGAGCGTCGGCCCGGAACGCGCCGATGGCGGGGATGACGCCGGCTGACGTGGAAACGGTTGGGACGCAATTGCCGCTGGCGCTGCGCGCACCGCCGGACCAGCGCTTCGACCGATTCGTCGCGCCGCCGCCGGGGCTGCTCGATCAGCTGCGCGCGCTTGCCCTCGGGCGCGGTGGCGATCCGGTACTTGTATGCGGTCCGCATTCCAGCGGCAAGACCCACCTGCTGCTGGCCGCCTGCGCGGAAGCCGAGGCGGCGGGCCGGCGCATGGCCTATCTCTCCCTGCGCGGCTTGCGTGGGCGCGTGGGCGAGGCGCTGCAAGGCGTCGAGGCAGAACTGGTTGCGCTGGACGATCTGGATGCGGTTGCCGGGGAACGTGCCGACGAAATCGCGCTGTTCGACCGCCACAACGCCCAGCGCGACGCCGGGCGCGGGATCCTGTATGCCGCTTCCGAGGCCCCCGAAGCCCTTTCGCTGGCGCTTCCCGACCTGCGCTCGCGGCTGGCGCAGTGCGCGCGCTGGCAGTTGCCCCCGCTGGATGACGCCGGCCGCGCGCAGATGCTGCGCCTGCGTGCGGCCGCCCGT
>NZ_JAMQHN010000140.1 GCF_025993755.1 Thermomonas sp. | reverse complement strand
GGCTGTGCACAGGACCGCGCCGCGCAACTGGCCACGCTCGTCATCGCCAGCATGGAAGGCGTCATCGTGCTGTGCCGGGCGCAGCGCAGCATCACACCGTTCGATCAGGTTTCCGCGCAGCTGGTCACGCTGGCGGCCGATGCGGTGGCAAGCCGCGCGTGAGCCTGGCTTCTGCTGCGCGAATGGTGGGTTGGCTGGGAATCGAACCCAGGACCAGCGGATTAAAAGTCCGATGCTCTACCGACTGAGCTACCAACCCGTTGCGGAAACGCACGGCATTGCGCCGGGGCGCGCAGTTTAACCGATGGCGCTGGCCGCGTAGCGCGTGGGGTCGCGCACGCCGGCGTCATTGAAGCCCTGCGCGCGCAGTCGGCAGGCATCGCAATGGCCGCAGGCGCGTCCTTCGGCATCGGCCTGGTAGCAACTCACCGTCTGCGAAAAATCCACGCCCAGGCGCAGGCCCTCGCGGACGATGTCGGCCTTGCTCATGCGCAGCAGCGGCGCGTGGACGCGGAAGCGGCTGCCTTCCACGCCGGCCTTGGTCGCCACGTTCGCCAGCGCCTCGAAGGCGTCGATGAACTCGGGGCGGCAGTCCGGATAGCCGGAGTAATCCACCGCATTGACGCCGCAGTACAGGTCGGTGGCGCTCAGCACCTCGGCCCAGCCCAAGGCCAGCGACAGCATGATGGTGTTGCGCGCCGGAACGTAGGTGGAAGGGATGACCGCGCCGATGGCATGGCCGTCGGCGTCGGTGGGCACGGCGATGTCCGCGGTCAGCGCCGATCCGCCGAAGCTGCGCAGGTCCACGTTCACGGTCTTGTGCTGGCTTGCGCCCAGCATCCGGGCGACGCGCGCGGCGGCGTCCAGTTCGGAGGTGTGCCGCTGGCCGTAGCGCACGCTCAGGGCATGGACGAGGTGCCCCTGCTCGCGCGCGATGGCCAGCACGACGGCCGAATCCATGCCGCCGGAGACGAGGGCGACGGCGGGTTTGCCGGCAGCGGTGTTGTCGAAATCGGCACTCATGTTTCCTGTCCGCGAGCTCAGCGGCCCGGCTCGTCGCCCCACAGGATCTTGTGAAGCTGCATCTGGAATCGCACCGGCAGGCGTTCGGCGAGGATCCATTCGGCCAGTTCGCGCGCTTGCACCTTCCCGAAGCTGGGCGAGAAAAACACGTCGCAGATGGCATCGAGGCGGTGTTTTTCCAGCACACCCCTGGCCCAGTCGAAATCCTCGCGGGAGCAGATCACGAACTTGATCTGGTCGTGCGCGGTCAGGTGGTCGAGGTTGCTCCACAGGTTGCGCACCACCTCGCCGGAACCCGGGGTCTTGATGTCCAGCACGCGCGAGACGCGCGGATCGACGGCGGCGATGTCCAGCGCGCCCGAGGTTTCCAGCGAAACCGCATGGCCGGCATCGCAGAGCCGCGCCAACAGCGGAATGCACTCCTTCTGCGCCAGCGGCTCGCCGCCCGTCACGCAGACGTGGCGCGCGCCGAAGGCGGCAACCTTGTCGAGGATGGCTTCCTGGGTCCACCACTGGCCGCCGTGGAAGGCGTAGGTGGTGTCGCAATACTGGCAGCGCAAGGGGCAGCCGGTCAGGCGCACGAACACGGTCGGCCAACCCGCCTCGCGGGCTTCGCCTTGCAGCGAAAGAAAGATTTCGGTGAGCTTGAGCCGCCCGGCCGACGCGGTCGCCAGCGCGGAGGCCGCCTCGGCGCCTGCGTTCATCGGTTCATTTTAATGCAACGCCGATTCGATCCGCGTTGCGTCAGCGATTGCCGGCCAGCTGCATCGCCCGCAGGCGGTCGTCGGCAATCCGGGCCACGTCGGTGCCGGGATAGCGGCGCATCACCGCACGCAAGGTGGCATCGGCCGCGTCGTACTGGCGCAGGCCGTACTGGGTCAGGCCGAGCTTGAGCAGAGCGCCGGGTGCCTTGTCGTGGTTCGGATAGCGGTCGAGCAGCGCACGGAACTGGGCGCTGGCGAGCTGGTAGTTCTGGGTGACGTAATAGCTTTCGCCCAGCCAGTAGATCGCATTGGGCGCGAGCGCGCCGTCCGGGTAGGCGGCGAGGAAGTCGCGCAGGCGGCGGGCGGCCTCGGCGTAGTCGCCGGTCTTGAGCGCGTCGAATGCGTTGTCGTAGGCGCCCTGCTCGCCCTGGGCCGCGGCCACGGGCGCGGCGGGCCGTGTCGCGGGGGCGGGCGCAGGCGAGTCATCGCGCGCACCGTCCGGGGCGGGGTTCGACGGAGCCGTGTTTGCAGCGGCGCCGCCGCCACTGCCCTCCAGCCGATCCAGACGACCGCTCAAGTCGAGATACTGCGCGCGCTGGCTCTGTCTGGCCTGCTCAAGCTGCTGCTGCAGCTCTTCGATCTGGCCACGCAGGCTCTGCACTTCGGCGCTGAGCTGGGTCACCTGGTTGACCAATTCAGTCGGGTTCTGGTCGCCGGCCGCGCGCGCCTCCAGCGCGGCCACGCGGTCGGCGAGGCTGGCGCGCTGTGCATGCACCAGCGGCGATGCCATCAGCACCGCCACCAGCAGGGTCAGGCTTGCGACTCTCACTTGTCGGTGTAGATCAATTCGACGCGGCGGTTCTGCGACCAGCAGCTTTCGTTGGAATCGGTGCAGACCGGGCGCTCTTCGCCATAGCTGATCACGGTCAGCTGGGCCGAACTGCCGCCGTTGGCCTGCAACGCATTGGACACCGAGTTGCCGCGCCGCTCGCCCAGGCCCATGTTGTATTCGCGGCTGCCGCGCTCGTCGGCGTTGCCTTCCAGACGCAGGCGGGCGCTCGGACGATCACGCAGGTACTTGGCATGGCAGGCCACGATGGCCTGGAATTCCGGCTTGACCAGATCGCGGTCCAGATCGAAATAGACGACCCGGGTACGCAGGCAGGGATCGGTATCGAGGTCGGCCGGAGTGTAGGCACCGGCGACCGGGGTTCCATAAGTTTGTCCAGGCGTCGTGGTGCCCACGTCCGTCTGCGAGGGCGGAGTCTCCTTGACCTTCTTGCTGCAGCCCACGGCCACGGCGGAAGCGATGACCGCAATCGTCAGGATACGGACGGTGGAGTGGATGGAACGACGCATGGCATGAACCCCTTCTGGACTCGATGGAATGAACGAAAACTCCGTAACGCACCGGCCATTGTGCGACCGGCCCCGACAACAGCGTCTTCACCTCGCGCGATAGGGCGACCACGCCGGCTCGCGCACGTCGCCGCCGGAGCGGGTTTCCAGCCGCTGGCGCACGCGGCCGTCGGCCGACACCACGTAAAGAACGCCGCTGCGCCCCTCGCGGGCGGCATAGACCAGCATCGCGCCGTTGGGGGCAAAGCTTGGTGATTCGTCCAGCGAACCCGGCGAGAGCATGCTCCAGCGCGGGCTGCCGGTGCTGCGGTCCATCATCGCGATCCGGTAGACGTTGCCGGCGCCTTGGGCGGTCGCGATCTTCTTGCCATCGAACGACACGCTCGGACTGGCGTTGTAGCTGCCGTCGAAGGTGACCCGGGTGGCGGCGCCACCGCTGGACGACACCTGATACACCTGCGGGCGCCCACCGCGGTCGGAGGTGAAATACAGGCTGCTGCCGTCCGCGCTCCAGGTCGGTTCGGTGTCGATCCCGAGCTGGTTGGTGATCTGGGTGAGGTGGCGGCTACCCAGGTCCATCACGTAGATGTCGGGGTTGCCGCCCTTGGACAGGCTCATGGCCAGCCTGCTGCCGTCCGGCGAAAAGCTCGGCGCGCCGTTGATACCGCGGAAGCTGGTGATCTTCTCGCGCGCGGCCGAGGCCACGTCCTGGATCCAGATCCCGGAATTGCCGCCCTCGAAGCTGACGTAGGCCAACCTGCGCCCGTCCGGGCTCCACGACGGCGACAGCAGCGGCTCGTTGGATGTCACGACGGTATGCGGGTTGTAGCCGTCGGCATCGGCCACGATCAGGGCATAGCGGGTATCGCGCCCGAGGCCGCTGGCGGAGACATAGGCGATCCGCGTCCAGAACGCGCCGCGCACGCCGAGGATCTTCTCGTAGACGGCGTCGCTGATCTGGTGCGCCACGTCGCGCATCGAGGCGGGCGCGGCGGTCAGCGCGATCCCGAGCAGGCGCTGCTGGCGGGCGACGTCGAACAGTTCGTATTCGGTGCGGTAGCTGCCCAACGCCGGCACGCAGCGACCGATCAGCAGGTAGTCCTGGCGCAGCATCCGCCAGGTCGGATACGACACCTCGCTGCCGGTGGTCGGTCGTTCGGGCAGGCCGCTGACATCGAGCGTGCGGAACTGGCCGGAGCGGTTGAGATCGGCGCTTACCACGCCGCTGACATCGGTCTGGCCGCAGTCGCCGCCGAAGGGAACCACCGCGATCGGCAGCGCTGCGGCGTTGCCGCCGACGATGTCGATCTCCAGGCCGCTGCGCGATTGCGCCTGCGCGGCGCCCAGCGGAAGCAACAGCGCGGCGAGCAGGCCGCAGACAACCGATTTCATGAACACGCGCCAGACCACCCGATGAACGAACCACCTGATGAGACAGGTTCGCCGATTTCACCGCAGCAGGATGAACGGCAGCGGACTGGATGGCCCAAGCTGCCCGACGGCCTGCTCAACGGTCGGCCGCCTCGAAATTGAGTTCCAGGTTGCGGTTGAAGACCGTTTCGAAGCCGGCATAAGGCAGCGGCGCGGCCTTGAGCACGGCGGTTTCGACCGAGCGTTGCCCTTGTGCATCGTAGGGACAGGACGGATCGACCTCGACGCTGATCACGTCGCCACCGGGCAGCTGGCGGATCGAAATCCGGCAGCGCTGGCCCAGCGGCACGGAATCCGGGCGCGTCCACTGGCGCGCGATCGCGCGCTGCAGGGCGTCGCGGTAGCGCGCCAGCAGAGTCGGATCGGTGCCGCCCGCGCCAGGCGAAGGT
>NZ_JAMQHN010000139.1 GCF_025993755.1 Thermomonas sp. | reverse complement strand
GGCGGTGTGGTGGGCTTTTCTTTGGGGGGTCTTGGCGCTGAGCGCACCGCCTGCGTGCGGTACCTCGTCCACGTATTTTTGTTCCTTGCCGGGATTGTAACACGGCAGCATGTCCGGCATGACGACGCCCGCAGCCCCGAGCAGCACGGCAAAACCGGCGACGAAAACGCCCGTCAAGAAGGCTAAGAAGAAACCAGTTCCCGCTCCGGCGACCTCCGCTCCCAGCCCCATGAACGGCGCGGATGGTATGGACCACAGCGCCATGCCCGGCATGGATCACGACAGCATGCAGGGCATGCAGAAACCCGCCAACCCGGCTGCATCGACGACAACTACCGGCGACATGTCGGGGATGGATCACGGGTCGATGACCGGCATGAGTCCGGAGGCGATGAAAGGAATGGATCACGCTGGCATGGCCGGCATGGATCATGGTGCGATGTCGCAGAAGGACCAGAGCGGCATGGCCGGCATGGGCGCGATGTCGGGAATGACGATGGGCCCCATGCAAGGTGGCAGCCCGCCCCCTGATGCGCGTAGTCCCGACTATTCCGACGGTGTGGGCTACGGCTCCATGCAGGGCATGGACATGGCCGACAACACGCCGCTGGGCATGTTGCTGATCGACCAGTTGGAGGCTTTCCACGGCCGCGACGCGAATGGTCAAGCCTGGGAAGCCGAAGGCTGGTACGGCAACGACACGAACAAGCTGTGGATTCGTACGGAAGGCGAACGCAGCCGCGGAAGGCTGGACGATGGTGCGCTGGAAGCCTTCTGGAATCACAGCATTGCCACCTATTGGGGCACCCAGCTCGGCGCGCGCCAGGATTTCGGCGAGGGTCCGAAGCGGACATGGGCCGCGTTCGGTGTGCAGGGGTTGGCGCCGTACTGGTTCGAGCTGGAGGCCACCGCTTACGTGGGCGCCGGCGGTCGCACCGCCGCGCGCCTGCGTGCCGAATACGAACTGCTGTTCACCCAGCGGCTGATCCTGCAGCCGGAAGCCGAGATCAACCTGTACGGCAAGGACGACCCGCTACGACGCATCGGCAGTGGCGTGTCCGATGTGCAGTTCGGCCTGCGCCTGCGCTACGAGATCCACCGCCAGTTTGCTCCGTACATCGGCGTGAGCTGGGTCCGCCGTGTCGGCACCACGGCCGACTACGCTCGGCAGGATCACGAACCCGTACTCGACCGGCAGATCGTGGCCGGCGTCCGCTTCTGGTTCTGAGGGATTGACCTATGAAAAAGCACAGCGCATACCTCATCACCGTCGCCGTCACCCTGGGGGTCCTGGCCGTCGGTGCCGGCGCCTTCGTCTATTCCGGCCTCTATAACATCGGCGCGGACGACCATCACACCAGGCCGGTGTTCGCCGTGCTGCAAACCCTGCGGAACCGCTCGATCCACCTGCGCTCGAACGATCTGAGCGTACCCAACCTCGAAGACCCGCAACTGATCCTGAAGGGCGCCGGCCAGTACGCGGCGATGTGCACGGGCTGCCATCTTTCGCCCGGTGTGAACGACTCCGAGCTGCGGGTGGGCATGTACCCGCAGCCTCCCAACCTCTCCAAGGTGCACGTCGATCCGAAGGACGCCTTCTGGGTGATCAAGCACGGCATCAAGATGAGCGCGATGCCGGCGTGGGGCAAGGCCGGCCACGACGACCCGACCATCTGGAGCATGGTGGCCTTTCTGGAGAAGCTGCCCGGCATGACGCCGGCCGAATACAAAGCCATCGTGGCCAAGGCGCCGCCGGATGAAGACATGGATATGGACGACGAGGGCGATCATGCCCACAGTCATGGCGGCCACGCCGACGAGGGCGCTCATGCCGCAGCACCAGACATGCAGGGGATGGACATGTCCGGCGACGCTGATCACAACGATAAAGCGGCAGCAGAGGACGGGCACGGTCACACGGCAGCCGCTGCGCCCGCAGCCGAAGCCCCGCTGTCGCTGGACGGTATGAAACCGAAGGCGGTGCCGGAGGCAGAGGCCGTGGCCAAGGCGTTCCACGAAGCCCTGCAGCACGGCGACCGCGCAGGCGTACTTGCGCTGCTAGCAGCCAACGCCACCATCAGTGAGGGCGGCCGTACCCAGACGCGTGACGACTACGCCAATGGCCACCTCGGCGAGGACATCGCATTCCTGAAGAACGCGAAAATCACGCCTGTCTCGCTCGGTTCCATGCCCATGGGCGGTACCGCGATGGTCGGCAGCGAGAGTGACATCCAGACCACGCTCAAGGGCAAGCCGACCACGTTGCGCAGCCGCGAAGTGCTCAGCCTCCAGAAGGACGGCAAGAACTGGAAGATCGTTTCGATCCAGTGGCAATCCACACCGGTGTCGGGAGAATGATCATGAAGCAATGGCTTTCCCGCGCATTCTCGCGCTCCGGCAAGGTTGGTCGACCTTGATGTATCGCGGTGCTAGCCCCGATGGGAACGGGTGCTGCCGGCGCGCAGAATCTAGGATGCCGACATGCTGATCCAACCGATTGATGTTTTCGTCTATGCGTGGCTCGCAATCGCGGTGCTTTCCGCTGCATACGTCGCATGGGATCAGTTCCGCGGTAATCCCGAACCCACCGTGATGAAGTGGGGCTTCGTGTTGGTGACGCTGTACATGGGGCCGATCGGCTTGCTGCTCTACGTGATGGCGGACAAGGAGCCGACGCCGGGCACGCACGAAGCGTTCGTGCGGCCACTGTGGAAGCAGGGTGTGGGCTCGGCCGTGCACTGTGTCGCCGGCGACGCCACCGGCATCATCTTGGCGGCCGTTGTGGTGTCGCTGATCGGCTTGCCGATGTGGGTCGATCTCATTATCGAATACGCGGCCGGCTTCCTGTTCGGCTTGCTGATTTTCCAGTCGCTGTTCATGCGAAAGATGATGGGCGGTTCGTACGTGGAGAACGTGCGAAAGTCCTTCATGCCTGAGTTCATTTCGATGAACGCGATGATGGCCGGTATGGCACCGGTCATGGTGGTTCTCATGATGGGACGCGATATGCGGGCGATGTGGCCGGGCGAACCGCTGTTCTGGTTCGTGATGTCGCTCGGCGTCACGGCCGGTTACGGGTTGTGCTATCCGGTCAACGTGTGGCTGGTGGCGCGCGGCATGAAGCATGGGCTGATGACGGTACGCCCTCCTGCCAGTGCACGACACGATGAGCCATCTCAGATGTCGCAAGGCGCGTCACACGATCATGGGGCGATGGCCTCGATGGACGCCGGCCACAGGATGATGTCAGCGACCACGGGAAAGGATGACGACAAGCGCGGGGCTCCTTCGGACCACAGCATGCACGGCGGAGATAAGAAGCCGACACGCGCACAGCTGGTGGCGGTCGCTGCCTTCACCGGGCTGATGCTGATCGCGGGCACGACGTTACCCTCAGCCTTCTTCAACATGCGGCTTTCCGCTCACGAAGTCGGCAAGCTGATCATGCCGCCGGGCATGATCACCACGCAGGAGACGCCGGCCGCGACCATGCGCGACATGGCAGCCATCGACCCGCGCGATAGCGTGTACACCGCCGCAGTGGATGCGCAGGGCGATCGCCCGCTGCAACCACGGATCGTTGACGGGGTAAAGGTGTTTCACCTCGATCTCGAAGTGATCCAGTGGAGCATCCTCGCCGATCGACCGGTAAACGCCTACGCGGTCAATCGCCAGGTGCCCGGTCCGCGCATCGAACTTGAACAAGGCGATCACGTTCGTTTCGTAGTCACCAACCACTTGCCCGAATCGACCACGCTGCATTGGCATGGACTGATTGTGCCCAACACGATGGACGGTCCGGCCGTGGTCACGCAGAAGCCGATCGCGCCCGGCGCCACCTTCACGTACGACTATGTGGTCGCGCAGGTGGGCACCTACTTTTATCACTCGCACGATCACCCGGATCGCCAGCAGAGCCTCGGCCTATATGGTGCACTGATCGTGCACCCCACCCATAACCCGGACAACCTCAAGCGTCTCGCCGCATTGAATCTGCCATCCGAAGAGGCAACGGCTGCGGCTGATCCAGCGAAAGAAGTGAAAGCCGATCACGAGTACACCCTCTTGCTGCAGGAATGGCTCGTGCGTGACGGCATCACTTATCCGGCAATGAACATGGAAGGTGGTCTGCCCAACTATTTCACGATCAACGGCAAGGCTTATCCGTCCACCGACACGGTAAAGATGCGCCTCGGCGAAACGATCAAGATACGTTTCGTCGGTAGCAACACCAATTTCGTGCACCCGATGCATATTCATGGTGGCCCGTTCACCGTGGTCGCCCGCGATGGGGTGGATCTGCCGCCGGATGCCCAGTTCCAGGCCGACACCGTGAATGTCGGCCCCGGCCAGCGGTACGACGTCATCTGGACCGCGCGCAAGCCAGGTCGCTGGCTGGTGCACTGCCATATCCCGCATCACACGACCAACAACAACCAAGAACAGCAAGGCGGAGGCGGATTGATGATGGTGCTCGACGTGCTTGACGCCAACGGCCGCTCGCTGCCGCTGCCAGCACAGTATGATCACGAAGATGGGTACCCCCGAACGCTACGATGTAGTGTTGCTCGGCTTCGATTGCCCGATACAGGTCTTTTCGAGCCAATGGCCGCGAGGACCAGCGCACCCCGCACCTCGGTTGC
>NZ_JAMQHN010000138.1 GCF_025993755.1 Thermomonas sp. | reverse complement strand
GATGCCGCCGGTCAGCCGGAAATACGCCGGGTCGATGGTCAGCACCAGGGCGGCGTCGAGCACGCCGGCATAGAACCAGTCCGGCAGGATCAGCTCGATGCCCAGCGGCGTGCCGCGGGCATCGGCCAGCTCCTTCCATTCGTTGATCCACGAAAAGCGATGCAGGCGCCGCCCGGTCGTCTCGCGGATGGACGTCGCCACGGTGGTCGATTGCAGCCGGTCGAGCGCGGCCTTGAGGCGCTGGTAGTCGCGCAGCGACACGCCGCGTCCGATGAAGCGCAGGATCTCGTAAGGCGTCGCGTGCATAAGCCGCGACGGGCGCAGACCCGCGTCGCGCGCTTCCACGATCTGCGAAGCCGCCCAGATCAGCACGTCCGCATCCCAAATCGTGGCGATACCGTGTTCCTGCGTGCCCTCCACGCGCACCGTGACGCCGCCGGCGCGGAAGTCGATGGGCGCCGTGCGCCGCGACTTCGCCAGCGAGAAGAACGGAAAGGCCATCAAGTCCTGGCTGTCGCGCGGCGCCATGCCATCGCCCGGCAAGGCGCGGAACAGGTCGAGCTGTTCCCGCTCCCGCGATGGGCTGGGCATGACGATGGCCACCGGCGAGCCACCGATCAGCGCGCACGGCTGTCGGCCGAGTGGTGCTCGGCGTATTCGGGGTCGGAGGTGGCCTCGAAGCTGCGCTGGTCGGCCCAGGCATCGAGGTCGGCCACCGCGTACATGACGCGGCGGCCGAACTTGCGGAACTTCGGCCCGCCGCCGATCACGCGCTGCTTTTCGAGCGTGCGCGGCGACAGCCGCAGGTACTCGGCGGCTTCGTCGTTGGTGAGGTAGCGTTGGGGTTGTGCGGGCGTGGTGGTGGCAGCGGCAGCAGGCCGCAAGGGTGCGGGTCGCATCGAGTGAACCTCCATCGGTCAGAAGCGCCGGCAGCACCAGCGCAGCCGGATGGAGGCAGTCTCAAGATAGCGATGCGTTGCGCAGAGGGTCGTCTTGCAGCGCAGGCAAAGCGACCCTCCCCAGGTCATTCGAGTTGCGCAAGGCGGCGGTAGCCGCCGCGCATCAGCGATCGGCCGCGCCGCACGAGGCGGCGCACGCGCGAGCGCAGGCCGCCGTCGGCGTACCAGCCGGCGGTCACGGCTTCGGCGCCGAACAGTCCTTCGGCCGTTTCGCGCAAGGACGCGCCCGCGAGGGTCGCGTCGAGCGCCTGCAAGGTGTGCAGCTCCAGCAGCGCGGCCGGCGTGGGCCGGGAACGGGCCGTCGCCGCAGGTGCGTCGTCCGCGGTCGCCAGCTTGTCCAGCTCGGACGTGATCGTGCGGTAGCTCGCGCAAGGCGCGACGCACGCCCGGATGGCGTACAGGTAGGCCATGCCATCGGCCAGGCCCGGCGCCAGTGCGAGTCGCAGGCAACAGCCGGGCCAGCGTGCCGTCAGCACCAGACGCTTGCCGTCATGGAGCAGATGCTTGTGGCCGGGGATGCGCCAGAACTCGAAGGCGTCCGCCTCCGGCGGCGGGTCGGCATCCGGGTAGAGCTGGAGCACGCCGTCGTGGTCGGGGAACCAGTCCGGATGTGCATCGCGTGCATCCAGTGCGGGGTCTTCCAGCAGGCGCAGCCCCCAGGCGTGCGCCGCCTCTGGCTGGCGGCGACGGCGTAGCCAGTCGCGCCGGTAGTCGGGATGGCGACGCAGGTACTCCCAAGCGAGCGCGGGACCGTCCAAGTGCAGCACGTAGAGATACGCGGCAGTCGGATACCAGGCTTCGGCGCTTCGATCGGCCATGACGCGACCTCCTATTCAACAGGAACGTCGCCACGGGCGTTGAACGCGGGAGCTAAGGCTTCAGCAGCATCGAAGTGGTATCAGAAGGCGTAAGCTGAAATTGTGAAAAGCGGTCGACACCGATTAGCTCCGAAGTTTGCATAAGTCGTCCGAGTGCGACGGCTGCGCCGCGTAGAAATGGCGCGCAACGCCACACACCCTGCCGAAAGCCACGTCGCGCACCATGTCTTTTTTGGTCAGGATCGCACCCGACTGGTGCAAGGGCGCCGATCCAGACCTTGGCCGTCTTGAGCTAGATCGAAAAAGACACAATGCGCCCGGATTAGTCGGGGATGGAGCCGTCGCGCTGCGCCAGCCTGACGTACTCCGATAGCGGCCGTGCCGCGTGGAAATACAAGTCGCGCCGGACGGGCCGCTGCTGCGGCCCGACGATGCCCGCCAGGTCGGAGAGCTTGATCGTCCCCAGCGCCGGCATCCCGATGCCGAGGTCGATCAGCCCCCAAGCGGTATCCCCATCGACAGGATCGAGCGCGGCCAACAGCCAAGTCGCGTGCGCATCCGGCGTAAACAGTCGCACCGCTGGTATTGGGTCGATGTTCTGACCATCGGCGAGCGCTGCGCCGACGGCGAGCAGCTGCACCCGTTGTTTTTCGGTGACGAGCGGCTGGATCAAGGCCGGAACCCCCACGAATCCGACGATGCGCAGATGCGTTTTTCCGCGAAAGCGCAGAACCAAGGAAGCGGATGCGTGCTTTCGTGCGGAAGTACCGAGGCACAAGCTACCGAATCCGTACGTGCACGGAAACGCCGAAGCGGAATTGTGTAGGCCAGAAGAAACACGGATGCGGTTCCCCGATTCTGTCGGAATCCGCCAATGCGGCTTTCCGTAAAGGCACGAATACGGAAGTCAACAACACCAAATGAACACTATAGATTGTAGCCCTATAGGACGCAATCGGCTGTCATCTTGGTTTTTCAGGGAAAACCATAGGTGGCAGCGAAACACTCATTGGCAACGGCGATACGGACGGTCAGGAAAGCGCGGGGCTTGACCCAGGAAGCGTTCTCTGACGTGTCGAGCCGTACCTACATGAGTTCGCTGGAGCGGGAGCAGAAAAGCCCGACCCTGCACAAGCTGACCGAGCTGTGCGAAGTCATGGAAGTGCATCCGCTCACGCTGCTGACGCTGGCCTACGCCGGCGACAGCACGCGCAAGGCCGATCAGCTTCTGGCGCAGGTGCGCCAGGAGCTTGAGGCGGTGTTGAAGGAACGCGATGCGCCTTAGCGCGTGCGTGACGTGCTGCGCCAACAGCACCGCGCCCCGCCGCAATGGGCGGGGCGCGGTGGGCGGCCGTCAGGCCGCCTTGGGCTTGCTGCGCGACCAGATCAGGTCGTGCGTGCCGTCCTCGCCTTCGATCAGGCGGGCATAGACCGTCGCCGGGAACGAAGGATCGTCGAGGGTCACGGACACGTAGGGCCGCCCGGCCTCGCTGGTCTTCTTCCACGCCGCGCCGATGTCGTGGCTGGCCGCCTGCAGGCGGAAGTCGGGGGCGTTGTCGTTGTCCCCTTTGTCGTTGGGAACCAGCTTGACCTTGACGTTGAGCGTCAGGGTGCGGAGCGTACCGGTGAAGCCGTCTTTCTCTGCGGTGAAGGTGCCGATGTTAGCCATGATGATTTCT
>NZ_JAMQHN010000137.1 GCF_025993755.1 Thermomonas sp. | reverse complement strand
GCTTGTGCGCGTTCTCGATCATCACGATCGCCGCGTCGACCATCACGCCGATCGAGATCGCGATGCCGCCCAGGCTCATGATGTTGGAGTTCATGCCCAGCACACGCATCGCGATCACCGCGATCAGCACGCCGACCGGCAGCATGACGATCGCCACCAGCGCGCTGCGCGCATGGAACAGGAACACCAGGCACACCAGCGCGACGATCAGGCTCTCCTCGAGCAGGGTCGTGCGCAGGGTCTTGATCGCACGCACGATGAGGTCGGAGCGGTCGTAGACCGCCTGCACGCTGACGCCCTCCGGCAGTCCACTCGCAAGCTGGGCGATCTTGTCCTTCACCCCGTCGATCACGGCTAGGGCATTCTCGCCGAATCGCGCAATCACGATCCCGCCCACCACGTCACCTTTGCCGTCCAGATCGGCGATCCCGCGGCGCTCATCGGGCACAAGCTCGACCCGGGCAACATCGCCGATCAGCACCGGTGCGCCGCCTTCGGCGCGCAGCACCAGGTTCTCGATGTCCTCGATGCCGCGCAGGTAGCCACGGCCCCGCACCATGTACTCCGTCTCGGCCATTTCGATCACACGGCCGCCAACGTCGCGGTTGCTTGCAGCGATCACCTCGGACACCCGCGAAATCGGGATGTCGAACGCGCGCAGCCGCACCGGATCGACTGTGATCGAGTACTGGCGCACGAAGCCACCGACGCTGGCGACCTCGGCCACCCCGGGCGCGGTGGTCAGCTGGTAGCGCAGATACCAGTCCTGCATCGCGCGCAGTTCGTCCAGCGAGTGGCGGTCACTCTTGAGGACGTACTGATAGACCCAACCCACGCCGGTGGCGTCAGGGCCCAGTGCGGGTGCCACGCCGGGCGGCAGGTTCTTCGACGCGACGTTGAGGTTTTCGAGCACGCGTGAGCGCGCCCAGTAGAGATCGGTGCCCTCCTCGAAGATGACGTAGATGAAGGAGGCGCCGAAGAACGAGAAGCCGCGGACGACTCGCGATTTCGGAACTGCAAGCAGGGCGCTGGTCAGCGGATAGGTGACCTGATCCTCGACCACCTGGGGCGCCTGCCCTGGGTACTCGGTGAACACGATCACCTGTACGTCCGAGAGGTCCGGCTGGGCGTCCAGCGGCGTGTTCGTCAGCGCGTAGATGCCCCCGGCGACGATCGCCAGCGCCATCACCAGCACCAGGAAGACGTTGCGTACCGACCATTCAATGAGACGGCCAAGCATGTCAGTGCCCCTCGTGCCCGGTGGGGGAAGTAGGTGCGGCGTGGTCGCTCATCATCCCGTGGCTGCCATGGCCGTCTTGACCGGCAGGTGCGTCAAGGGCGCTGGCGGGAGCCGGCGCATCCGCAGGCGCCGCAGGCATGGCATGGCCGGCATGTGGGTCAGCCGCCTCCTCGCTGTGCCCGGCGTGCGGATCCGCTGCCTCGGCACCATGGCCGGCGTGCGGGTCGGCGGAGCCATCGCCTGACTGTTCGCGCTGCGGATCTTCACTGGTGCCGGAGGGCGACCCGTGTCCTGCGTGACCCTCAAGCCCCTTGAGTGCCGACTGCAGGTTGCTCTCGGCGTCGATCAGGAAGTTGGCGGACACCACGACCTGTTCGCCTTCAGACAACCCGTCGAGGATCTCGATGCGCTCGCCGCCGCGACGACCCAGGGTCACGTCGCGCGGTACAAAACGGCCCGCGCCGGTCTCAACCAGCACCATCTGGCGCGTGCCGCTGTCCAGCACGGCCGAACGCGGAACGGTGAGCACCGGGCCGGTTCCCGGCGCTTCGAGCAGCACCGTCCCGTAGAGCCCGGGCCGCAGGTCGCCGTTGGGATTGGGCAATGCGATGCGCACGTCCACGGTGCGCGTCATTGCATCGATGACGGGCTGCACGAAGGTGACCTTGCCCTTGGCCACTTGGCCTGGCAGGGCTACGGTTTCAAAGCGGGCGGGCTGGCCGATTGCTATGCCCGCGGCCTGCGCCGCCGGCACCTTGGCGACCACCCACACCATCGACAGGTCGGCCAGGCGCAGGATGGTCTCGCCCGCCTCGAACCGGGCGCCCTGGACCACCGGTTTTTCGATCACCACCGCATTTGCCGGCGCGGTGAGGATCAGGGCCTTCTTGTCCATCTGCGCATTGCTGATTTCCCAGTTGCGCAGGCGGGTACGGGCGGCATCGCGTAGGCGGGTCATCGATGCCGCGCTGGCGGGATCGGATCCGGCCAGCCTGCGGGCGGTCTCGTCAGCGAGCCTGTATTCCTGCTGCGCCGCAGCCAACTGCGGGCTGTAGACGGATAGCAGCGGCTGCCCGGCGCGGACCCGCATGCCGGTCTGGTTCGCGTACAGCCGCTCCACCCAGCCTTCGAAGCGCGGGGCAATGACGTACTGTCGGGTCTCGTCGACCTCGACCGTGCCGCTGGTGCGCACGGTGGCGGACAGTGCCCCGCGCGTAACCGCTTCCGTGCGCACGCCCAGCGCCTGCACCTTGTCCGGCGGCAGCACCACCGTGCCCGGCGCCGCCGGCGGCGCGTCGTCGGCATAGACCGGAACGTAGTCCATGCCCATCGAATCCTTCTTCGGCACCGGCGAGGTGTCGGGGAGCCCCATGGGATTTCGGTAATAAAGCACCTTGCGCTCCGCGGCAGGCGCCTCGGCGGATGTAGCTGCGGTCGGCGAATCGTTGGTCGCGCGGCCGGCCATCCAGCCTGTGGTGAGGGCGGCGAGTGCGACGCCGATGGCGAGCGACAGGGTCTGGACACGGGTCATCGGATATCTCCTTCGATGGCGCGCACGGCGGCGGCGCCCAACAGTTCGTCACGCAATGCATCGACCCGTGCGAG
>NZ_JAMQHN010000136.1 GCF_025993755.1 Thermomonas sp. | reverse complement strand
GCGACTTGCGAGGCCGACCTCGCGCCCGTCCGCTCCCACCCGGAGCCAACGAAGTGAAACTCCACATCCTCGGCATTGCCGGCACCTTCATGGGCGGGGTCGCGGCGCTGGCGCGCGAGCTAGGCCACGAGGTCGAGGGCAGCGACCAGAACGTCTACCCGCCCATGTCCACCCAGCTGGAACGGCTGGGCATCTCACTGCGGCAGGGCTATCTGCCGGACAACCTCTCGCCCGATTGCGATGCGGTGATCATCGGCAACGCGCTGTCGCGCGGCAATCCGGCGGTGGAAGCGGTGCTCGACGCCGGCCGGTGCTACACCTCGGGCGCGCAGTGGCTGGCGGAGAACGTGCTGCCCGGCCGCGACACGCTGGCGGTGGCCGGCACCCACGGCAAGACCACCACAACCACGATCCTCGCCCACCTGCTGGAAGCGGCGGGACGCCATCCCGGCTTCCTGATCGGCGGCGTGCCGGAGGATTTCGGGGTGTCGGCGCGCAACGGCGACGGGCGCGAATTCGTGGTCGAGGCCGACGAATACGACACCGCGTTTTTCGACAAGCGCAGCAAGTTCGTCCACTACCGACCACGGGTCGCCATCCTCAACAATCTGGAATACGACCACGCCGACATCTTCCCCGACGTGGCCGCGATCCAGCGCCAGTTCCACCACCTCGTGCGCACCGTACCGGGACGCGGTCGGCTGATCGTCAACGGCCACGACGCGCATCTGCGCGAAGTGCTGGCGATGGGCTGCTGGACGCCGGTCGAACGCTTCGGCTTCGATCCGGCGTTCGAATGGAGCGCGCGCAAGCTGGCCGAGGACGGCAGCGCGTTCGCGGTGGCGCAGCGCGGCGTCGCGCTGGGCACCGTCGAATGGCCGCTGCTGGGCGACCACAACGTGCTCAACGGCCTGGCCGCGCTGGCTGCCTGCGCGGCGGTGGGCGTCGATGTGGCCTCCGTGCTGCCGGCGCTGGCGCGCTTCCACAGCGTCAAGCGCCGGCTGGAGGTGATCGGCGACCACGGCGGCATCACCGTGTACGACGATTTCGCCCATCACCCGACCGCCATCCACACCACGCTGGCCGGGCTGCGGGCCAAGGTGGGCGATGCCCGGATCGTGGTGGCGATGGAGCCGCGCAGCAATTCGATGCGGCTGGGCGCGCACGCCGATGCGCTGGCCCCGTCGCTGGAACTGGCCGACGCGGTGGTGTTCCTGGCGCGGCCGGAACTGCCTTGGGACGCAGGCAAGGTGATTGCGAAGGTGCGCGGCGAAGCGATCGAAGTTGCGACGGTCGATGCGCTGATCGAAGCCCTGCGCGAGCGCGTGCGCAGCGGCGACCACGTGGTGTTCATGTCCAACGGCGGCTTCGACGGCGCCCCGCGGCGTTTCCTCGCCGCGCTTCAGAACGGTACTTGAGCCAACTTGGCGCGAGGCCTTATCGATTCTTGCCCCCCGCGAATCTCAGCGCGGATGCGCCACCGTCTCCAGCCGCCCGCCTGACGCCGCCGGCAGTTCCATCAGATCCGCCGGAAGCGCGTGCGCTGGCGGTTCCGGCATCCACAGGCTGACCAGGCGCAGCAGTCGGCGCAGGTGCAGGGTTTCGTAGCGCGCCGCCCACAGCGGTACGCCGCTTTCGAGTTGCACCGGCGCCGGCCACACCCGCAGGATTTCGATCCGGCCGCTGCCGCCCGGCAGCACGCGCCGCAGCAGCAGCCGCTCGGGGCGCGCCTCCAGCGCCACCGGCAGCACCGGGCGCTGCGCCGGCGGGGTGTCCTCGTCGAGCAGTTCGGGCGCCGCCGCCCAATCCATCGGCGCCTGCACCTGCCAGCCGCGCGCTTCGAGCAGGCGTCGCAGCAGTGTTGGATCGCCGGCAATTTCCAGGTCGAACGGTCGCCGTCCCTGCTCCACCCCCTGCGCCCGCCACTGCGCATCGGCCAATGCCCGTTCCGGCTCCACCGGTTCGAAGGTGGCCAGCACCCCGGGCGTGGCTCGTGGCGCGTACCAGAACGCGGCCAGAAGGAAGCTGCCGTAAAAAACCCAGCCCAACGGGGGCATCCAGAACGAGCGCTCGCTGTGGCGGCGGTAGGCAATGCCGATCAGCAGCACCCAGATGGCGCCCAGCAACACGCCGCCGATGATGTCCGAAAGCCAGTGCGCGCCCAGATAGAGGCGCGCGAAGCCAACCAGCGCCGTGGCCACGCCGGTCAGCAGGTAGGGCCACACCCGCTGCCGGCCCGGCAACTCGCGGGCGATCAGCACGGCGAAGAAGCCGAACACCACCGTCGTCATCGTCACCGCGATCGACGGGAAACCGAAGCCTGCCGTTGCCGTCGGTGGCCGCGGCATGTGCACCACGGCCGCCAGCGCCGCGGTCAGCCCCAGCCCGACCGCGACCGCCAGACCCCAGTGCAGCGCCGCCTTCCAGCGCCGCCGCCACAGCAGCCACAGCATCGACCCGGCAAACGCGCTGCCCAGCACGGGCGCGCTGCCCAGGGTCGCCAGCGTGGCCATCGTGCGGTCGGCCAGAGGGTTGCGCAGGGCGTGCATGAATTCGAAAACGACGTGGTCGATCCGCAGCGGTCCGCCGCTGGCCAGCAGGCTTCCGCTCAGCCAGGCCCAGGCCCAGGCGAAGGCGAACAGGCAGCAGGCAAGCAGCAGCAGCGACACCGATTCCCGGCGCGACGGGTCGATCACCGAACGCACCACCCGTCCCAGTCGCGGGTGGGTCTGGCTCCAGCGCAGCGCCCGCGCGAGCAGCCCATCGGCATTGCGCGCGAACCAGCGCCAGGTGTAGAGCACCAGCGCCCAGACCAGAGCCAACACCGCGGCCAGCCCCAGCAGCGCCAGCGCGAGTTTGTCCGCCACCGCCGCGACCGCGTCGTAAGCCTCGCCCAGCGCCCAGCCCGGCAGCAGGAACAGCACCGCCCAGCTCAGGCTGGCGAAGACGCTGATGCGCGCATAGCGCAGCGCCGGCATGCGCGCCATGCCGGCGATGGCGGGGACGAAGGGGCGGATCGCGCCCACGTAGCGGGCGATCAGCAGGCTTTTGTTCGCATTGCGACGAAACAGGACCTCGCCGCGCTCCAGCAGGCCCGGATAGCGCCGGAACGGCCAAACGCCGCGCAGGCCGTCGCCCCAGCGGCGTCCGACCCAGTAGCTCAGGCCGTCGCCGCAGAAAGCGCCGGCCGCGGCGCAGAGAACGGCATAGGGGCCGGACAACTCACCCATGCCGATCAGGATGCCGATCCCGATCAGCAGCGGCAGCGCCGGCACGATCGTGCCGAGGATGATCAGCGCATCGCTGAAGGCGATCAGGAACACCAGCGCGCCCGCCGCAACCGGGTGGGCGCCGATCCAGGCAAGCAGGTTGTCGAACCAGGCGCCGTGCATTGGCGAAAGCATACGTGGGGCGGGTTACACTTGCGCTGAACCAATACGGATGCGTACGCATGGCAACGCTTGCTGGAAAAACCCTGTTCATCACCGGCGCCTCGCGCGGAATCGGCCTGGCCATCGCCGAGCGCGCCGGCCGCGACGGTGCCAACGTCGTCATCGCCGCCAAGTCCGATGCGCCCAACCCCAAGCTGCCGGGCACGATCCACACGGCGGCCAAGGCGGTCGAAGACGCCGGCGGCAAGGCGCTGGCGATCAAGTGCGACATCCGCGAGGAAGACCAGGTGCAGGCGGCGGTGGCGCAGGCAGTCGAAACCTTCGGCGGCATCGACATCCTCGTCAACAACGCCAGCGCGATCTGGCTGCGCGGCACGCTGGACACGCCGATGAAGCGCTTCGATCTGATGCAGCAGGTCAACAGCCGCGGCAGCTTCCTGTGCGCGCAAGCCTGCCTGCCGCATCTGCTCAAGGCGCCCAACCCGCACATCCTCACCCTGTGCCCGCCGCCCTCGCTCGACCCGAAATGGTGGGGTCCGTTCACCGGCTACACCCTGGCGAAGATGGGCATGAGCTTCGTCACTCTGGGCCTGGCCGCCGAGTTCGGCCCCAGGGGCGTTGCGGTCAACGCGCTGTGGCCGCGCACCCTGATCGCCACCGAGGCGTTGAACATGATCCCCGGCGTGGATCGCCGCAATGGCCGCCATCCGGCCATCCTGGCCGACGCCGCCCACGCGGTGCTGACGCGCGAAGCCAGGGGGTTCGCAGGCCACTTCCTGATCGACGACGAGGTGCTGGCCGAGGCGGGCATCACCGACCTGTCCGGCTATGCGGTCGATCCTTCGGCGAAGCTGCTTCCGGATCTGTATCTCGAACACTGAGGCGTCGTCACCGCGCGTCCGGCGCGCACGGTCTTCGACGAATTGCGCGCAAACGCTTTCGCAGCTTCGCCCGCGTCTGCTAACTTGTCGGCATGTCCGTTGGCGTCCTGCTGATCACCCACGAAGGCATAGGCCATTCGCTCGTGGCGGTCGCCGCGCGCCTGCTGCAAAAACTTCCGCTGCCCTGCGAAGCCTTCGAGGTGCCGTTCGACGCCGACCCGGCGGCGCTGCTGCCGCAGGCCAGCGCGGCGCTGCGGCGCGTCGACCAGGGCGCCGGGGTGCTGATCCTGACCGACCTCTACGGCGCCAGCCCGAGCAACGTGGCGGCGCGACTTTCACGACTGGGGACGCCGGTGCGACGGGTGTCGGCAGTCAGCCTGCCGATGCTGATGCGGGTCATGAACTACGCCGAACTGGAACTGGACGAACTGCCGGCAGTGGCCGCCGCCGGATCACGCAATGGAGCCATCACGGATGACATCTGAGTTCCGCCCTTCGACGCCCACCGGCAGAGGCCGCGCATGATCCGCCGCGACCTCAAGATATCCAACCGCCTCGGTCTGCACGCCCGTGCGACCGCCAAGCTGGTTCACGAGCTGTCCGCGTTCCAGAGCCAGGCGACGCTGGAAGTGCGCGGCCGCGAGGTCAACGCCAAGAGCATCATGGGCGTGATGCTGCTGGCCGCCGGCCCCGGCGCCGAAGTTGTGCTGCGGGTCGACGGCATCGACGAGCAGGCCGCGGCCGACGCCGTGGCCGCGCTGTTCGAGCGCGGCTTCGACGAGAACGTCTGATGCGCCAGCTGCTTTCCGGCGTGGCGGCGGCGCGCGGTTGTGCGCTAGGCCGCGCGCGGATGCGGCTGCCGCACCGGCTGGAGATCGACGCCACCGCCATCGCCCCCGAAGCCGTCGCTGCGGAAATCGCGCGCTTTCGCGCCGCCGTCGACGAGGTTCGGGCCGAGATGCGCGCCTTGCGCGAACGATTGCAGGACGCCCTGACGCCGGAGCTGGGCGATTTCGTCGATCTGCACGCGCTGCTGCTCGACGATCCGGTTCTGCTGTCCGGCATCGACACCCTGATCCGCACCGGCCCGTATTCCGCAGACTACGCCCTGCGCCTGCAGCGCAACCGCCTCACCGCGGCGTTCGAGGAAATGGACGATGCCTACCTGCGCAGCCGCATCGACGACATCGACCACATCATCGAGCGCTTGCACGCGGCCCTGAATCACCGCAAGGCCGCCCTGCCCGGCGTTTCCGGCGACATCCTGATCACCGACAACATCGCTCCCGCCGAACTGGCGCAACTGCAGGCGCAGGGCGTGGTCGGCGTGGTCACCGCCGCCGGCAGCCCGCTTTCGCACAGCACGATCATGGCGCGCAGCCTGCACCTGCCGCTGGTGGTCGGCGCCAGCCAGGCGCTGCTGAAGGCCCGGGACGGCGACGTGCTGCTGCTCGACGGCGGCAGCGGTCTGGTCATCCTCGAACCCGACGCGGCCGACCTGCGCGCCCACCACGCCCGGGTCGCCAAGGTGCGCCAGGAGCGGCGCCAGCTCAATCGCCTGCGGCGCGAACCCTCGCGCACGCTCGACGGCACCGACATCAAGCTGTGGGCGAACGCGGAAACCCGCGAGGACGCCAGCGAGGCGCACGCGCTCGGCGCCGCCGGGATCGGCCTGTTCCGTTCCGAATTCCTGTTCCTCGGCCGCGGCGAACTGCCGGACGAGGAAACCCAGTTCCGCGCCTATCGCGACGTGGTGCTGGCGATGACCGGACGCACCGTCACCATCCGCACGCTGGACCTGGGCGCCGACAAGGCCGAACGCTCCGGCCTGACCCTGCGCCAGGAAGCCAATCCCGCGCTGGGCCTGCGCGGGGTGCGCCTGTCGCTGGCGCTGCCCGGCATGCTGCGCACCCAGCTGCGCGCGATCGTGCGCGCCTCCGGCTACGGTCCGGTGCGGGTGCTGATCCCGATGCTGTCCGGGATCGAGGAACTGCAGGCGGTGCGGCAGGCGCTCGACGCGGCGATCGACGAACTGCGCGCCGAGGGCCGCGAGATCGCGGCCAGGGTGCCGCTGGGCGCGATGATCGAGGTCCCTTCGGCCGCGCTGGCCCTGCCCTCGTTCGTCAAGCTGGCCGATTTCCTCGCCATCGGCAGCAACGATCTGGTCCAGTACCTGCTGGCCGCGGATCGCACCAACGAGGCGCTGGAAGCGCTCTACACGCCGCTGCACCCGGCGGTGCTGCGGCTGCTGCACGACGTGGCCAAGGTCGCCCGCCGACGCGGCGTGCCGGTCACCCTGTGCGGCGAGATCGCGGCCGAGCCGGCGTTCGCACCGCTGCTGCTGGCGCTGGGGCTGGACGAGTTGAGCCTGCACCCTTCGCATCTGCTCGAAGTCCGCCAGGCCATCCGCGGTTGCGACCTGGCGCGGCTGCGCAGCGACGTGCCGGCGCTGCTGCGCGCCAGCACCCGCGCCGGGATCGAGCGCTGGCTCGGCGCACACCGCAGCGCGGCGCACTGACCGGCTCCATTTTCCGGCGCTGGCCGACCCGGCCGATGCGGGGGATAATGCCCGCATCATGAACACTTGATCCGGCGTCCGCGCGTTCCGCCGCGTGAGTCGCCCCATCTCCCGCCGGAACCCACGCATGGCCGAAGACATCCGCCACGACAAGCCTGCGCGCCAGCTGCGTCTGCTGTCCGACGCGCTGGACAGCGGTCGGCTGGGCCCGGTGCGGCGGCTGGTCAACACGCTCTCGCCGGCCGAGATCGGCAACCTGCTCGAATCGCTGCCGCCGGCCAAGCGCTCGGTGGTCTGGGGGCTGGTCGACTCCGAGGACGACGGCGAGGTGCTGGTCCACGTCGGCGACGAGGTGCGCGAAGGCCTGATCGCCGACATGGATCCGGAGGAGCTGATCGCCGCGGCCTCCGACCTCGACATCGACGACCTCGCGGATCTGGTCGAGGACCTGCCGGATACGGTGATCGAGGAAGTCCTCAAGTCGATGGATCGCGAGAACCGCGATCGCCTCGAACAGGTGCTGTCCTACGACGAGGACACCGCCGGTCGCCTGATGAACCCGGACGTGGTGACGGTGCGCGCCGACACCACCGTCGACGTGGTGCTGCGCTACCTGCGCCTGCGCGGCGAGCTGCCCGACCACACCGACCACCTCTACGTCGAGAGCAAGCGCCACCAATACGTGGGCCGGATCGCGCTGCAGGCGCTGCTGACCCACGAGCCGAGCACGCCGATCAACCAGCTGATCGACGACGAACAGCCGGCGATCGACGTCGACGAGACCGCCGAAGAAGTCGCGCGGAAGTTTTCCGACCACGACTGGATCAGCGCGCCGGTGGTCGATGCCAACAACGTGCTGCTCGGCCGCATCACCATCGACGACGTGGTCGACATCATCCGCGAGCAGGCCGAGCACCAGGCGCTGTCCGCCGCCGGCCTGGACGAGGACGAAGACCTGTTCAGCCCGGTCTGGCGCGCGATGCGGCGCCGGCTGGTGTGGCTGTCGGTCAACCTGTGCACCGCCTTCATCGCCGCCAACGTGGTCGGCCAGTTCGAGCACACCATCGACAAGCTGGTCGCGCTGGCGGTGCTGATGCCGATGGTCGCCGGCCTCGGCGGCAACGCCGGCACCCAGGTGATGGCGCTGATGGTGCGCGGCCTGGCGCTGGGCCAGATCGGCGCCTCCAACGTGATGACGCTGCTGTGGAAGGAGCTGCGCGTGGCCCTGCTCAACGGCCTGCTGATGGGCGCGGTGCTCGCCGTCATCGTCTGGGTCTGGTTCAGCAACGCCGGGCTGTCGGCGGTCATCTTCGTCGCCCTGACCTGCAACCTGCTGATTGCCGCCACTGCCGGTGTGCTGATCCCGCTGACCCTCAAGCGCATGCGCTTCGATCCCGCGCTGGCCAGCGGCATCTTCCTGACCGCCCTCACCGACTCGCTGGGCTTCTTCACCTTCCTCGGACTGGCGACGCTGGTGCTGCTACGCTGACTACCATGGAACGGCTTGGGAAACTGGTCGAATGGAATGACGAGCGAGGATATGGATTCATCGTGTCCATCGATGAACCACAATCCCGCTATTTCCTGCACATTCACGAATATCGACGCATGGGGCGTCGCCCAGAACCCGGAGAAATCCTTCGCTTTGTTCCGGAACAACAAGCGGACGGACGCTGGCGCGCAGTGAAGGTCATTCGTGCAGTATCCGCCGCTCATCGCCAGACGCGTGCGGGCATCAATCAGAAACGTTATCGAAGCTCACCGCTGACCTGGCTTCCGCCCATTCTTGTGTTTGCCTTCTGTTGCTTGCTGGGGTCGACATGGTGGAAAGATCAGATTCCGGGCATCGTGCTGATCGCGCTTGCCATACTCAACCCGGTGACATTCATCATCTACTGGATCGATAAACGCGCCGCTCAAGTCTCGGCAAGACGAACAGCCGAGAAAACCTTGCATCTGCTGGAACTGCTTGGCGGCTGGCCCGCAGCATGGCTGGCCCAAGTTCTATTACGACACAAGTCGCGCAAGGAGAACTATCGATACGTCTTCCTTGCCGCCGCCATCACCAACCTTGCGACCTTGTCCCTTTTTATCTACATAGCATCGCAAGATAGGTGAACAGGCTCCTGGGGAGCTTGCTCCATCGTTGTACATGACGAGCACCGGGAAGCTGTTGAATGAATTCCACTATGACAGCACCGCCTCCAGCACCGCCATCCGTACCGCGACGCCGTTGGCGACCTGGCGCAGCACCCACGATTGCGGGCCGTCGGCCACTTCGTCGGTGATCTCGATGCCGCGGTTCATCGGGCCGGGATGCATGACGATGGCGTCCGCCGCGGCGCGGCGCAGGCGGACTGCGGTCAGCCCATAGTCGCGGTGGTAGTCGTCCAGCGAGGCGACCAGACCTTCGACCATGCGCTCGCGCTGCAGGCGCAGCATCATCGCCACGTCCACGCCGTTCAGCGCGGCGTCGAAATCGCCGGTGACGGTGCAGCCGTGCAAGGTGTCGTCGTCCGGCAGCAGCGTCGCCGGCCCGCACACGCGGATCTCGCCGCAGCCCAGCGCGCGCAGCGCGTGCAGGTCGGAGCGCGCCACCCGCGAATGCTTCACGTCGCCGACGATCACGACCTTGAGTTTCGAGAAATCCTCGCCCTTGGCCTGCCGCAGGGTGAGCATGTCCAGCAGGCCCTGGCTGGGATGATGGCTGCGACCATCGCCCGCATTGATGATCGCGACGCCCGGCGCCGTCGCCTGCGCCAGCGCCGCCACGGCGCCATCGGCCTTGTGGCGCACCACGAAGCCACGCACGCCCATCGCCTGCAGGTTGCGGAAGGTGTCGAGGTCGGTTTCGCCCTTGGTCGCCGACGACGTGGACGCATCGAAGTTGAGGATCTGCGCGCCCAGCCGCTGCGCCGCCAGTTGGAAGCTCAGGCGTGTGCGGGTGGACGGCTCGAAGAACAGCGTGCATACGGCCCGGCCGGACAGCGCGTCGGACACCTGTGCGCCATCGGCAAACGCCTGCGCGCGGCGCAACAGGGCATCCATCGCGGTGACCGGCAGCGTCGCCAGATCGAGCAGGTGACGCAGACGACCGTTTTCGTCAATTTGCAGGCTCATGGCCGGCTATTGTCGCAGCTTGTGCCGCACGCAGCGCCCTGCAGGCGCGAATTTTTCCGGAAGTCAAGACTGCCCCTCGAAAGCTCTTTCGATCCTTTGGGGCGCTACAGCCAACAGCCCCTACGCAACCGGCGTTGCGTCCCGCGGCGCGGCGAACCAGCGCTCGACGATCACGACCGCCGCCAGCGCATCGAGCACTTCGGCTTCGCGGCGCCGGCTGTGCCCGCTCGCGCGCGCCTCGGCAAAACGGCGGGCCGCATCCTGCGAGCTGTTGCGCTCGTCCACCAGCGCCACCGGCAGCCGGGTGCGCTGGCGCAGTTCGCGGGCGAAGGCATGGGCCGCCTTGCGGATCGGCTGGTCGCCGCCGTCCAGCGTCATCGGGTCGCCGACGACCAGGCCGCCCGGCCGCCATTGCCTCAGCAGCCGCTCGACTTCGCCCCAGTCCGGGCCGGCGGCATGCACGGCAACGATTCCGATCGACTTCGCGGTTCCCACCAGGGGATTTCCGATCGCCACCCCGATCCGCCGGGTGCCGACGTCGAACCCGAGCACGGTCGCGTCCGCCGCGATGCCCGGCGCCGCGTCCGCCTGCGGTTCCGCGCTCACGCGTGACCGCTGTGGCTGGCGTGATTGACCAGATCCACGCCGATGCTCCCCGCGGCGGCCTGCCAGCGCTGCGCCAGCGGCAGGTCGAACAGCACGTCGCGGCGGTTGGGCACCAGCAGCCAGCTGTCGTCCACCAGCTCCTGTTCGAGCTGGCCCGCGCCCCAGCCGGCGCAGCCCAGCGCCACCAGCGACTGTGGCGGCCCCTCGCCGCGCGCCATCGCCTCGAGCACGTCGCGCGAGGTGGTCAGGTACAGGCCATCGCCGACTTCGAGGCTGGAATCCCAGCCGCGACCGCCGTCGTGGAGGACGAAACCGCGCTCGGGATGCACCGGCCCGCCGCTGAGCACCGGTCGCTGGTCGAGCGCGTCATCGCCGCACTCCACGCCCATCTGGCGCAGGATTTCGCCGATGGTGTATTCGGACGGCCGATTGACGATCACGCCCATGGCGCCGTCGCCATCGTGCTGGCAGATCAGCGTCACGCTGCGTTCGAAATTGGCGTCCTGCAGCGACGGCAGCGCGATCAGCAGGTGGTTGCCGAAGCTGTGGTCGGTCGCGTTCATGGGGCCATTCTAGCGTGGCCACCAGACGGCGCAGCGCCGAACCGCGACATCATGCGACCGCACCGGCACGGCCCGACGAGAGCAGCGCCGACGCAGGAAGAACGGCGCGCACCGGAGCCAGACGCGCTCAGCGCGCCTCGGCGACCTGCACCCCGTCCAGACCCTGTGCCAGCGTGTTGGCGTCGCCGCCCTGAGCCAGCTTGATCCGCAGGCGCACTTCGTTGGAGGAGTCGGCGAAGCGCAGCGCATCCTCGTAACTGATCTCGCCGGCCTGGTACAGCTCGAACAAGCTCTGGTCGAAGGTCTTCATGCCCAGCTGCACGGATTCCTTCATCACTTCCTTGAGCTTGTGGATCTCGCCGTCGCGGATGTAATCCTGCACCAGCGGCGTACCGAGCAGGATTTCCATCGCCACCCGGCGCGCCTTGCCGTCCGGGGTGGGCACCAGCTGCTGCGCGACCACGCCCTTGAGGTTGAGCGAAAGATCCATCAGCAGCTGGCTGCGGCGGTCTTCCGGGAAGAAGTTGATGATGCGGTCCATCGCCTGGTTGGCGTTGTTGGCGTGCAGGGTGCACAGCACCAGGTGGCCGGTTTCGGCGAAGGCGATCGCGTGGTCCATGCCCTCTCGGGTGCGCACCTCGCCAATCATGATCACGTCGGGCGCCTGGCGCAGGGTGTTCTTCAGCGCGTTCTCCCAGCTGTCGGTGTCGATGCCGACTTCGCGCTGGGTGATGATGCAGCCGTCGTGCTTGTGCACGAATTCGATCGGGTCCTCGATGGTGATGATGTGGCCGGTCGAATTGGCGTTGCGGTAGCCGATCATCGCCGCCAGCGAGGTCGATTTGCCGGTGCCGGTGGCGCCGACGAAGATGATGATGCCGCGCTTGGTCATCGCCAGCGTCTTGATCACCGGCGGCAGGCTCAGTTCTTCCACCGTCGGGATGCGGGTCTCGATCCGGCGCAGCACCATGCCAACCTGGTTGCGCTGGTAGAAGCAGCTCACGCGAAAACGACCGACACCGGCCACGCCGATGGCGAAGTTGCACTCGTGGGTCTTTTCGAATTCCTCGCGCTGCTGCGGCGACATCACGTTCAACACGAGGTCGCGCGACTGCTGCGGCGTCAGCGGATTCTGGGTGATCGGGCTGAGCCTGCCGTTGACCTTCATCGACGGAGGCATACCGGCGGTGATGAACAGATCCGACGCCTTCTGGTGCGCCATCAGCTTGAGGAACGAGGTGAAATCGATGCTGCTCATGTCGTTGCTCCCGAATTACTCGAACAGCCGCTTGTCCTTGGCATAGTCGTAAGCTTCCTTGCGGCTCACCATGCCACGCTTGGTCAGATCCTGCAGATGCTGGTCGAGGGTCTGCATGCCCACCGCCTGTCCGGTCTGGATCGACGAATACATCTGCGCCACCTTGTCCTCGCGGATCAGGTTGCGGATCGCGGGGGTGCCGACCATGATTTCCCAGGCCGCAGTCCGGCCGCCACCGATCTTCTTCAGCAGCGCCTGCGCAATCACCGCGCGCAGCGATTCCGACAGCATCGAACGCACCATCGGCTTTTCGCCGGCGGGGAACACGTCGATGATGCGGTCGATGGTCTTGGCCGCCGAACTGGTGTGCAGGGTGGCGAACACCAGGTGGCCGGTCTCGGCTGCGGTCAGCGCCAGGCGGATGGTTTCCAGGTCGCGCAACTCGCCGACCAGGATGATGTCCGGGTCTTCACGCAGCGCCGAGCGCAGCGCTTCGTTGAAGCCGTGGGTATCGCGGTGCACTTCGCGCTGGTTGATCAGGCACTTCTGCGAGGTGTGCACGAATTCGATCGGATCCTCGACCGACAGGATGTGGCTGTAATCCTTCTTGTTGATGTGGTCGATCATCGCCGCCAGCGTGGTCGACTTGCCCGAGCCGGTCGGCCCGGTGACGAGGATCAGCCCCTGCGGCTGCTCGATCAGTTCCTTGAAGATGCGCGGACAGCCGAGGTCTTCCAGGGTGAGCACTTCCGAGGGAATGGTGCGGAACACGGCGCCGGCGCCGCGATTCTGGTTGAAGGCGTTGACGCGGAAACGCGCCAGGCCCGGGATCTCGAACGAGAAGTCGCACTCGAGGAACTCTTCGTAGTCGCGGCGCTGCTTGTCCGACATGATGTCGTACACCAGCGCGTGAACCTGCTTGTGGTCGAGCGCGGGGATGTTGATGCGCCGCACGTCGCCGTCGACGCGGATCATCGGCGGCACGCCGGCCGACAGGTGCAAGTCCGAGGCCTTGTTCTTGACCGAGAATGCCAGCAGTTCGGCAATATCCATGCGTTTCCCCCGCGCCGTTCAGTTGTGTTGTCGATCCCCTGACCGCCGGCCGCCGGTTGGCGCCGCGATCCCGATGCCGCAGTATGAGCGCCAGATGCGTCCACGTACAACCGCCGCGCCCACGCTGCTCACGCCGCCCATGCCTCCGATCCCCGACCCCGGACCCGCCCTCGGACGAATCCTCTCCTCGATGGCTAACGCAGCTCACGCCGGCGGCAGGCCAGCCGCCCGCCTGGTCGCCGTCTCGAAAACCCGCGACGCGCAGGCGATCGCGGCCGTCGCCGCGGCTGGGCAGCGCGCCTTCGGCGAAAACTACGTGCAGGAAGCCCTGCCGAAGATCGAGGCGCTGCGCGCGCTCAGCCTGGAATGGCACCTGATCGGCCACCTGCAGTCCAACAAGGCCGATCTGGCCGCGCGCGCCTTCGACTGGGTGCAGACCGTGGATAGCGCCAGGCTGGCGACCGCGCTGGCGCGCCATCGCCCGGAAGCGCTGGAGCCGCTCAACGTGCTGATCCAGGTGAACATCGACGACGAGGCCGGCAAACACGGCTGCCGGCCGCAGGAAATCGCCCCGTTGGCCGCCGCCATCGCCGACCAGCCGCGCCTGCGTCTGCGCGGGCTGATGGCGATCCCCGCACCCGAGCCCGACATGACGCGCCGGCGCGCCGCGTTCCGGGCGATGGCCGCGCAATTCGACGCGCTGCGGACCAACCACCCCGATCTGGACACCCTGTCGATGGGCATGAGCGAGGACTTCCTCGCCGCCATCGAGGAAGGTGCGACCATGGTCCGGGTCGGCAGCGCCCTGTTCGGCCCCCGCCCGCCCAAACCCTGATTGTCAGGATCCGCCATTCCCATGAGTCCTTCCGAAACCCCAGCCTCCCCGCAATCGATCGCCGAACGGCTGTCCAGTTCCCGCCCACTTGCTTTCATCGGCGGCGGCAACATGGCGCGCAGCCTGATCGGAGGCCTGCTGCGCCAGGGCATCGACCCGGCCCACATCCGCGTCGCCGAACCGGTATCGCCGTTGCGCGAGGCACTGCACAGGGATTTCGGGGTGGCCGTGTTCGAGCAGGCGGCGCAGGCCGTCGAAGGCGCCGGCACCTGGATCTTCGCCGTGAAGCCGCAGGTCATGCGGCCGGTCTGCGAAGGGCTGGCCGCACAGGCACGGCAGGCGCAGGCGCCGCTGGTCGTCTCGATCGCGGCGGGCATCACCAGCGACCAGCTTGACCGCTGGCTGGGCGGCGGCATCCGGGTCGTGCGGGTGATGCCCAACACGCCCGCCCTGCTGGGCGCGGGCGCATCCGGGCTGTACGCCCGCCCCGGCGTCGATGCCGACGGACGCGCGCTGGCGCAGGCGCTGCTGGCCGCCGCCGGAACGACCGTCTGGATCGACGACGAAGCGCAGATGGACGCTGTCACAGCCCTGTCCGGCAGCGGCCCGGCCTACGTGTTCCTGCTGGCCGAGGCGATGATCGACGCCGGCATCCGGGAAGGTCTGGCGCCGGAAGCGGCGCGTGCGCTGGCGCTGCAGACCGTGCTCGGCGCCAGCCGCATGCTGGTCGAATCCGGCGTCGATGCCGCCGAGCTTCGCAAGCGCGTGACGTCCCCCAACGGCACCACCCAGGCCGCGCTGGAACGGTTCGAGGCCGGCGGCCTGCGCGGGCTGGTGGCCGACGCCATCCACGCGGCGCGGACGCGCGGCGCGGAGCTGTCGGCCGCCAACGACTGACGCGGCGGCACCGTGACGACGATGCGCAAGGCGCGCCGGCCATGAGCGGCTTCATCCTCGGCCTGACCGGCGGCGTGGCCTCCGGCAAATCCACCGTGGAGGCGCTGTTCCGGGCGCTGGGCATCGTCATCGCCGACGCCGACGCCGCGGCGCGCGCAGCGGTCGCAACCGGCACGTCCGGACTGGCCGAAGTCGTCGCGGCCTTCGGCGCCGAGGTGCTTGCGGCGGACGGCAGTCTCGACCGCGCGGCGATGCGCAAGCGGGTGTTCGCCGACCCGCAGGCGCGGCGACAACTGGAAGCCATCGTCCATCCGCGCGTGCGGGCGACGCTGCACGCCGAATGCACGGCGGCGGACGGGCCCTACGCGATCGCCTCGATTCCCCTGCTGGCCGAAGGCGGCGGCGGCCAGGCCTATCCCTGGCTGCAGCGCATCCTGGTCGTCGACGTCTCGCCGGAAACGCAGCTGCAGCGCCTGCTGCGGCGCGACGGAATCGACCCGGCGCTGGCGCGTTCGATGATCGGAGCACAGGCCACGCGCGCGCAGCGGCTGGCCATCGCCGACGATGTCCTGTCCAACGAGGCGACGCCCGAGGCGCTGGAGCCGCAGGTCGCCGCGCTGGATCGCCTGTACCGCAACCTGGCGTCGGAAGCCGGATTCTGACGACGGCCTTCCGGTCCGGAATCAGTCCTGAAATCAGACCTGCGCCAGCAGCGCCGCCACCACCGGCCGGTCTGGCGGCGGCATCGGATAGTCGGCCAGTTTGTGCAGCGGCACCCAGGCCAGTGCCTGCCCCTCGAGTCCGCGCGGTCTGCCGTTGAAACTCGCCTCGCGCACGTCCAGCAGCAGCCGCTTGACGGCATCCTCGTGGGTGACCTGCAGCACTTCGGCGCCCACCGTGGCGTCGATGCCAAGCTCCTCGCGCAGTTCGCGCACCAGCGCCGCCTCCGGCGACTCGTCCGGCTCGACCTTGCCGCCCGGGAACTCCCACAACCCCGCCAGTTCGCGGCCCTCGGTGCGGCGCGCCAGCAGGATCCGGCCGCGCACATCGCGCAGAACGGCGGCAACGACGTGGATCTGCTTCATCGGCTCACAAACCGCACTTCATCGTTGGTTCGCACAAGAATATTTCGGCATCCCAAGCCCCCCCTTGGTAAGGGGGGCGCGCCGAAGGCGCAAGGGATCGGAGGTACGCCACGTGGGGCCCCGAGGCCGCACAGCGGCCTTGGGGGGGGCCAGCTCGCAACGCGGGCTGGACACGGGCAGCTTGCTATGCAAGCCGCCCGTGGCAGTACTTGAACTTCTTGCCGCTGCCGCAGGGGCAAGGATCGTTGCGGCCGACGTTGGCCTGTGCCAGGTCGCGCTCCACGTCCGCCGCTTCCTCGTCCGCGCCCAGACCGCCGATATCGGGATGCTGGAACTGCGCTTGGAGCGCGGCCGCCTCGGCGCGGGCACGTTCCTGCGCCTCGGCGTCGGCCACTTCCTGCTCGCTGCGGATGCGCACCCGCGCCAGCAGCGACACGACCTCGGACTTGACCTTCTCCAGCAGCTCGGTGAACAGCTCGAAGGCCTCGCGCTTGTATTCCTGCTTGGGCTGCTTCTGCGCGTAGCCGCGCAGGCCGATGCCCTGGCGCAGGTAATCCATGCGCGAAAGATGCTCCTTCCAGCTCTGGTCGAGCACATTGAGCATCACGTGCTTTTCCAGCATGCGCATGGTGTCGCTGCCGATCTGCGCCTCCTTGTCGGCAAACAGCATCGCCACCGAATCCTCCACGTGTCTGAGGATCCCGGTCGCGTCCAACTCGCTTTCCCGCTGGTGCAGGCCCGTCAGGTCCAACTGCAGGCCCAGCTGGCCCAGCAGCTCGGCCTCCAGCCCCGGCAGGTCCCACTGCTCGTCAATCGAGTTCTGCGGCACGAAGCGTTCGACCATCGCGGCGACCACGTCCTCGCGGATGCCGTCGATGTTCTCCTTGATGCTCTCGGCTTCCAGCAGCTCCCGGCGCTGGCCGTAGACCACCTTGCGCTGGTCGTTGTTGACGTCGTCGTATTCGAGCAGGTTCTTGCGGATGTCGAAGTTGTGCGCCTCGACCTTGCGCTGGGCGTTGGCGATCTGGCGCGTCACCAGTGGCGACTCGATGACGTCGTCTTCCTTCAGGCCCATCTTCGCCATCACCTTCTGCACCCAGTCGGCGGCGAAGATGCGCATCAGGTTGTCTTCCAATGACAGATAGAAGCGGCTGGAACCGGGGTCGCCCTGGCGACCGGAACGGCCGCGCAGCTGGTTGTCGATGCGCCGCGACTCGTGGCGCTCGGTGCCGATGATGTGCAGGCCGCCGGCGGCCTTGGCGGCCTCGTGGCGCTGCTTCCATTCGCTCTTCACCCGCTGCCGGTCGAGTTCGCTGGCGTCTTCGCCCAGCGCCGCCAGCGCGGCGTCCAGCGAACCGCCCAGCACGATGTCGGTGCCGCGGCCGGCCATGTTGGTGGCGATCGTCACCGCGCCCGGCACGCCGGCGTTGGCGACAATCTGCGCCTCGCGCTCGTGGTGCTTGGCGTTGAGCACTTCGTGGGGAATCCCGGCGGAATCCAGCGCGTTGCTGAGCAATTCCGACACCTCGATCGAGGTGGTGCCGACCAGCACCGGCTGGCCGCGCTGCACGCAATCCTCGATGTCGCGGATCACCGCGCGGTACTTGCCGGCGCGGTTGAGGAAGACCTGATCGGAATGATCGACGCGAACCATCGGCAGGTTGGTCGGGATGACCACCACTTCCAGGCCATAGATGTTGTCGAACTCGAACGCCTCGGTGTCGGCGGTGCCGGTCATGCCCGACAGCTTGGTGTACATGCGGAACAGGTTCTGGAAGGTGATCGAGGCCAGCGTCTGGTTCTCGCGCTGGACCGGCACGCCTTCCTTGGCCTCGACCGCCTGGTGCAGCCCGTCGGACCAGCGCCGCCCCGGCAGGGTGCGGCCGGTGAACTCGTCGACGATGATGACCTCGCCGTCCTTGACGATGTAATCGACGTCGCGCTGGAACAGCGCATGGGCGCGAACCGCCGCGTTCAGATGGTGGACGATGTGGATGTTCTGGGCCGCGTACAGGCTCTCCTCGGGCCCGAGCACGCCGATCTCGCGCAGCTTCTGCTCGGCGTGCTCCTGGCCGTCTTCGGAGAGGTGAATCTGCTTCTGCTTCTCGTCGACCCAGTAGTCGCCCTCGCCGTCCTCTTCCTTCTGCCGCACCAGCGACGGGACGATCTGGTTGACCTTGATGTACAGCTCCGGCGACTCGTCGGCCGGACCGGAAATGATCAGCGGCGTGCGCGCCTCGTCGATCAGGATCGAATCGACCTCGTCGACGATGCCGAAATTCAGCCCGCGCTGGAACCGGTCTTCCTTGGCCAGCGCCATGTTGTCGCGCAGGTAGTCGAAGCCGAATTCGTTGTTGGTGCCGTAGGTGATGTCGCAGGCGTAGGCCGGGCCCTTCTCGGCGTGGTTCATGCCGGGATAGATCACCCCGACCGTCAGCCCGAGCCAGTTGTAGAGCTTGCCCATCTGCGCCGAGTCGCGGCGGGCGAGGTAATCGTTCACCGTGACGACGTGCACGCCCTTGCCTTCGAGCGCGTTCAGATAGACGGCCAGGGTCGCGGTCAGGGTCTTGCCCTCACCGGTGCGCATCTCGGCGATCTTGCCGGCGTGCAGCACCATGCCGCCGATCAGCTGGACGTCGAAGTGGCGCATGCCGAACACCCGTACCGAGGCTTCGCGGCAGACCGCGAAGGCTTCCGGGAGGATCCGGTTGAGGGTCTGGCCTTCGGCGATCCGGGCGCGGAATTCGGCGGTCTTGGCCTTGAGCTCGTCGTCCGAGAGCGCCTGCATCTTCGGTTCGAGCGCGTTGATCTTCTTGACGATGCCGCCGTACTGCTTGAGCAGGCGGTCGTTGCGGCTGCCGAAAACGCTGGTGAGCAAACTGTTGAACATGGGTGATGCAGTCCTTGGCGGGATGCGCGCCTGCGGCGCGGCATCGGAATCGGCGACAACGTCGGGTCCCGCTGCGGGCATGAATCCCGAGCGAAGCCGGACAGTTTAACGGGATGCGGCGTGCCCTGCCGGCGCGCCGTCCGTCTGGTCAGCCTTGCGCCGGCCCGTGGCGGGCCAGGGCGTCGTTGTGGCCAAGGAAGCGGCGCGGATCGACCACCACGCCGTCCTGCCAGACTTCGAGGTGGACGTGGGTGCCGGTGGAACGGCCGGTGGAGCCTGCGCTGGCGATTTGCTGCCCGGCGCGGACCAGATCGCCGACCTGATGGGTCAGGCGTGAATTGTGGGCATAGCGGGTGACGTAGCCGTTGCCGTGGTCGACTTCGATCGTGTTGCCGTAGCCGTTGCGCACGCCAGCAAAGCTGACCACGCCATCGGCGACCGCCAGCACCGGATCGCCCGGGTTGGCCTCGAAATCGATGCCCCTGTGGTATTCGCCGCCGCCGCCGAACGGGTCGGCGCGACGGCCGAAGCCCGAGGTGATGTAGCTGCCGGACACCGGGTAGCGCGACGGCGTGGCGCGCAGGTCGAGTTGGCGGTTGAACAGCAGGGATTCGATCACCGACAGCTGGGTGTCGGCATTGCGGTAGTCGGCTTCCAGCGCCGACAGCCGCTGCTTCAGTTCAGCCACCGGCATGTCGCTGCTGCGGCCGCGGCCACCCTGACCCACCGGCCGCTGGAAGTCGAATTCACCGTCCTCGAGTTGTCCGGTCTGGGTCAGGCGACTGCCCAGTGCGTTCAAGCGGTTGGCCTGTGCCTGCAGTTCGGCCAGCCGCGCCGCCAGCGCATTGACCTCGCGCTGGGCATCGCGCCTGGCGCGGTCCAGCTCGGCCTGCTTCTCGGAGTTCGACGCCTGCAGCACCTGGACCTGGGCCATGCCCACCGCGCTGCGCAGCACCGCGCCGCACAGCATGCCGGCGCCGAGCAGCAGCGCCAGCGCGGCCAGCGGGCGCGCGGTGGCCCAATGGCGGAAACGCTCCAGCGACAGCTCGGCGCGGTTGCGGGTATCGTGCGGGTTGTCCTGGAGCTCGTTCGATTCGATCATTTGCAATGCCTGGCTCGCGATCCACGCCCCCGCGGGGCGATGCCCCGACCTCTGGCCCGCGCGCAGCGCTGGAGGCGCTGTTCGCCGGCTCGGCCGGTGACACCTTGCGCCGCGCCCGGTGGCTCGACGCGGTGGACCAGTTGTTGCGACCCCACCTGCCTCAGGGGCTGGCGGCGCACGCCCGCCTTGCCAACATCCGCAAGGACAAGCTGGTTTTCGTCGTCGATTCCCCGATGTGGCACGCCAAGCTTCGGCTGGCCTCACCCGCATTGATCGACGCCGCCCGCTCCGTCGGGCTCGAGGTGAACGACCTTGGCGTCAAGACGACCGCCGGCCCGCTGCGCCCGCTACCGCCGGACGCGGGAGGTCATGCCCCGATCTCGGCAGCCGCCCGCACGGGGCTGGCGGCTGCACTGGATCTGCTGCGACCGGACGCCGGGGAAGAAGCTCCGACGCGACGGTCGTCGGGCCGGAAAGATCGGGGAACGCAGAACACTCCCAGAACCGGCCACGGCGCATCCTAACCGCGCAACTGCCGGAAATTGTTAAGAAAGCCGTAATCGGCGTTCAGGAAACGTCGCGCAGATCGACCGCCGGACTGGCAGCGGCCCGTGCGGAAGCGGCCTGCACGGTGGCGGGGCGGCCCTGCCTCGGCCGCAAACCGGCCTTTTGGCGTGCTTCAGGTCGCCGGCAGCGCGACGCCATAGCGCGGCAGCGGCAGCGCTTCGGCGGTTTCGCCACTGACCACATCCCAGGCTTCCGCGTCGACGAGCAGTGCACGCACCAGGGCGTTGTTCAGGGCATGCCCCGACTTGTAGCCCTCGTAGGAGCCCAGGATCGCGTGCCCGGCCAGGTACAGGTCGCCGATCGCGTCCAGCGCCTTGTGCCGCACGAATTCGTCGGCGTAGCGCAGGCCGTCCTCGTTGAGCACCCGGAACTCGTCGAGCACGATGGCGTTGTCCATCGAGCCGCCCAGCCCCAGGTTGTGCTCGCGCATGGCTTCCAGGTCGCGCATGAAGCCGAAGGTGCGGGCGCGGCTGATCTCGCGGATGTAGTTCTCGGTCGAAAACTCCAGTTCGACGCGGGACAGCGCCTCGGGGATCGCCGGATGGTTGAACTTGACCGTGAAGCCGAGCCGGAAGCCGTCGTAGGGCTCGAAGCGGGCGATCTTGTCGCCGTCGCGCACTTCCACCGGCCTGAGGATGCGGATGAAACGCTTGGGCGCGTCCTGTTCGACGATCCCGGCCGATTGCAGCAGGAACACGAACGGCCCGGACGAGCCGTCCATGATCGGCACTTCCGGCGCGGTCAGGTCGATGGCGGCGTTGTCGATGCCCAGCCCCGCCAGCGCCGACATCAGGTGTTCGACCGTCTGCACCTTGACGCCATCGCGGCCAAGGCCGGTGCACAGGGTAGTTTCGTTGACCAGCACCGCGCTGGCCGGCAGCACCACGTCCGGTTCCAGATCGGTGCGGCGGAAGCTGATGCCGGCATCGACCGGCGCCGGCCGCAGGGTCAGGAAAACCTTTTCCCCGCCGTGAAGGCCCACGCCGGTGGCGCGAACGACGTTCTTGAGGGTGCGTTGACGAAGCATCGTGGAAGCCTAGCACGCAGGTAGCTGAACCCAGCCGGAAGCGCATGCGGGCGCGGGATTGCGCCGATGCAATGAAAGCGGCCGGTCGGCGAACCGACCGGCCGAAAGGCACGCCAGACGATCGTCCGACGTGCATGGACCGGACGCCCGCATCCCTGCGGGCCCTGGATCGATGCCGTCAGGTCCGTCCTGGTCCCCGGCACCACGCTGGAGTCCGGGACGCTGCAGCTGCGGCCCGACGCCCACGCGCCAACCGATCCCGGTCGGCGCGACTTGCACAAAGCAACCTCAATCCGCCTGGCGACGCAGGAAGGCGGGGATGTCCAGATAATCGTCCTTGGGCAGCTCCGCGCTGACTGGCGCCGCAGGCGCAGCGGCCGTGCCTGCGCTGCCGCGCCGCAGCGCGCTGGCGAACGAAGTCGCGGTCGGCTCGAACGGATCGGCGACGGCGTCGATCGCCAGCCCGGTAGTGCCGTCGCGGCGCGGCTGGGAATTGATCAACTGCACATGCGGCCGGCGCGGCGCATCGCCGGTCGGCTCGAAGCGCACGTTGCGCGGCTCGGACTGCGGCAGGCGGACGCTGCTGGTCGCGCGGCTCAGGCCGGTGGCGACCACGGTGACGCGGACCTCGTCCTGCATTTCCGGATCGAGCACGGTGCCGATCACCACGGTCGCATCCTCGGAGGCGAACTGCTCCACGGTGCGGCCGACCTCGTCGAACTCGGCCATGGTGAAATCCGGACCGGCGGTGATGTTGACCAGGATGCCGTTGGCGCCGGTGAGGTTGACGTCGTCCAGCAGCGGGTTCTGGATCGCCGCCTCGGCCGCCGCCTGCGCGCGGTCGTCGCCGCGGGCGCTGCCGGTGCCCATCATCGCCAGACCCATTTCCGACATCACCGTGCGCACGTCGGCGAAGTCGACGTTGATCAGGCCGGGGCGCACGATCAGGTCGGCGATGCCCTGCACCGCACCCAGCAGCACGTCGTTGGCCGCGCGGAACGCCTGGATCATCGTGGCATTGCGGCCCAGCACGGTGATCAGTTTTTCGTTGGGAATGGTGATGAGCGAGTCGCAGTGCTGGCCCAGCTCCTCGATGCCCTTGGCGGCCACCTGCATGCGCCGGCGACCCTCGAACGGGAACGGCTTGGTGACCACGGCGACGGTGAGGATGCCCATTTCCTTGGCCAGTTGCGCCACCACCGGCGCCGCGCCGGTGCCGGTGCCGCCGCCCATGCCGGCGGTGATGAACACCATGTCCGCGCCCTGCAGCGCGTCCATGATCGCGTCGCGGTCTTCCAGCGCGGCCTGACGGCCCACCTCCGGATTCGCGCCCGCGCCGAGACCCTTGGTGACGTTGCTGCCCAGGGTCAGCTGCTGGCTGGCGCCGCAGTTCTTGATCGCCTGCGAGTCGGTGTTGGCGGTGATGAATTCCACGCCCTCGACGCTGCTGTTGACCATGTGCGCGACCGCGTTGCCGCCGCCGCCGCCGACGCCGATGACCTTGATCACCGCATTGGGCGCCGCCTGCTGGATCAATTCGAAATGTGCCATGTCCGTGTCCTTTCTAGTTGTGATTGGTGATTGGTAATTGGTGCTTCGTGAACCGCGCGCCTGCCTGCCCTGTCCTCTAAAACTCGCCCCGAAACCACTTGAAAAGCCTGTCCACACGCCCGCCCGGCTTGCCCGCCGTCAATTTCTTCGGTCGCCTCGGCGCCTCCACCCTGCTGCCCATCAGCAGCAGCCCCACGCCGGTGGCGTGGACCGGATTGCCCACCACTTCGCCCAGCCCGGTGACGTGCTGCGGCACGCCGATCCGGACCGGCATCTGCAGCATTTCCTCGGCCAGCTCGACCACGCCTTCCATCTTCGAAGCGCCGCCGGTGAGCACCATGCCGGCGCGCACCCGCTCCTCGAAGCCGGAACGCCGCAGTTCGGCCTGCACCAGTTCGAAGATGTCCTCGTAGCGGGCCTGGACCGTCTGCGCCAGGCTCTGGCGCGGCATCCGCCGCGGCGGGCGGTCGCCGACGCTCTCGACCTGGATGCTCTCCTCGGCGCGCGCCAGCTGCGCCAGCGCGCAGGCGTACTTGACCTTGATGTCCTCGGCGTGCGGCGAGGGCGTGCGCAGCATGTGCGCGATGTCCTCGGTCACCTTGTCGCCGGCCACCGGCAGGTTGGCGGTATGGCAGATCGCGCCCTGCACGAACACCGCGATGTCGGTCGTGCCGGCGCCCATGTCGACCAGCACCACGCCCAGGTCGCGCTCGTCGTCGGTGAGCACCGCGGTGCTGGAGGCCAGGGAGGAGACGATCATCTCGTCGACCTGCAGCCCGCAGCGCTGCACGCACTTGCCGATGTTCTGCGCCGCCGACTGCGCGCAGGTGATGAGATGGGCATGGACTTCCAGCCGGACGCCGGTCATGCCGACCGGGTTCTTGATGTCCGATTGGGAGTTGTCGAGCACGTACTCGCGCGGGATCGCGTGGAGGATGCGCTGGTCGGCCGGAATCGCCACCGCCTTGGCGGCGTCGAGCACCCGCGCCAGGTCGTCGTAGCTCACTTCGCCGTCGCGCACCGGCACCACGCCGTTGGAGTTCAGGCACTGCACGTGGCTGCCGGAGATCGACGCATAGACGCTGCGCACCTCGCAGCCCGCCATCAGCTCGGCCTCCTCGACGGCGCGCTGGATCGACTGCACGGTGGAATCGATGTCGACCACGACGCCGCGGCGCATGCCCCGGGATTCGTGGGTGCCGATGCCGATCACCTCGATCGGCTCGCCGGGCGCGTATTCGCCGACCAGCGCCGTCACCTTGGAGGTGCCGATGTCGAGGCCGACGATGAGGGATTTGCCGCCTTTGGAATTCATGTCCTGGTGCCGGGTCTCGGGTTTGTCGTGGGGGCAGCGTCGCGACTGCCGGATGCGTTCTCGGGCGCGGGCTCGGCCTTCACCCAGGTCAGGGCAAAGCCGTTCGTGTAGCGCAGGTCGGCCAGCGCCAGACGGCGCTGCGGGTTCTGCGCCTGCAACTGCGGCAGCAAGGGCGCAAAGCGGGCCAGCCGCGCTTCCGGATCGTTGCGGCCCAGCACGAGATCGGTGCCGTCCTGCAGGGTGATCGACCAGCTGCCGCGCCGGTCGATCGCCACCCCGCGCACTCCGCCGGAACGGGCCAGCTGCCCGCGCGCTTCGTTGTACAGCTTCACGACCTCGGGCACCCGCGCCTCCGGCCCGTCCAGCAACGGCAGGCCCGCGGGCAGGCGCAGCGCACCGACCGGGAACAGGTGGCCGCGTTCGGACAGCACCTGCGTCTGGCCCCAGCGTGCCACCGGCCGGTATTCGCGGATCCGCACTTCGAGCACATCCGGCCACTGCTTTCGCACTTCCGCATGCTCGACCCAGGGCACCGCGGCGACCGCGGCCTGGATCCCACCCAGATCGACGGCGAAGAAACCGCGCTGCGCCAGCGGCCGCACCGCCGCCTGCAACTGCGCCCGATCCACCCGCTGCAACGGCCCCTGCACGCGCAATGTCCGCAGCGGCCAGTAGGCTCCACCCCACCAGCCCTGGACCACGCCCGCCACCGGCAGCGCGACCAGCGCCAGCGCCAGCAGCCAGGCCAGCAGGCGCGTGACGGCGGTCATAGCGTCTGCTCCAGGATCCGCCAGCACAGCTCCTCGAAGGACACCCCGAATTCGCGGGCGGCCTTGGGCACCAGCGAATGGCTGGTCATCCCGGGGGCGGTGTTGACTTCGAGCAGCCACAACCGGCCGTCGCCGTCGCGCATCACGTCGACCCGACCCCAGCCGCTGGCGCCGGCGGCCTGGAAGGCGCGCAGCGCCAGCGCGCGAATCGCGGCTTCCTCGTTCCCTTCCAGCCCGGGGCACAGGTATTGGGTGTCCTCGACGAGGTACTTGGCCTTGTAGTCGTACCAGCCTTCCCTGGCCACGATCCGGATCGAGGGCAGCGCGGTCTCGCCGAGAATGGCGACGGTCAATTCGTCGCCGACAACCAGCGACTCCATCAGCATTTCGCCGCCATACTCGCGCTGAACCCGCTCTGCCTCGTCCAGCGCCGCCGCGCTGTCCACCCGCACGGCACCGACGCTGGATCCTTCGCACGACGGCTTCACGAACACCGGCAGGCCCAGTTCCTCCGCCGCCGCGCGCAGATCGGCGCCGGGCGGCAGGCGCAGGAAACGCGGCGTCGGCAGGCCCGTGCTCATCCACACCTGCTTGGTGCGGATCTTGTCCATGGTCAGCGCGCTGCCGAGCACGCCCGAGCCGGTGCAGGGAATCTCGAAGGCCGCAAGGAAGCCCTGCAGCACGCCGTCCTCGCCGCCGCCGCGGTTGCCGTGCAGGATGTTGAAGACGCGGTCGAACTGGCCGTGCACCAGCGCATCGACCAACGCCGGGATGCCGTCCACCGCATGCGCGTCGATGCCGCGCGCCTGCAGTCCGGCCAGCACGTTGCGGCCGGAATCCAGCGACACCTCGCGCTCGCTGCTGGTGCCGCCCATCAGCACGGCGACCCGGCCGAACGCCGACGCATCGGTGATCCGCAGCGGCGGCAACTTGTCCTGGCTCATGTCTGTTCTCCCTGGGCCGGGCTGGCCGGCAGCCCGTCGCGCGCCAGCTGCTGCGCGGCCGCGCCGATGTCGCCCGCGCCCATCATCAGCAGCAGGTCCCCGTCGCACAGCATTCCCGCCAGCGCCTCGCCGAGTTCGGCGACGCTGCCGACCACCACCGGATCGACCCGGCCGCGGGTGCGGATCGAGCGCGCCAGCGATTTGGCGTCGGCGCCCACGATCGGCGCCTCGCCGGCCGGATACACCTCGGTCAACAGCAGCGCATCGACGCTCGACAGCACCGCCGCGAAGTCGTCGAACAAATCGCGGGTGCGGGTGTAGCGGTGCGGCTGGAACGCCACCACCAGGCGTTTTTCCGACCAGCCGCCGCGCGCCGCCGCGAACACCGCCGCCAGTTCCTTGGGGTGATGGCCGTAGTCGTCGACCAGGATCGCTTCGCCACCCTCCGGCAGCCGCAGGGTCGCCAGCTGGTTGAAACGCCGGCCGATCCCCTGGAAGTTCTCGAACGCGCGTGCGATCGCCGCGTTCGGCACGCCCAGCTGCCAGCCGATGGCGGCCGCGGCCAGCGCGTTCTGCACGTTGTGGCGCCCCGGCAAGGCGAGGTTGCACGCCGTGCGGGAACCGTCCGGCAGGCACAGCGTGAACAACATCCGCCCGCCCTGCTGGCGCACGTCGGCGGCCCGCACGTCGGCTTCGGGATCGAACCCGTAGGTGACCAGATGGCGGGTGATGCCGTGGGCCAGCGCCGCCACTTCGGCATTGTCGATGCACAGCACCGCCAGCCCGTAGAACGGCAGCCGGTGCAGGAATTCTGCAAAAGCCTGCTTCACCCGCTCGAAATCGCCGCCGTAGTTCTCCAGATGGTCGGCGTCGATGTTGGTGATGACCGCCACCGCAGGATTCAGGCGCAGGAAGCTGCCGTCGCTCTCGTCGGCTTCGGCCACCAGCCAGTCGCCCTTGCCCAGCCGCGCGTTGGCGCCGGCGGCGAGCAGCTTGCCGCCGATCACGAAGGTCGGATCGAGTTCGCCTTCGGCCAGCACGCTGGCGGTCAGCGAGGTGGTGGTGGTCTTGCCGTGGGTGCCGGCCACCGCGACGCCGCGCTTGAAGCGCATCAGCTCGGCCAGCATCTCCGCGCGCGGCACCACCGGGATGCGCTGCGCGCGCGCTTCCAGCAATTCGGGGTTATCCGGCTTGATCGCGCTGGAGATCACCACGCAGTCGGCGCCCAGCACGTTCGCCGAGGCGTGGCCCTTGCGGATTTCGATGCCCAGCCCCGCCAGCCGCCGCGTCACCGGGGTCTCGGCGGCGTCGGAGCCGGTCACGCGATAGCCCTGGGTGCGCATCACTTCGGCGATGCCGCTCATGCCGGCGCCACCGATGCCGACGAAGTGGACGCACGGCAGCGCCCGGCTGGCATCGCCGATCTGGCGCAGATAGGGAACATGCGCGTTCATCGCGCCACCTCGGGGGAAAGGGTTTCCAGAACCGCAGCGGCGACATCGCGCGCGGCGTCGGGTCGCGCCAGCGCCCGGGCGGCGCGGGCCATGCCCACGCGGCGGCCGGGATCGGTCGCCAGCGTCTTCAGGACTTCGCCCAGACGCGATGCCAGATCGTCGGACTGCGGCAACAGCAGCGCCGCGCCGCGCTCGACCAGATATTGCGCATTGCGGGTCTGGTGATCGTCCACCGCCTGCGGGAACGGCACCAGCACGCCGCCCACGCCTACCGCGCACAGCTCGGCCAGGGTCAGCGCGCCGGCGCGACACACCACCAGGTCGGCCCAACCGTAGGCCGCGGCCATGTCGGCGATGAACGGCTCCACCCGCGCCTGCACGCCGGCCTTCGCATAGGCGGCGCGGGCCTCATCGAGAAGTTTCTCGCCCGCCTGATGCAGCACGTCCACCGGCAGCCCCAGCGCCGCCACCGCCGCCGGCACTGCCGCATTGAGCGCACGCGCGCCCTGGCTGCCGCCCAGCACCAACAGCCGCAGCGGGCCGCCGTGATCGAATCCACGCGCTTCCGGCGGTGGCACCTGCGCGATCTGCGCGCGCACCGGATTGCCGACCAGGGTTTCTTTGGCGAAGGTTTGCGGAAAGCCGACCAGCACCTTGCGCGCCAGCTTCGCCAGCACCTTGTTGGTCATCCCGGCGGCGCGGTTCTGCTCGTGCACCAGCAGCGGAATGCCCGCCAGCCGCGCGGCGATGCCGCCCGGGCCTGCCGCATAGCCGCCGAAGCTGATCGCCGCGTCCGGACGCTCGCGCCGCAGCACGGCCGCCGCCGCGCGCACCGCCTGCAGCACCCGCAGCGGCGCGCCGAGCAGGGTCAGCAGGCCCTTGCCGCGCACGCCCTTGACCGCGATGGTGTCGATGGCGATGCCCTGCTGCGGCACCAGCCGCGTTTCCATGCCGCCGTCCGCGCCCAGCCAGCGCACGCGCGCCCCGGCGTCCCGCAGCGCCTGGGCCACCGCAAGGCCGGGAAAGATGTGGCCGCCGGTGCCGCCGGCCATCACCACCACCAGTGGCGCGATCGCTTTCAACGTGCCCTCCGGAGTGCGGATTGGGCGGCGGATTCCGCCGGCGTGTGCGCAAACGCCGGCTCGATCCGGCCACGCCCGCGCGCGCTGTTTCGCACACCGCCGTCGGCGGGCGGCTGCGCCGTCTGCGGCGCGGCGCCCTGGGCCGGCGTGGACCCCACGGCGCGACGCAAGGCCACCTGCCGCGCCGCACGCTCGTATTCCCAGGACACCCGCAGCAGCAGCCCCAGCGCGGCGCAGGTCATCAACACGCTGGATCCGCCGTAGGACACCAGCGGCAGGGTCAGCCCCTTGGTCGGCAGGATCCCGAGATTGACCCCGATCGAGACGAAGCTCTGCAAGGTCATCCACAGCGCGATGCCGAAGGCGAGGTAGCCGGAGAAATGGCGCTTCATCTCCACGCACTTCAGGCCCAGCCAGAACGCGCGTCCCGCCAGCAGCACGTACAGGCCCACCACGGCGCACACGCCAACCAGCCCGAGTTCTTCGGCCATCACCGAGAAGATGAAGTCGGTGTGCGCTTCGGGCAGATAGGACAGCTTCTGCACCGATCCGCCCAGCCCGACCCCGAACCACTCGCCGCGGCCGATCGCCATCAGCGCATTGCTGAGCTGGTAGCCGGCGCCGAGCTGATCCTGCCAGGGATCCATGAACGACGTCACGCGGCGCATGCGGTAAGGCTCGAACACCACCAGCAGGACGAGCCCCGGAACCAGCACCAGCACCGGCAGGATCAGGCGCTTGATCGGCGCACCGCCCAGCAGCAGCATCCCGGCGGTGATCCCCAGCAGCAGCACCGAAGAGCCGAAATCCGGCTGCGCCAGCAGCATGCCGACCAGCAGCACGGCCACACCCACCGGCTTGGCCATGGCATACCAGGTGACGACCACGTCTTCGCTGTAGCGCTTGAGATAGCTGGCCAGCCAGATGATGTAGAAGACCTTGACCATCTCCACCGCCTGGAAGCTGGCGGGGCCGAGGTTGATCCAGCGCCGCGCGCCGTTCACGGACTTGCCGACGAAGGGCACCCACACCACGGCAAGCACCAGGAAGCAGGCCAGCAGCAGCCACTGCCCGTACTTCTCGACGAGCTTCAGCTCGATCCGCATCGCCGCCGCCGCCAGCGCCAGGCCGAGGCACAGATAGATCGCGTGGCGGTCGAGGAAATACCACGGGCCAGCGCCCTGCCCTCCACCGGCGATCGCCGCCGAACCGATCATCACCACCCCGAGGCAGGCCAGCGCCAGCACGCTGCCCAGCAGCCAGTGGTCGTAGCGTCCGCCGATCTCGTGGATGCGGGTGGCCTGGCGGGCGTTGTCGAGGACGGCCGCGTTCATCAGCGCACCTTCAGCGTGGCAAGACCGACCAGCACCAGCACCACGCTGATGATCCAGAAGCGCACGATCACGCGCGGCTCCGGCCAGCCCTTGAGCTCGAAGTGGTGGTGGATCGGCGCCATCCGGAACACGCGCTTGCCGGTCAGCTTGAAGCTGGCGACCTGGATCATCACCGACAGCGTCTCGATGACGAAGATACCGCCCATCAGCACCAGCACCAGTTCCTGGCGCACGATCACCGCAATGGTTCCCAGCACCGCGCCCAGCGCCAGCGCGCCGATGTCGCCCATGAACACCATCGCCGGATAGGTGTTGTACCAGAGGAAGCCCAGGCCGGCGCCGGCGATCGCCGTGCAGATGATGATCAGCTCGCCGGCGCCCGGCACCTTCGGAATCTGCAGATATTGCGCGAAGGTGGCATGGCCGGAGGCATAGGCGAACACGCCCAGCGCGCAGGCGACCAGCACGGTCGGCATGATCGCCAGGCCATCGAGCCCATCGGTCAGGTTGACCGCATTGGAGAAACCGACGATCCAGAAGTAGGCGACTGCGACGAATCCGACCCCTGCCATCGGCAGCGCGATCGACTTGAAGAGCGGGACATAGAAGGTGGTCGCCGCCGGCACGTCGGCAAAGGCGAACAGGTAGATGCCCGCCGCCAGGCCAAGCAGCGACTGCAGCGCGTACTTGGTGCGCGAGCGCATGCCGTTGGGGTCGCGCTTGACGATCTTGATCCAGTCGTCGGCCCAGCCGATCGCGCCGAAACCCAGCATCACCGCCAGCACCACCCACACGTACTTGTTGCGCAAGTCGCCCCACAGCAGCACGGTGGCGGTGATCGACGCCAGGATCAGCGAACCGCCCATGGTCGGTGTGCCGGCCTTGGAGAAATGCGACTGCGGGCCATCGCTGCGGATCGGCTGGCCGCCTTTGAGTGTGGACAGGTAGCGGATCATCGCCGGCCCCCACCACAGCGCCAGCACGAGCGCGGTCAGCGCCGCAAGGATGGCGCGGAAGGTGAGGTAGTTGAACAGCCCGAAGTGGCGCTGCAACTGCTCCAGCCAGCGGGTAAGTTCAAGCAGCATGGGCAGGCACCGGGATTCGAAGGAGTTGGTCGGACAGACTCGGGACCTGCCGGCGCATCGGGTTCGGGAAGACGGTCACTGGCCACCTCCGCGCTCGAGCAGGCCGCGCACGACCCGATCCATCGCGCTGCCGCGGGAGCCCTTGACGAGGACGGTGACGCGCGAGGCGTCGGCCGCAGCGGACCGCAGGTCGGCATCCAGGGATGCGATCAAGGCCTCGTGGCTGTCGAACACGCGCGCACCGGCGCCGAACGCGGCAGCCGCATGCGCGCTCAGTTCGCCCAGCACGTACAGGCGTTCGATTCCGGCCTGGCGCGCATGTTCGCCGGCCTGCGCGTGCAGCACGGCGGCGTCCCCGCCCAGCTCGCGCATGTCGCCCAGCACCAGCCAGCGCGTTCCCGCCGCGCCGGCGAGCACGTCGATCGCGGCCGCCAGCGAACCTGGATTGGCGTTGTAGCTGTCGTCGATCAGCGCGCTGCCGTCATCCAGGCGACGCACCACCAGTCGCCCGGCCACCGGCGCGGACTGCTCCAGTCCGGCGCGGACGTGGTCGATATCGGCACCGGCAGTTATGGCCATGGTCGCCGCGGCCAACGCGTTGCGGACGTTGTGCAGTCCCGGCAGCGGAAGCGTGATTACGCTCGTTCCGACCGGCGCATCCAGCGTGAAGCGGGAACCGCCCAGTCCGGCATGCACGTCGCGGGCCGTCACATCGGCGCGCGACTCAATGCCGAAGCTCAGGAGCTTCCGTCCGTTCGCACGCTCGGTGAAATACAGTGCGAACGCATCGTCGGCATTGATCACCGCAACGCCGTCTTCCGCCAGCGCGTCGTAGATCGCGCCCTTGGTCTCCGCCACGCCCTGCAGGCTGCCCATTCGCTCCAGATGCGCGGCACCGATGTTGTTGACCAGCGCGATGTCCGGACGCGCGATCGCGGTGAGGTAGGCGATGTCGCCGGGCTTGCCGGCGCCCATTTCATAGACGGCGAAGCGGGCGTCCTCGGGCGCGTCGAGCACCGCCAGCGGCAGGCCGATCTCGTTGTTGCGGTTGCCGGGATTGGCGTAGGCGGCGCCCAGTTCCGTGAGGATCGAGTGCAGCAGGGTCTTGACCGTGGTCTTGCCGTTGCTGCCGGTGACGGCCAGCACCCGGGTGGCGCGTTCGCGCTGGACCGCCGCCGCGAAATCGCCGAGCGCGCGCTCGGTGTCGGCCACGATCACCTGCGGGAGCGCCGCATCCACCGGACGCGCGACCAGCGCGGCGACGCAGCCGCCGTCGGCGGCGGCCTGCACGTGCGCATGGCCGTCGAACTGCTCGCCCTTGAGCGCGACGAACAGCGGCGTTCCACCCTGCGGCAGGGCGCGGGTGTCGGTGGCCACGGCATCGATGGTGCGATCCTCACCCTGCAGGCGACCGCCGGTGGCCTGCGCGATCCAGGACAGCGCCAGCGGCTTCATGCGTGCCTCCGCAGGCACTCGCGCGCCACTGCCGCATCCTCGAACGGATGCTTGACGCCCGCCACGTCCTGATAGGGCTCGTGGCCTTTGCCGGCGATCAGCACCACGTCCTGCGCGCCGGAGGATTCGATCGCCTGCGCGATGGCGCGGGCGCGGTCGCGCTGCACGATCACCCTCGCCGGATCGGCGAAACCAGCGACGATGCCGGCGACGATCGCATCGCCGTCCTCGTGGCGCGGATTGTCGTCGGTGACGAACACCCGATCGGCCAGGCGCTCGGCGATCGCCGCCATTTGCGGGCGCTTGCCGGTGTCGCGCTCGCCGCCGCAGCCGAACACGCAGGTCAGCTTGCCCACGGTGTGGGCGCGCAGCGACGCCAGCGCCTGTTCCAGCGCGTCGGGCGTATGCGCGTAGTCCACCACCACCAGCGGCAGTCCGCCTTCGCCGCCGAGCCGATTCATGCGCCCGTCCACCGGCGACAGTTCCGACAGGGTCTGCGCAATCAGCGCCGGCGCCATGCCCAGCGCGAACAGGGTGGTGGCCACGCCGAGCAGATTGTCGACGTTGAAGCGCCCGAGCAGCGCCGAACGCACCACATGCGCCTGACCGCCGGCGTGCAGCATGAAGCCGATTCCGGCGCCATCCAGCACCAGGTCCTCGGCGCGCACCGCGGCACCGGCGGCGTCGCGTGAGGAAAAGCCCAGCGCGCGCACCTTGCCGGCCACCGCCGCGTGCAACTCGCGCCCGAAGGCATCGTCCAGATTGACCGCCGCGGCGCGCAGGCCCGGCATCGCGAACAGCCTGGCCTTGGCGGCACCGTAGTGCGCCATGTCGCCGTGGTAGTCGAGATGGTCGCGGGTCAGGTTGGTGAATACCGCGACGTCGAAATGCACGCCATCCACCCGCCCCTGGTCGAGCGCGTGCGAGGACACCTCCATCGCCACCGCCGCCGCGCCCTCGTCGCGCAATTCGGCCAGCAGCGCGTGCAGGCGCAGCACCAGCGGCGTGGTGAAGCCGGTCGGCACGACGTTCGGCCAGATGCCCGCACCCAGAGTGCCGATGGTGCCGACCGTCTGCCCGCGCAGCGTCCACGCCTGCGCCAGCAATTGAACGGTGGAGGTTTTCCCGTTGGTTCCGGTGACGCCGACCATCGTCATGCCGGCGCTGGGACGGCCGTGGAAGGCGTCGGCCATCGCACCCATGCGCGCGCGCAATCCGGGCACGGCGATCGCATCGGCGGGCGCCGGCAGGTCGCCCGGCGCCGGCGGTTCGTAAAGGATCGCCGACGCACCGGCGGCGCGCACCCGGTCGCAAAACGTCAGCCCGTGGGTTCCGAAGCCGCCGATCGCGACGAAGGCATCGCCTGCCTTCAGCTCGCGGCTGTCCTGCACCAGCCCGGTGATGGCCAGATCCGCCGACAGCCCTTCCAGTTCCGGCAGCAGATCATGCAGCAGCATGGCGCGGGTCATGGCGCCCTCCCTGGAACGGCTGCAGGTGCCGGCATCGCGGGTGCCGCAGACCCACCTGCGCGCTGCCTCTTCGCGTCTGCGGACGCCTGCGCGGCAAGCCAGGCATCGAGATTGTCCGGAGACACGTCCATCAGCCGCAGCGCGCCTTCCATCACGTTGTGGAAGACCGGCGCGGCGACCACGCCGCCGTAATAGCTCCCGCGCGCCGGATCCGGGTCGTTCACCGCGACCACCATCGCGAAGCGCGGGCGATCGACCGGCACGAGCCCGGCGAAATAGCCGATGTAGCGTCGGGAATATCCGCCGCCGCTGGCCTTGCGCGAGGTCCCGGTCTTGCCGGCCACGTGGTAGCCGAGGATCGCCGCGCGGGTCGCCGTGCCGCCGGGTTCGGTGACGGTCTGCATCATCCGCAGCACTTCGGCCGCGATCCGGGGATCAAGCACCCGATGCGCCGGCTTGTTCTCGCCGTGGATGAAGCTGGGCTGGTGCAACAGGCCGCCGTTGCCCAAGGCGGCGTAGGCCGTGGCGATCTGCAGCGGCGTCACCGACAGTCCGTAGCCGTAGCTCATGGTCTGCTTGGTGGTGCCGCTCCAGCGCGCCGGCTGCGGGAACAACCCCGCGGCCTCGCCCGGGAACCCGCTGCCGGTGCTCCGCCCGTAGCCGAAGCGGCGCAGGAAGTCGTTGAACTGGACGTCGCTCAGGCGCCTGGCGATCAGCGCCGCGCCGACGTTGGAGCTCTTGCGGATCACGCCGGTGGTGTCGAGCACGCCGTAGTTGTGGGTGTCGGTCGTCCGGTACTTGCCGTTGGGGATCCAGCCCGGGCTGGTGTTGAACAGGGTTTCCGGCGCGATCACCCCGGCTTCCAGCGCCGCCGCGACGGTCAGCGGCTTCATCGTCGAACCGGGCTCCAGCAGATCCGTCACGGCGCGATTGCGATGGGCGTCGCTGGGCGCGCTGCCGACCGAGTTGGGATTGAAGGTCGGCAGGTTGGCCATCGCCAGCACTTCGCCGGTGTGCACGTCGAGCACCACCGCCGACCCGCTGCTGGCGCCGGTTTCGGCGATCGCGTTGCGCAGCTCGCGATGGGTCAGGTACTGGATGCGGCGGTCGATGCTCAGCGTCAGATCGCGCCCCGGCTGCGCCGCCCGCACCAGGTCGACGTTCTCGACGATCCGGCCGCGGTTGTCGCGAATCACGCGCTTGGCGCCCGGCTTGCCGGTGAGCCAGTCGTCGAAGGCCAGTTCCAGGCCTTCCTGGCCACGGTCGTCGATATTGGTGAACCCGAGGATGTGCGCCATCGCCTCACCCTGCGGGTAGAAGCGGCGGTATTCGCGCTGGCTGGACACGCCGGGGATGTCCAGCGCGACGACCCGCGCCGCGTCATCCGGGTTCATGCGCCGCTTGAGATAGACGAATTCCTTGTCGGCCCGCGCGCTCAGTCGACTGGCCAGCTCGTCGCGCGGGATGCCCAACGCATCGGCCAGCTCCGGGATCCGCTCCGGCGCCCGCAACAGTTCCTTCGGGTTGACCCACACCGACTCCACCGGCGAGGAAATCGCCAACGGTTCGCCGTTGCGGTCGAGGATCATTCCGCGCGACGCCACGATCGGCAGCTCGCGCACGAAACGCGCGTCGCCCTGCTGCTGGTAGAAGCCGCGGTCGATGACCTGAAGCTGCATCGCCCGCCCGACCAGGATGGTCGAGCCGAGGCCGAGCCCGATACCGACCACCCACATCCGCTTGTGCAGGTCGAAGCCGGCGTGGGCGCGTGGACGCGCAGACATCCGCTCGCGTCGATCGCCACCGCCCAGCCAACGCGGACGCTTGCGGAAACGGGACATCATCGGCGCAGCACCTCGATGTCTTCGGTGCGCGGGAACACCATGCCCAGCCGCGTGGTCGCCATCTGGTTGATGCGACCGCTTTCCGCCCAGGTCGCCTGCTCGATCTGGAGACGGCCGAACTCGATGTTCAACTCGTCGCGCGCCTTCTCCAGCCGGGTCAGCACAATGAACGCCTGCCGGTGCTCGTGACGATCGCGGACGACCAGCAGCGCGGTGGCGACGTTGGCCAGCAGCAGCACGGCGATGAGGAAGCCCCGGATCACGGCCGCCGCTCCGCGCCGGGCGGGCGGCGGGAAGACGGCTCGACCGCCGCCAACTTCTCGGCCACCCGCAGCACCGCGCTGCGGGCGCGGGGGTTGGCGGACAGCTCGGCCTCGCCGGCCTTGGTCGCGCCACCGACCAGACGCAGGGATGGAACGAAATTCTCCACGGCGGGGCGCCGGCGGTCGGCCGGCGGTGCCTTGGCGTGCCGCGCCATGAACTGCTTGACGATGCGGTCTTCCAGCGAGTGGAAGCTGATCACCGCCATCCGTCCACCCGGCTTCAGGCAGGACAGCGCGGCGTCGAGCCCGACCTCCAGATCGGCCAGCTCGCGGTTGACGTGAATGCGGATGGCCTGGAAGCTGCGGGTCGCCGGATGAATCTTCGACCCGCCGCGAGGAAGCACGGACGCGATCAGCGCCGCCAGCTGGGCGGTGCGCTGCAGCGGCTGCTCCTGGCGGCGCGCCACGATCGCCCGCGCGATCCGCCGGCTCTGGCGCTCCTCGCCATGGCGCCAAAGCACGTCGGCAATCTCCCGCTCGTCCGCGCGCGCCAGCCATTGCGCGGCGCTTTCGCCGGACTCGGGATCCATGCGCATGTCGAGCGGGCCATCCTTGGCGAAGGAAAATCCGCGCTCGGCCACGTCCAGCTGCGGCGAGGAGACGCCGAGATCGAACAGGACGCCATCCAGCCCCGCCTGCGCCGGCGACCAGCCGGCCAGGTCGGCGAAGCTGCCGCGACGCAGGGTCAGCCGCGGTTCGCCTTCGGCGAGGCTGGCCGCCACCGCGATCGCGTCCGGATCCTTGTCCATCGCCAACAACCGCCCCTCCGGCCCAAGCTGTTGCAGAATCTTCCGGGCGTGCCCACCGCGCCCGAAGGTGCCGTCCAGATAGGTTCCGTCCCGTTTCACCGCCAGACCGTCCATGACTTCGGCCAACATCACCGGCAGGTGGGCGGACGCGGCGTCCGCGCCACCGCCGCTCACAACTCCAGGCCCAGCAGGTGTTCGCCCAGGTCGCCATCCCCGAAGGTCAGCTGCACTTGGCCGTGGTGTGCCTGCTCGCCCCACAACTCGAACTTGTCGCCCATGCCCAGCAGCACCGCCTTGCGGTCGATGCCGGTGGCCGCGCGCTGGCTGGCTGGCAAGGAGATGCGGCCATTGCCATCCGGCTCGACGAAGGCCGCCGCACCCACCAGTTTGCGCTGCAGCAGTCGGCTGTCCTGGCGGATCCGCGGCAACGCGTTGACCTGATCGCGCACCTTCTCCCACACCGACTGCGGGTACAGGTACAGGCAGCCGGCATCGAACGGGCTGTAGGTCAGCACCAGGCGGTTGCCGCACTCGTGCGCGATCAGGTCACGATAGGCGGTCGGAATCGCCAATCGGCCCTTGTCGTCAACGCTGATGACGGTCTCACCCTGGAACATCTGGCCTCGGCACCCCGGAACATGCAAAATTCGCAGCAGAAAACCACAAATTTCCCGGTTTTCCCACGTTTCGCCACATTAGGCAGCGTCCACATCTCTGTCAACACCTTTTGCAAGAATTTTTCATTGTCCGGTCAAGGACTTGCGTCAAACTTCAAGAAATTACTCAAGAGTTATCCACAACCCGATGTTTGATCTCAAATTTTGAGATTGCGGTTTTTCTCCACATCGGCGCATGTCGGGAATATCCGACTTTCCGGTGGATGCTGCATCGCACAAATCGCCAATCAGAGGAATGCGCCACAATCCGGCCATGTGCCTGGTCGGCTTTGCCTGGAAAATCCACCCGCTCTGGCGTCTGGTCATGGCCGGCAACCGCGACGAAATGCACGAACGGCCGACCGCCGCGCTGGCCGCCTGGGCGGATGTCCCGGTGCTGGCAGGCCGCGACCTGCGTTCGGGCGGGACCTGGATGGGCCTCGGGCCGGACGGGCGTGTCGCCGTCGTCACCAACGTGCGCGACGGCCCTCCGGCAACTTTCGACGGACCCTCGCGCGGCGACCTGCCCTCCCGGTTCCTGACCGGCGGGGCCAGCGCCCCCGATTGCGCCAGCGGCATCGCGCACCGCGCCGCGCAGTACGCACCCTTCAACCTGGTGCTGGCCGATGCCGATCGCTGCGCCTACGTCGGCAACCATCCGTTGCAGGCAGCCCGCGAGGTCGCGCCGGGCGTCCACGCCCTGTCCAATGGCCCGTTCGACGCGCCCTGGCCCAAGACCCGGCAGCTGCAAGCCGTGCTGCAGGACTGGGCCGAATCCGGAAGCACGGCGCTGGACCCGCTGTGGGCTGCGCTGGCAGACACCCGTATCGCACCCGACGATTCACTGCCGCGGACGGGCATCCCGCTGGCCATGGAGCGCCACCTGTCGTCGGCCTTCGTGCGTGGCGAAACCTATGGCACCCGCGCCAGCACGCTGGTGCTGGTCGACCAGAACGGTCGCGGCACGATCATCGAACGCCGCTTCGGGCCGGGGGGCGCCTTCCTCGGAGAAACCACGCTGGAAAGCCACGGTTGAAGTTTCCGCACGTACAATGGCGGCGGCGGAGTCGGCCAGACAGTCGCGGCATCGGGCAACCGGTGTCGAGGAAAGTCCGGGCTCCACAGGGTACGGTGCCAGGTAACGCCTGGGCGGCGCGAGCCGACGGACAGTGCAACAGAAAGATACCGCCAGCGGTCCTTCGGGATGCGGGCAAGGGTGAAATGGTGCGGTAAGAGCGCACCGCGAGTCCGGCAACGGACCGGCACGGCAAACCCCACCGGGAGCAAGACCAAATAGGGAGGCGGTGATGCGACCCGCAGAGCCTCCGGGTAGGTTGCTCGAGCGTAGGGGTGACCCTGCGCCCAGAGGAATGACTGTCCACGACAGAACCCGGCTTATCGGCCGGCTCCGCCAACTTTTCCGCCTGCAGGCGGAAAAGTTCCCAAAGTTTGCGCAGCAAACTTTGGGCCCCGGGCCCTTGCCTTCCGAATCCCCGCGCCTGTCGGCGCGCCCCCTTTACCAAAGGGGGCTATGGCAATCCAAACAGCCCGGAAACCTCTGAACAACTCCCGTCATGCCCGCGAAGGCGGGCATCCAGTGCGTTCAACCGTCACAATCAAGGACACGCAGACATTCATCTACGAAACGACGCCCGCCTTCGCGGGAGTGACAAGCAGGATCGAAACATCCTTACTCCGATCCGTACAGAGCCTTGCGCGGAGCGCCGGAGAGTTCCGCCGCCAGCTTCGCCGCCGTCGAGGGCGGCAGGTGCTCCTTGAGTTTCGCGTACAGGCGGCGGCCTTCAGCCACCTTGGCGTCGGCATCCTCGCCCGCGCCCTGCACCAGCACCACGAACTCACCCTTGCGCTGGTCGGGATCGGACCGCACGCGTGCCGACAGTTCGGCCAACGTGCCGTCCAGAACGGTTTCGAACAATTTGGTCAGCTCGCGCGCCAGCGCCGCCGGCCGATCCCCGCCCAGTTCCGCCGCCATGTCGCCCAGGGTTTCGTCGATGCGGTGCGATGCCTCGTAGAAAATCAGCGTGCGCGGATCGCCGGCAAGCGCCTGCAGCCGATCGCGGCGCGCGCTGGCCTTGGCCGGCAGGAAGCCCTCGAAGGCAAAGCGATCGCTGGGCAAACCGGCCACGCTGAGCGCGGCGATCAAGGCGCTGGGCCCCGGCACCGGGCTGACCTTGACCCCGGCGGACCGCGCTGCACGCACCAGTCGGTAGCCGGGATCGGAGACCAGCGGCGTGCCGGCATCGGACACCAGCGCCAGCGATTCGCCGGACAACAGCCGGACGACGATTTTCTGCGCGATCGCATCTTCGTTGTACTCATGCAGCGCCAGCAAGGGCGTCCGGATGCCGAAGTGCGACAACAGCTGGCCGCTGCGGCGGGTGTCCTCGGCGCAGATCGCGGCGGCCTGGCGCAGGGTGTCCAGGGCGCGCGCGCCGATATCGCCCAGGTTGCCGATCGGCGTGGCGACCACGTACAGCGTTCCCGGTTCGTCCATGCCTGTCTGCGCCCACCCGGTTAGAATCCCGTCCAAGTCTATCGACAGGCGACCCAGGCCGTGTTTTCCATGCGATCGCTTTTCCTCGTTCTGGCGCTGACCCTGACAGGCTGCGCCGAAGTTTCGGTATCCCACGCACCGGTGGCCGCCTACGACAGTGCGTTCAGCCAGGCGCGATCGCTGGCTCTCGGGCATGCCGGCCTGAGCGGCCAGGCCAGGCGCGACAATGCCGCCGCCATCGACCGTCTGCTGGCCGCAATCGACAACGCCACGCTGGCCCGCGACGCCGCCCGGCTGCCGGCCGGCGACCCGCTCTACAACTTCGCCGGCCGTGCACTGCAGCGCCGCGGCCTGCCGCTGCCGCGCGCGTTCGACCGCGGCGACGTGTCGTTCGGCAGCGCGTCGCGTCCGCCCGCCGACCGCGACGGCTACCGCCCGCCGCTGCGGGTCGGCATCCTGCTTCCGCTCTCCGGCAGTCAGGCCACCGCCGCCGCATCGGTTCGCGACGGCTACCTGACCGGCTACTACGGCGAATCCCGCCGCCGTCCGACCCTGCGCTTCTACGACACCGGCGCCGGCTACCGGGCGGCCTACGCGCGCGCGGCCGCGGACGGCAACGACCTGCTGGTCGGCCCTCTGGTCAAGGAAGACGTGGACGCGATTTTTGGCGACGAGGCTGCGGACATTCCCGTGCTCGCCCTCAATCGCGGCAGCACGACGCCGCCTTCGGGCAGCGCTGCGTTCTCGCTGTCGCCCGAAGACGAGGGCGTCAGCCTCGCGCAGGCGCTGATCGATCGCGGCAGCCGTTCGGTCCTGTTGATCGCCGGCGGCGACGATACGCAGAAGCGCACGGCGGATGCGGCGCGAACCGCTCTGCAACGCCGCGGCATCCACATCGCCGCCAGCCTCGGCTACGCGTCGCAGATGACCGATGCGCTGCGCGCACAAGCCCAGTCCGTCGCCAAACCCGATGCCGTGTTGATGGTCTTGAAGGGGCCGCAGGCGCGCACGCTGGCGCCCCAGCTGGCGGCAGCGGGATTGTCCGGCCTGCTGCGGCTGGCCGGCTCGCAGATCACGTCCGGCACCGGCAAGCCGGACGAAGACGCGGCGCTGGACGGCATCGTCTTCCCCACCGAGACCTGGTTGATCGAGCGCGTTCCCGGCCTGCCTTCGCAATCCAGCGCCGCGGCCCAGTCCAGGACCGCCAAGGGCCCCGCAGCGCGCCTGTTCGCCTTCGGCTTCGACGCCTGGCTGTTGACCGGTCATCTGGAGCAGCTGGCGCTGGATCCGAACGCGCGGATCGCAGGCGCCACCGGACGCCTGAGCCTGGACGGTTTCGGCAACGTGCTGCGGCGGCCGAGCTGGTCGCGCATCCAGGGCGGCGTCCCGGTTCCGCTGGGCGATGACGCCCGTTGAGCCCGATCGCCGCGCCCGCGGCGCGGCCAGCGAAGATGCCGCGCTGGCCTTCCTGCAGGCGCAAGGCCTGCGCCTGCTGGCGCGCAACGCCCGTGCCCGTGGCGGTGAACTGGACCTGGTGATGCAAGACGGCGCCAGCCTGGTGTTCGTCGAAGTGCGCTACCGTTCCGACCTCGCCTTCGGAGGCGCCCCGGCCTCGGTGGATCGCGGCAAGCGCCGCAAGCTGGTGCGTGCCGCGCAGCTGTATCTGGCCCGCAACCCGCGCCTGGCCGATGCCCCCTGCCGTTTCGACGTGATCGCCGCCTGCGGCGACCCGCACGCGCCCCGCATGGAATGGTTGCGCGACGCCTTCCGCGCCGACGAGTGTTGACGTCGATGCCGATGCCCGCAGCTTTCGTCGCTGAACTGTCGAGTCTGCTGGGCGGCGGCTGGCGGGTGGATGCCGCCACGCGCCAGGCCCACGCCAGCGACGATTCACGCCGCGTGGCGCTGCCCGACGCGGTGGTGCTGCCGCAGAGCCGCGAACAGGTGGTCGCCATCGTCCACGCCTGTCGCCGCCATCGCGTGCCGCTGACCGCGCGCGGCGCCGGCACCGCCACCACCGGCGCCGCAGTGCCGACGGCGGGCGGGATCGTCGTGTCGTTCGCACGCATGCACCGCATCCTCGCCATCCGCCCCGCGGACCGCTGCGCGGTGGTGGAGCCGGGCGTTCGCAATGGCGATCTGCAGGCCGCGCTGCAGGCACACGGGCTGTTCTGGCCACCAGACCCGTCCAGTTTCGAAAATTGCACCGTGGGCGGCAACCTGGCCACCAATGCCGGCGGCCCGCGCGCGGTGAAATACGGCGCCACCCGCGACAATGTGTTGGGGCTGGTGGCCGTCACCGGCGCGGGCGAGTTGATCCGGGTCGGCGGTGCCTATACCAAGTGTTCCTCCGGGTTCGACCTCACGCGATTGCTCGTCGGCAGCGAAGGCACGCTGGCGCTGATCGTGGAAGCGACAGTGCGACTCGCCCCGCTTCCGCAGACGCAGGCCGGCCTGCGCGTCTTCTACCGCGATGCCGCCAGCGCCGCCGCCGCCGTGTCGCGGCTGATGGCGCAGCCGGCGGTGCCGGCGATGCTGGAGTTCCTGGACCGGCGCAGCCTGGCCCTGCTGCGGCAGAACGGCAGCGACGTGCCCGACGCCGGCGCGATGCTGCTGGTGGAGGCCGACGGCAGCCTTGATGCGCTGCCCGATATCCTCGCCGCGCTGGCGGCCGCCGCCGAGGGCGATGGCCTGATCGACATGGACGTGGCGCAGGACGGCAGCGCCCGCGACCGGCTGTTGGCGGCGCGGCGCGCGCTGTCGCCGGCGTTGCGCACGATCGCGCCGGGCAAGATCAACGAGGACGTGGTGGTGCCGGTCTCACGCATCCCCGATCTGGTCGCCGGGGTGGAGGCGTTGGCGGCGGAATTCGCGCTGCCCATCGTCAGCTTCGGCCACGCCGGCAACGGCAACCTGCACGTCAACATCCTTTACCACCCGGACGATGCCGACGAAACCGCGCGCGCCCGTGCCGCCCTGCTCCGGGTGTTCGCGCTGGCCCTGCGGCTGGGCGGTGCGCTGTCCGGCGAACACGGGATCGGGCTGTCGAAGCAGGCGTTCATGGCCGACGCCTTCGACGCCGCCACGCTGGACGCGATGCGTGCGGTCAAGAATGCGCTGGACCCGGACGGCATCCTCAATCCGGGCAAGCTGCTGCCCGATCCCGACTGAAGCCGACCGACCCGACGGCCAACGGTGACTTCCGGCCGATACGGCCACCCCCGGGCTTTCGCACAATGCCGCTTCGGCCCTGCGAGAGCCCGTCCATGTCCCTGCGCCATTTCGCCAGCCTCTCGACGGCGCTTGCGCTGTTCGCCTGCCTGCCCGCGACCGCCGTCGAGCCGACCGGCCCGTTCGACCCGCAGGCGCTGTTCGCGCCGCTGCAGCTGCCCCATCCGGCCAACTCGATCCGCGACGGCGCCGGCCGTCCCGGCGCGGCGTTCTGGCAGAACCGCGCCGACTACGCGATCGACGCGCGGATCGATCCCGCCACGCGCACCCTGTATGGCGAGGAAACCATCACCTACACCAACCACAGCCCGGACGCGCTGGACGCGCTGTGGCTGCAGCTCGACCAGAACATCTATCGCCCAGACTCGCGCGGCGCGCTGACCTCGCCGTGGCCGAAGAAGCCGGGCATGGCCTCCGACGGCTACCAGCTCGATGCCATCGAGATCGACGGCAAGCCCGTTTCCCATCTCGTCGACGACACCCGCTTGCGCATCGATCTGCCGACCGCACTGCGCGGTCACGGCGGGCAGCTGCGCCTGCACGTCCGCTACCACTACACCGTGCCCGGCACCTGGGGCGGGCGCACCGCGATCACGCCGACGAAGAACGGCGACATCTACGAGATCGCCCAGTGGTTCCCACGCATGGCCGTGTACGACGATCTGCGCGGCTGGGACACCCTGCCCTACCTCGGCTCCGAGTTCTATCTCGAATACGGCCGCATCGACTATGCCGTGACGGTGCCGTGGGACTGGATCGTGGCCGGTTCCGGCGAACTGGTGAACCCGCAGGACGTGCTGACGCCGGAGCAACAGCGCCGCCTCGCCGCGGCGCGGGCCAGCGACGCCACCGCCTACATCCGCAAGCCGGAAGAAGTCGGCGACCCGGCCTCGCGGCCCACCCGCAGCGGCACCCTGACCTGGCGCTTCCGCATGAATCCGACCCGCGACGTGGCCTTCGCCGCCTCGCCCGCCTTCGTCTGGGACGCCGCGCGCGTCAACCTGCCGCAGGGAAAACAGGCGCTGGCGATGTCGGTGTACCCGGTCGAAGGCGTCGGTCCGGACAAGTGGGACCGCTCCACCGAATACCTGAAAGGCGCGCTCGAACATTTTTCCGAAACATGGACGCCCTACCCGTGGCCGGTGGCGATCAACCTCGGCGGCCACGGCGCCGGCATGGAGTATCCGGGCATCGTGTTCGACGGCTTCGACGACGGCGGCAAGTTCCTGTTCTGGATCACCGCGCACGAAATCGGCCACACCTGGTTCCCGATGATGGTCGGCTCCAACGAGCGCCGCGAGGCGTTCATGGACGAGGCGTTCAACACCTTCATCGACGTCTACGCGCAGGACGCCTTCAACCACGGCGAGTACGCGCCCAAGCGCGACGGCGAATATGCGCCCGGCGGCGGCAATCCCGTCGACGAAATCCTGCCGCTGCTGGCCGACGCGCAGGCGCCGACCCTGATGGCGCCGCCCGACACCGTCAGCGAGAAATACCGGCACCCGGTCACCTACTTCAAGGGCGCGCTCGGCCTGGTGCTGCTGCGCGAGCAGATCCTCGGCCCCGAGCGCTTCGACCCGGCGTTTCGCGCCTACATCCGGACCTGGTCGTGGAAGCACCCGACGTCCTCGGATTTCTTCCGCTTCATGGAAAGCGCGGCCGGGGAAGACCTGTCGTGGTGGTGGCGCGGCTGGTACATCAACAACTGGCCGCTCGACATGGGCATCGCAAGCGCCGCCTATGTGGACGGCGACCCGGCAAAGGGCCTGCGAGTGCAGCTTGTCAGCCGCCAGAAACTGGTGATGCCGGCCACGCTGCGGATCGCCTTCGCCGATGGCGGCCACCGCGACATCCGCGTGCCGGTGGAAGCCTGGCGCTTCGGCGCAACGCCCACCCTCACCCTCGACAGCGATCGCCCGGTGGCCACGCTGACCCTCGATCCCGAACACAAGCTGCCGGACGCGGATCGCGGCAACAACATCTGCTCACCTTGAAACCGGTTCCGGCTCAGGTTCCAGTCGCCGCACTTGCCATCGGTCCATTTGTCACTTGCCATCCCGTTTCCCTTCGCCGGAGTCGCCCCAATGTCGCGCAACCCGTTTCTTGCAATCGCCTCTCTCGCGATCGTCCTTCCGCTCACCGCCCTTGCCCCACCACCAGTACAGGCACAGGCCGCGGCCAACGGACCCACGACGCACGAATACCGGATCCTCCTGGTCGGGAATTCACTGATTTACTCCAACAACCTGCCCGCCATGCTCCGGGCCATCGGCGAAGCGCAGGGAACTCCGTTGGTGACGCGAACCTTCGCCGCGCCGGGCGGCAAGCTCAGCGATCGCGCGTCCGATGGATTCGCAAGCGCCGAACTGGGACGCGGTCACTACGACGCAATCCTGCTGCAGGAGCAAGGCGGCAACCTGGCGGTCTGCGTTGCAGGCTCATCCTCTTCCAGAAAAGCCCCCTGCGCGGCCAGCATGCGCGCCTACGAAACGTTCGCGAAACTGGCACACGCGCAGGGAGCGCGCGTCCTGCTGTTTTCGACCTGGGGGCCGGACCGCAGGTGGGACCAGCGGACGGCGCGCAGCGTGGGCATGATTGCGCGCAAGGTCGATGGCCAGCTGTTCAATGCCGCCGAGATCATCGATACAGTCCGCAGAGCACAGCCGAACGACAACCCACTGCCGGATGGAATTCACCCGAACATCCATGCATCGCTGGCGCTGGCGCTGGCGCTTTATCGCGACATCACCGGCACCACCCCGGTCGCGAGAGATCTCCGGATCAGGGCGCCGCTGTATCCGGCCAACATCGCAGTCACTCCGGATCGGGCCATCGAGGAACAGGCCGCCATTGCCGGAGACGGCAAGGTGACGGTGGTGCCTGCAGCGCTAATTGCACCCATCATCGAGTCCCTGCCCCCCGCTTCGCACGAAGCTCAGGACTCCCGCCACAGGCCCTGAGTCACCGCCAGCCAAGGCTGCAATGGCACCACACGAATTGCCTTCAAGCGAAATGCTCGAACCCCGCGTGCGGAGGTTTCCATGAATCGCCATCGGCACGAATCGCTTGCACATCCTTGCCCCGCATGATGACGCCGATTCGAGTCACCGGAACAGCACCTGCTTCGGCAGCCGCAAGCACGGCACCGCAACACGCTGCCGGCGCGGTGAAGCACAGTTCGTAATCGTCGCCGCCAGTCATCTGTAGCGCGCGTCGTTGCTCGGGATCGAATGCAGCCTGCAGTGCGGCGCTGGTCGGCAGCGCATCCACACGTGCCCCGAGGTCGCTGGCGCGACAAACGTGGCCAAGATCGGCCAGCAGGCCGTCTGAAATATCGATGCAACTGGTCGCCACACCGCGCAGCGCGCGGCCCAGTGCGACTCTTGGCACGGGACGGTCAAGACGCAGGCGCAACGTCGGATCGACTCTCTCTGCGCTCCGCCACTGCGACAGTGCGCCGGCGGCATCGCCCAGCGTGCCGCTGACCCAGACCTCGTCGCCGGCCCGCGCACCATCGCGGCGCAAGGCCTGGCCCGGCTCGATGAAGCCGTGCGCCGTCACGTTGACCGACAGCGGGCCGGCGGTGGTGTCGCCGCCGATCAGCGCCACGCCATGCTGCGCCGCCAGTTCGAGGAATCCGTCGAGAAACCCGTCGACAAATTCGGCGCTGGCCTCCGGCAGGGCCAGCGCCAGCGTGCACCACGCCGGCTGCGCGCCCATCGCCGCAAGGTCGGACAAATTGACCGCCAGCGATTTCCAGCCGATGTCGAACGGCCTGGTCTCGGGCGGGAAATGCACGCCGGCATTGAGCGTGTCCGAGGTGATCGCCAGTTGCAGGCCCACCGGCACTTCCAGCAGCGCGCAGTCGTCGCCGATGCCGAGCAGCACGTCGCCGCGTGCGGTTACGCGTTCGCGGATGCGGGCGATCAGATCGAACTCGCGCATGTCAGCCCTTCCCTCACCCCGGCCCGACGCGACTCAGCCGGAACGCTGCGCCTCGAGTCCGCGCAGCGCGACCGCCACCTTGTCCAGCACGCCGTTGACGTAGGTGTGGCCGTGCTCGGCACCGAAGCGCTTGGTGGAGTCGATGGCTTCGTTGATGACCACCCGATAGGGCACGTCCGGGCGATAGACCAGTTCGTAGGCGGCGATGCGCAGCGCGGCGCGTTCGACCGGATCGACCGTGCCGATCTCCCGATCCAGGTGCGTCGCCAGCGTCGCATCCAGCTCGTCGGCGTGCAGCAGGACGCCGCGCACGAGATCCTCGAAATACTCCAGATCCGCTTCTTCGTGCGCCTGTTCGTGTGCGAACTGGGCAATGACCGAACGCGCATCGCCGCCGCTGACCTGCCACGCGTACAGCGCCTGAAGGGCGCGCCGACGCGAACGCGAGCGCGCGACCGGGTCGATGCCGCCCTTGCGATGTCTGCTCATCGGTTCGACTCCTGCGCCGAAGCGGCGCCGCGCCTGGCGTTCATGATGACACGCCCACCGGCCTGCGCTGCAGATCGACCATTTCGATCGCCGCCAGCGCCACATCCGCACCCTTGTTGCCGCGCGCACCGCCGGCACGCGCCAGCGCGTCCTCGCTGCGCTCCACCGCCAGCACGCCGTTGAGCACCGGCACGCCGGTATCCAGCGCCACCCGCATCAACCCCTGCGCGGCGCCATCGGCAACCTGTTCGTAATGGCGGGTATCGCCGCGCACCACGCAGCCGAGCGCGATGATCGCCGCGTACCGCCCGGCCCGCGCCAGAACCTGCGCTGCCATCGGCAGTTCCCAGGCGCCCGGAACGCGCACAATATCTATCCTCGACGCGTCGGCTCCGTTGTCGACCAGCGCCGCCAGCGCACCATCCACCAGCGCATCGACGACGCGCGGGTGCCAGCGGCTGGCGAGGATCGCAAAGCGCGCATCCGGATGGACGCGCAGTTCGCCTGCGTAAAGAGTCATCGCTCGAACAAGGGAAGATCGGGCTGATCAGTTTACCGTGCCGGCAACACCACGTACTCCACCACTTCCAGCCCGTAGCCGGCCAGGCCGACCTGCCGTCGCGGGGTGCCGAGCACGCGCAGATGGCGCAGGCCGAGGTCGGCGAGGATCTGCGCGCCGGCGCCATTGCGCCGCCACTGCGCCAGTGCGCCCGCCTTGCTGGCCGGCGCCGCCGGTTGTTCGCGGATGCGGGCCAGGGTGGCTTCGGCATCCGGCGCATCGCCCAGCAGCACCAGCACGCCGCGGCGCTCGGACGCGATCAGCGCCAGCACGTCGCCCACCAGCGGGCCGAAGTCCTCGCGCCGCCAGTGCAGCGCGTCGGCCAGCGGATTTTGCGGCTGCACCCGCACCAGAACCGGCTCGCCGTCATCGACCGCGCCCTGCGCCAGCGCGTAATGCAGCCCGCGGGTCAGGCGATCACGCCAGGTGTGCAGGGTGAATTCGCCGTGATCGGTGCAGATGGCGCGGCTGTCGATGCGCTCCACCGTGTGTTCGGTTTCAAGGCGGTGGCGGATCAGGTCTTCGATCGAGCCGATCTTCAACCCATGTTCGCGGGCAAAAAGCTCCAACTCGGGCCGGCGCGCCATGCTGCCGTCGGGGTTGAGGATCTCCACCAGCACGCCAGCCGGCTCGAAGCCAGCCAGCCGCGCCAGATCCGCCGCCGCCTCGGTATGGCCGGCGCGGCTCAATACGCCGCCGGGCTGCGCCATCAGCGGAAAGATGTGGCCGGGCTGGCTGAGGTCGGACGGCCGGGCGTCGGGCCTCACGGCGGTGCGCACGGTATGGGCGCGATCGTAGGCGCTGATGCCGGTCGTCACGCCTTCGGCGGCCTCGATGCTGGTGGTGAAATTGGTGTGGTGCTGCGAGGTGTTGTCGCGCACCATCGGGTTCAGGCCCAGCTGCGCGCAACGTTCGCGGGTCAGAGACAGGCAGACCAGCCCGCGGGCGTGGGTCACCATGAAATTGATGTCGGACGGCTTGACCAGTTCGGCGGCCATGATCAGGTCGCCCTCGTTCTCGCGATCCTCGTCGTCGACGATGACCACCATGCGCCCCGCGCGCAGTTCATCGAGCAGTTCGGGGATGCTTGCAAAACTCATGACTCTCCCTTCGTGGCCTGCAGCCGCTCGACATAGCGCGCCAGCAAATCCACTTCGACATTCACCCGATCCCCTTCACGCAGGGCATGGAAGGTCGTGTGCGCAACGGTATGCGGGATCAACGCCACCTCGAACCCGGCGTCGTCCGCGGCATTGACGGTCAGACTGACGCCATCCACGCAGATCGAGCCCTTGTGCGCGACATAGCGCAGCAGCCGTCGATCGAGCTCGAACCGCCAGCGCACGGCGCGCGCATCTTCCCGGCGCCGCACCGCGGTCGCCAAGCCATCGACGTGTCCGCTGACCAGATGGCCACCGAGCCGATCGGTCGGCAGCAGCGCGCGTTCCAGGTTCAGCGGCGCGCCGACGGGCAGCTGCCCCAGCGTGGTCAACGCCAGCGTTTCGTTGGAGGCATCGACCGCAAACGAGACCGCATCGAACTCGACCACGGTCAGGCAGCAGCCGCTGACCGCGATGCTCTCGCCCAGCGCGGCATCGGCAAACGGCAGGTCGCCGACCGCGATGACCAGCCGAGCGTCGCCGCCGCGCGGCTCGCGCGCGCGCAGCGCGCCGATGCCATCCACCAGTCCGGTAAACATCAGCGCGGTTCCGGGCGCAGCTGCAAGCGGAAATCCTCCCCGAGGATGGTGCTGTCGATGCGCCGCATTTTCAGCCGCTGCGCCATCGCGTCGATGTGCAACCCGTCGAACAGCGGGCGCGCGCGCGCGCCCAGCAGCACGGGGGCGACGTAGAGCAGCAGCTCATCCACCAGTCCGGCGTCGAGGAAGGCGCCAGCCAGCGTCGCTCCGGCTTCCATCTGGACTTCATTGATCTCGCGCGAACCCAGCAGCCGCAGCACGGCGCCCGGATCGAAACGGCCCTTCTCGACCGGCACCGCGACGTGATCGATTTCCACGCCACGCGGCACCTTGGCGTCCGGCGCATGCAGGTAGAGCGTGGGCGCATCGCCTTCGCGGACGTGGCCGCGGGCGACGGTGGCCAGGCCCGGGTCGAGCACCACCCGCAGCGGCGGCACGAACGGTGTGTCGTCGCCCAGCCGCACGGTCAGGTGCGGATCATCGGCCAGCACCGTGCCGGCCCCGGTCAGCAGCGCGCCGCAGCGCGCGCGCCAGCGGTGCACGTCGCGGCGCGCGGCTTCGCCGCTGATCCAGCGCGACTCGCCGGATTCGGTGGCGGTGCGTCCGTCCAGCGTGGTCGCCAGCTTCACCCGCAGCCACGGCCAGCCGCGCTCCATGCGGGCGATGAATCCGTTGTTGAGCTCGCGCGCCTGCGCTTCCATCAGGCCGGAAGCGACCTCGATCCCGGCCGCGCGCAGCTTCTCGAAGCCGGCCCCGTCCACTTTCGGGAACGGATCGCGCATCGCCGCCACCACGCGCGCCACGCCGGCGGCAATCAGCGCGTCGGCGCAGGGGCCGGTGCTGCCGGTGTGCGCGCAGGGTTCCAGCGTGACATACGCCGTCGCGCCGCGCGCGCGATCGCCGGCAGCCTGCAGCGCGAACACCTCCGCATGCGGCCCGCCCTTGCGCTGGTGCCAGCCTTCGCCAACCACCGCATCGCCGTGCGCGATCACGCAACCGACCACGGGATTCGGGCGGGTGGTGTAGGCGCCGCGTTCGGCCAACCGCAGCGCGCGCGCCATATGCACGTGGTCGATGGTGGTGAAGTCGGTTGAAGTCACTTTTCCCGTTCCTTTGCGGCTTTCGCCTCGGCGCGCCGCCAATGGGGATCGGATCCGCTCTTGACGGCGCCGTCACCCAGCAGCGACAGCTGGCCTTCGCTCGGCAAGTCGTGTTCCAGCCGATCCAGTTCTTCACGGAAGTCGGCCACGTCCTCGAAACTGCGATAGACCGAGGCGAAGCGCACATAGCCGACGTGGTCGAGCTTGCGCAGTTCGGCCATCACGAATTCGCCAACGCGCCGCGCCGCAACTTCGCGCTCACCGGTCATGCGCAACTGGTGCACAACGGCCCGCACCGCCGCTTCGATCTGTTCTTCCGACACCGGCCGCTTTTGCAGCGCGCGATCGAAGCCGACGCGCAGCTTGCGCGCATCGAACGCCTCGCGCCGGTCGTCGGACTTGACGATCGCCGGCAATTTGAGTTCGACCGCCTCCAGTGTCGAGAACCGCTCGCCGCAGGCCTCGCACTCGCGCCGGCGGCGGATCGTCGCCCCGTCCTCGCTCACCCGCGAGTCGATGACCCGGGTGTCGGCGTGCTGGCAGAAGGGGCAGTGCATCGTTGGCGCGGATCAGCCGTAGACCGGGAACTGCCGGCACTGTTTCTCGACGTTCTCGCGCACGCCGGCGATCACGTCTTCGTCATTGGGGTTGTCCAGCACGTCGCAGATCCACTCGGCCAGCGCCACGCAGTCCGGCTCCCTGTAGCCGCGGGTCGTCACCGCCGGGGTGCCGATGCGCAGGCCGGAAGTGACGAAGGGCTTGCGCGGGTCGTTCGGCACCGCGTTCTTGTTCACCGTGATGTGTGCCTTGCCCAGCGCTTCCTCGGCCTGCTTGCCGCTGACCTCGCGGCCGATCAGGTCGATCAGCATCAGGTGGTCCTCGGTGCCCCCGGAGACGATCTTGTAGCCGCGCGCTTGCAGGGTGCGCGCCATCGCCTGCGCGTTCTTCACCACCTGCTGCTGGTACTCCTTGAACGCAGGATCGAGGGCTTCCTTGAACGCCACCGCCTTGGCCGCAATCACATGCATCAGCGGGCCGCCCTGGATGCCGGGGAAGACGATGGACTGCAGTTTCTTCTCGATGTCCTCAGCCTGCTCGCCCATCGCCGCGCGGCTGGCGACGATGATCCCGCCGCGCGGGCCGCGCAGGGTCTTGTGCGTGGTGGAGGTCACCACGTGCGCATGCGGCACCGGACTGGGATAGACCCCGGCGGCGACCAGGCCCGCCACGTGCGCCATGTCCACGAACAGGTAGGCGCCCACCCTGTCGGCGATGGCGCGGAAACGCGCCCAGTCGACCACCTGCGAATAGGCGGAAAAGCCCGCCACCACCATCTTCGGCCTGTGCTCCTGGGCCAGACGCTCCACTTCGTCGTAGTCGATCAGACCCTGGTCGTTCACGCCGTACTGGACGGCGTTGAACAGCTTGCCCGACGCATTGACCTTGGCCCCGTGGGTCAAATGCCCGCCATGCGCCAGCGACATGCCGAGAATGGTGTCGCCGGGCTGCAACAGCGCGAAATACACCGCCTGGTTGGCCTGCGAGCCCGAGTGCGGCTGGACGTTGGCATAGTCGGCGCCGAACAGCTGCTTGCAGCGCTCGATCGCCAGCCGCTCGGCCACGTCCACGAATTCGCAGCCGCCGTAGTAGCGCTTGCCCGGGTAGCCTTCCGCGTACTTGTTGGTCAGCTGACTGCCCTGCGCCTCCATCACCCGCGGGCTGGCGTAGTTTTCCGACGCGATCAGTTCAACGTGATCCTCCTGTCGCCTGTTTTCGTCGGCGATGGCCTGGGCCAGTTCGGGGTCATAGCCTTCAATGCGGGCGTCTCGCGGATACATCGCAACTCCTGGGCAGGGGAAATGACGAAGAAACGGGCCGGGAACCCGGCCTTTGGCTGCGCCAATTGTAGCCCGCCACCCGGTGACGGCGATGTTCCGCAGGGCGGCTCGGGGCATACTCGCGCCTTCCACCGTCTTTCCATCTTCGATGCACACCACCGCCTCGCGACCGCCCACCGCCCGATTCTGGCCGGGGCTGCTGTTGGCCGCAGCACTGGCGGGCATCGCGATGGCACTGGGGAGCGCATTCCCGCTGATCGGCGGCGCGGTGATCGGCATCGTGCTGGGCATCGTCCTGACCACGGTTTTCCCGCCGACGCCACGCTTCGTCCCTGGCATCGCCTTCGCCGCCAAACATGTGCTGCAGGCTTCAGTGGTGCTGCTCGGGTTCGGGCTCAACCTGGGCCAGGTGGCGCGCACCGGCCTGCATTCGCTGGCGGTCACTCTGGTCACTCTTGGGGTGGCCTTCCTCAGCGCATGGGCGATGGGTCGATGGCTGAAGGTGTCCGGCAAGCTGACCGCCCTGATCGGCGTGGGCACCGCGATCTGCGGCGGCTCTGCGATCGCCGCGGCGGCCCCCATCTTGAAGCCCGAAGAACACGAAACCGCCTACGCCATCTCGACCATCTTCCTGTTCAACGTGGCAGCGGTCCTGCTGTTCCCGACGCTGGGCCACCTGCTGGGACTGAGCGATACCGGCTTCGGCCTGTGGGCGGGCACCGCGATCAACGACACCTCGTCGGTGGTTGCCGCCGGTTATCAATACAGCCAGGTGGCTGGTGACTACGCCACCATCATCAAGCTGACCCGCGCCACTCTGATCGTGCCAGTGTGCCTGGCGCTGGTCGCATGGCAGGCCTGGCGGCACCAGCGCGAGGGTGGCGGCGGTTTCCGGCTGCTGCCGTCGTTTCCGTGGTTCATCCTGTGGTTTCTGGCCGCCTCCGCGGCACGCAGCGCTGGCGCGGTGCCGGCGGCGGCGCTGCCGGACCTGCACGACCTGGCGGAGTTCCTGATCGTTGCCGCGCTGACGGCGATCGGCCTGTCCGCCCAGCTGCGACGGATGGCGGCGGCCGGACCACGGCCGATCCTGCTGGGGCTGGGCGTGTGGGCGGCGGTGGCGCTGGCCAGTCTGCTGGTACAAGTGGGCACCGGGCAGATCTGAACCGGCAAGGCCGACACGTCAAACGGCTATAATCGGCGGTCCACCAATTCCAGATGCCGCGCCTGCTCCGTGCATGCGCGGCCCGACGCCTGCAGGATCCCCATGTCTTCGCAATACATCTACACCATGAACCGCGTGTCCAAGGTGGTCCCGCCAAAGCGGCAGATCATCAAGGACATCTCGCTGTCGTTCTTCCCCGGCGCCAAGATCGGCCTGCTGGGCCTGAACGGCGCCGGCAAGTCCACCGTGCTCAAGATCATGGCCGGCGTGGACAAGGACTTCGACGGCGAGGCGCGCCCGCAGCCCGGCATCAAGGTCGGCTATCTGGCGCAGGAGCCCGAACTGAATCCGGAACACACCGTGCGTCAGGCGGTGGAGGAAGGCGTGGGTGAAGTGCTGCAGGCGCAGGCCGCGCTGGACGCGGTGTACGCCGCCTACGCCGAGGAAGGCGCGGATTTCGACGCGCTGGCGAAGGAGCAGGAGCGTCTGGAAGCCATCCTCGCCGCCGGCGACGCGCACACGCTGGAGAACCAGCTGGAAGTGGCCGCCGACGCGCTGCGGCTGCCACCGTGGGATGCCGTCATCGGCAAGCTCTCGGGCGGCGAGAAGCGCCGCGTGGCGCTGTGCCGCCTGCTGCTGCAAAAGCCCGACATGCTGCTGCTGGACGAGCCGACCAACCACCTCGACGCCGAGTCGGTGGAATGGCTGGAGCAGTTCCTGCACCGCTACACCGGCACCGTGGTGGCGGTGACCCACGATCGTTACTTCCTCGACAACGCCGCCGAGTGGATTCTGGAACTGGACCGCGGCCGCGGCATCCCGTGGAAGGGCAATTACACCGACTGGCTGATGCAGAAGGACGAGCGCCTGAAGCAGGAAGAGAACCAGGAAAAGGCGCGCCAGAAGGCCATCCAGAAGGAACTGGAATGGGCCCGCCAGAACGCCAAGGGCGGCCGCAGCAAGGGCAAGGCGCGGCTGGCGCGGCTGGAGGAACTGCAGTCGGTCGATTACCAGAAGCGCAACGAGACCAACGAAATCTTCATCCCGCCGGGCGAGCGCCTGGGCAATTCGGTGATCGAATTCAAGAACGTCAGCAAGAGCTTCGGCGACCGCCTGCTGATCGATGATCTGTCGATGATCGTGCCGCCGGGCGCCATCGTCGGCATCATCGGCCCCAACGGTGCCGGCAAGTCCACGTTGTTCAAGATGATCACCGGACAGGAGAAGCCGGATTCGGGTTCGATCAACATCGGCCCGACCGTCAACCTGGCCTACGTCGACCAGAGCCGCGGCGCGCTCAACCCGAACAACAACGTGTTCCAGGAAGTCTCCGGCGGGCTGGACATCCTCAACATCAACGGCGTCGAGATCCAGTCGCGGGCCTACATCGGTCGCTTCAACTTCAAGGGCCAGGACCAGCAGAAGCTGGTCGGCAGCCTCTCCGGCGGTGAACGCGGCCGCCTGCACATGGCCAAGACCCTGCTGCAGGGCGGCAACGTGCTGCTGCTGGACGAACCGTCGAACGACCTCGACATCGAAACCCTGCGCGCGCTGGAAGACGCACTGCTGGAGTTTCCCGGCAACACCTTCGTGATCAGCCACGATCGCTGGTTCCTCGACCGTATCGCCACCCACATCCTCGCCTTCGAGGGCGACTCGCATGTGGAGTTCTTCCAGGGCAACTACCGCGAGTACGAGGAAGACAAGAAGCGCCGCATGGGCGATGACGCCGCACCGAAGCGGCTGCGGTTCAAGGCGTTGAAATAGCGCCCCGTTGCAGGCGGCCCACTTTTCCCCTTCCCCTTCAAGGGGAAGGCCGGGATGGGGATGGGGTTGCTCCCGGCAGCATTCCCTCACACCATCCCCACCCAACCCTCCCCTTGAAGGGGAGGGCTTCGAGCAAGGGCAACGACATGGGCTTCATCGACAAACTGCGTGACCGTTGGCAGCAGGCGGACTCCCTGCTTTGCGTCGGCCTCGACCCGGATCCGGCGAAATTTCCTGATCGCTTTGTCGATGACGACGATGCGCTGTTCGCGTTCTGCCGCGACATCGTCGATGCCACGGCGGAGTACGCCTGTGCATTCAAGCCGCAGATCGCCTACTTCGCCGCGAACAACGGCGGCGAGGACGCATTGCAGCGGCTGATCGCGCACATCAACGGCGCCCATCCCGACGTGCCGGTGATCCTCGACGCCAAGCGCGGCGACATCGGCAGCACGGCGGCGCAGTACGCCTGCGAGGCGTTCGAGCGCTTCGGGGCGGACGCGGTCACGCTCAACCCGTACATGGGCAAGGATTCCGCCGAACCGTTCCTTGCGTACAACGACCGCGGCTGCGTGTTCCTCTGCCATACCTCCAACCCCGGCGCGCGCGACTTCCAGGAACTGCTGATCGATGGCGCACCGCTGTACCAGCACATCGCCCGCACCATTGCGAGCGACTGGAACGTGGACGGCAACTGCGCGCTGGTGGTGGGCGCCACCTTCCCGGAGGAGTTGAAGGTGATCCGCGGCATCGTCGGCGACATGCCGCTGCTGATCCCAGGCGTTGGCGCCCAGGGCGGCGACGTGGCGGCGGTAGTGAGAAACGGCAGGACCGCCGACGGCACCGGCCTGATGATCAACTCCTCGCGCGGCATCCTGTATGCGTCCTCCGGCGAAGGTTATGCCGAGGCGGCGGCGGAAGCGGCGCGCGATTTGCGCGACACGATCAACCGCCACCGCTGAAAGGCCGCTTCGGGCTCACGTTCCGCACACGCTCGCGATCGCACACTCGCAAAGGCCAATCGAAAACAGGATCGTCATGGACAACGCAATGTATCCGCCCCCGGGGGGCGAGCTGTCGCGCAAACGCCGCGAGCTGGCGCCGAAGCAACTGGAAGCGTTTCGCAATTTCAGCGCGGCGGTGTTCGCCGACGGCGCGCTGCCCAACGCCACCAAGCAGCTGATCGCGGTCGCGGTGGCGCACACCACCCAGTGCCCGTACTGCATCAAGGGCCACACCGCGGAGGCGCTCAAGCACGGCGCCACCGAAGCGCAGATCATGGAGGCGATCTGGGTCGCGGCCGAAATGCGCGCCGGCGGCGCCTACGCGCACTCCAACCTTGCGCTGGACACGATGCTGCACGCGCACGAGAAAGACTGAAGGCAAGGTCTTCCTGGAGCGCAGCGTCGAGCCCTGCGGCGTTACCTCATGGCGCGGAACCGACGCGCGCGAGGACGCGCAGCAGGTCCAGCGGGAAGCCCACCCAGATGCGTGGCCATGCCAGCAGGGCTGAGGCTTTGGAGCCCCGACGCCAAAGAAAGCGCGAGGCATCGAAGCGCCGATGCCAGATCAGGTGAACAGGATGCGTTCGCGCGAGCATGCCCCGTACGTGGGTGACCCGCACCGCGTTCGCGCATGCAATCCGCACGCCGGAGGCGCGTGCACGCCGGCACAGGTCGAGGTTCGCGATTCCGGTGGCCAGAGCCGGATCAAACCCGTTCAACGTATCGAACAGCACGCGCGGCAACACCATCACCGCACCCGACACCGCAGCAACATCCTGCACTTCTTCATGGGTCGCGACCGCTGGCGCCAATTCCAGCCAGCGCCACCATCCGGCGGGACCACCACGCCCGGCGTCCAGTCGCGCCGCCGGATCGCGAACGCCTGACTCATCCGCGAGATCGGCCCCCACCAGTGCGTTGTACCGCGCAGCAAGATCGCGCAGGCGCGCAAGCGCATCGGGCTCGATCAGGCAGCCCGCATCCAGCAGCGCCAGCCAGGGAGCACGACAGTCCGCGATGCCCTGGTTGCGCGCGGCGCCCAGTCCGGGCGGATCCGGATTGGCGATGAAGTGGAACCTGGAATCGGCCACCGCGTGCCGCTGCACGATCGTGAGGGTGCTATCGGTCGAGCCGCAGTCGACCACGCGGATTTCGGCCACGCCCTCGGCGCCACGCAGCCGCGTCAGGCAGCCGTCGAGCGTTTCCTCGCTGTCCCAGGACACCACCACGGCGGCGATGTCGGCGCAGTTCACGCCACGCCCGGAAACAGGTCGAGTTGCGGGGACTGCCGGGAATCGCCTGCAAGGACCGTGCTCAACTGCTCCCGCAGCGCGCGCAGCGGATCGTCCATCAGGAAGCCGGCGATCCGCGCATTCCAGTTCGGCCAGCGCGCCGCCAGCGCGTCCATGTCGCCATTGCCGGGGACGCTCTCGCCATCGCGCAGGACGAATGCCGAAGGACACAGCACGTTGCGCCAGCCCAACCCTTCCAGCCGCAGCGACAGGTCGGCCAGCGCCACCGGCCAGGAACGGAAGCTGACCGCATCCAGGCCTCCGGCCGCCTCACAGGCGTCGCCACGCAGCAGCACCGCGTGCGCGACGGCTGCCGGAAGCCCGGGTGCTTCGGCAGGCAACTGTCGGCAGGCGTCGGCCAATCTCTGCGGTGATGGCAGTTCCAGTTCGATATCCCCGACCCGCGGCCAGGCGGCGGTCTCGCCGGCGTTGCACCAGGGCGTCGCTGTCGCGATCAACGCTTCGCGCTCGAAACAGCCGGAGAGCGCATCCAGCCAACCCGGCAGCGGCCGGGAATCGTGGCTGAGAATCGCGACGTTCGCTTTTCCACAGGCGCGCAGCGCCTCGTCCAGGTGGGCCGCCTCGGACACCGGCGTCGCCCGCCGCGTATAGGCCGCCTGCAGCCGCGTACGCGCCAGCCAGCCATCGATCAGGGCACCGCCGCGCGGACCCGACTGCGCGTTGTCGGCCAGCCAGACGCGGGTGCCGGCCGGCGTCCCCGCATCCAGCGCGGCGAGGCAGGCATCGAGCGCGCCCTCATCGCTGCCGACCGGCACCAGGACGATGGGCGGGGACGCGCCGGACGGGCTCACTGCTTGGGTTTGTAGATCGGCTCCAGGGCGCGGAAACGCTGCCCATATTCGTCGGTCAGGGCGCGCGCTTCCAGCGGATCGCGCACCACCGTCGGCGTGATCAGGATCACCAGTTCGTCGCGCGTCTTGCTGTTGCCCTGCTGGCCAAACAGTCCACCCAGCACCGGGATCCGGCTCAGCCCCGGCATCCCGGAGGAGCCCTGTGTGGTGCCGTCGCTGATCAGGCCGGCCAGCACCACGGTCTCGCCGCTGGGCGCCACCGCGCTGGTGCTGACCCGGCTGGTGTCGATGCGAACATTGCCGTTGGCGTCGGCGATGCCGGTCGGCCGGCTGACTTCCTGCACGATGTCGAGGAAGACCATGCCGTCGCGGGTGATGCGCGGGCGCACCTTCAGGATGATGCCGGTATCGAGGTACTGGACCTGGCTGTAGGTGCCGTTGGCGCCGCCCATGGCCGGATTGAAGCTGACCGAGGCGATCGGAATCTTCTGGCCGACGTTGAGCGTGGCCTCGCGGTTGTTCTGGGTCAGCACGGACGGCGAGGACAGCGTGCGCACGTCGGTCACGCTGTCCAGGGCGTTGACGATCGCGGCCGCGCTGTGGCCGAGGAAGGTCCAGCTCAGCGCACTGTCGCCGCCCAGCGCTGGTGGCGTCAGGCTGCCGGCATAGCCGCCGAAACTGTTGCGCCCGGTCGGATACGGCAGCAGCGCGGTCGGCAGCGAATTGCGGAAGAACCAGTTCACGCCGTACTGCAGCTGGCCCTTGAGGGCGACGCTGAGCACCTGGGCCTCGATGTGGACCTGCATCGGCATCACGTCGAGACGTTCGATCACTTGCCGGATTGAGCGCCACTGCCCCGGCGTGGCGCGTACCAGCAGCGAATTGGTGTCGTCTACCGCCGACACGCCGACGCGGCTGCCATCCACCTGCAGCGTGACGCGGCTGCCGCCGGAAGCGGTGTTCTGCGGGAGGCTGGCGCCTTCGCCGCGCCCGACGCCGGTGCCGCCGCCAACGCCGCCGGCATCGCCCTCGCGCGACCCGCCGATCGTGGCCGCCGAGCCGCCGGAACGGTCATCGACGCCCGAGTCGCGGATCTCGGTCGATTCCAGACCCGGCATCATCGACACCGGGCCGGAACCGCCGCCGTCACGCTCGGGAGCGCCGCCGAACACCTCGGCCAGTCGGTTGGCCAGATCGCGGGCGCGAATGTACTTGAGCTCATACGAGAACAGGCGGCCGTCGCCGCTGCCACCCTCGATGCGATCGATCCATTGCTGGATCTGGTCGAGGTAGGCGGGCTGGCTGGTGATCACCATCACCGAATTGGTGGAATCCAGCGGCATGAAGCGGAACATCCCCGCAACCGGCGTATGGCCCTGCTCACCGAACACCCGTTCCAGATCCTGCACCACGTCGGAGGCGCGCCCGGATTGCAGCGGATAGACGCCCACCGACATGCTCGACATCCAGTCGACGTCGAAAATCTGCACGGTCCGCTGGTAGTTCTCCAGCTCGGCTCGGGTGCCGGCGATCGTGATGATGTTGCGTCCGGAATCGACGCTGACGATGGAACCCTGGCGCGCGTAAGGCTTGAGGATTTTCTCCATCTCGGCGGCCGAGATGTAGCGCAGGGTGATCACCCGCGACTCGTAGCCGCGCGCCAGTGCCGGCGAGCCGGTGCGCGGAACCACGCCGTTCACCAGCGCCTGGTCGGCCGGCACGATGTTGTAGCGGCCGTCGCTGTAAACCATGCGCGCGCCGTTTTGCGCCAGCACCTGATCGAGCAGGCTGAGCGCGCCGGCGGCGCCGACCGGCCGCTGGGTGGCCACCGTCACCGTGCCCTGCACGCCGGGCGCGATGCTGTAGCTCTGGCCGAGCATGTCGCCAAGGATCGCCTTGACCACCGCCTGGACCGATTCGCCCTCGAAATTGAAGGTGGCCTGACCGCTGCTGGCCAAAGCCGGCGGCGGCAGCGCGGCAACGCGGTCGTTGATGCGCGGCGCGGTGCCGCGGCGGATCACCGGGCGCGGGCTTTCGTTGCCGAGTTCCTCCAGCACATCGCGGCGGATGGCGTTGGCATCGGGCGGCAGGGTGCTCTGGTTGGTCACCTGTTCGCTGCGTTCCATCCGTGCGGTGGGCGCACTGGCGCAGGCTGCCAGCAGACCCGCCAGCAGGGCGGCCAGCAGTGGGCGGAATCTCGACAAAGTGCGTTCGGGTTTCATGATCTTGGCTTCGGTCATCGTCTGTCCGGCCCCGACATCGGCCGTGAAGGTGGTGGGCCAGCATCGGCCGGAATTTCGCCCTGCGCGCGCAGTTGGGCGCGTCGTTCCTCGATGCGGCGACGAATGTCTTCGACCGACGTGGCAGTCGCCGCATCATCGCCTGCCGGCGGTTGTGCGGCGGCGTTGCTGCCGGCTTCCGCAGGCGTTGCCGAAGGTGGCGCGCCGGGGGCGCCAAAGGTGCGCAGGTCCAGGGTCATCTGGCCACCGCTGCCTTCAAACACCGCACGTCGCGGTTGCACTTCGATCAGCCGCCATCCGGCCGCACCCTCGGGCACCTCGCCTTCGCGCACGCGCTGGGCATCGCCGCCAGCGCTGGGCTGCAGCACGGCCAGCCGCAGGCTGGGCGTGATCAGGGTTCCGGTCAGAATGAAATCGAGGTCGCCGCCACCGGCGCCGGCGACGGCCGCATCGGCACCGGCGGCAAGGAAGGCGCGCGGGCGGCGATCCTGGGTGAACAACGGGTGCTGGGCGGCCTGCGGGTAGTCCGAAAGCGGACCGATCCGTTCGCTCGCTGCCGGCAGCGGCGGCGGCAACGCCATCGACTTGGGCGACTTCACCAATCCAGCCCGGCCACCCAGCCCGAACAGGGCCGACAGCCACAACAGCAGCGCCCAGCCGCAGATGGCCGCCAGCAGCCAGGTCAGCGGGCCGGCCTGGAGCAGGTGGCGGTTGTCGCTGCGATCAACGGCCACGGGCGGCCTCCGGATACGGCAGCACGTAGCCGTAGAGATTGAAGCTGACGTCGAGACCGCCTTCCTGCGGCTCGTTGCTTCCCGGCACCGCGAAATACCGCTGCGCGGTGATCTGCAGGTTGTCGACGAATACGTAGGGACGCGCCGACTCCAGCGCGTGCAGCACTTTCAGGGTCTCCGCGTTGCCGCAACGCAGTCGTACCTGCACCGTCACCCGGCGATAGCGCTCCTGCTGGCGATCGTCCGCCAGCGGTTCGCGGTTGACGATGGCGCAGCCGCGACTGCCGGGACTTGCCTCGCTGACCACCTGTTCGAGCTGCTGGACCAATGCCGCGGTCGCAAGTTCGGCGCTGGGCTGGGGCAGGAAACCGCTGCCCTCGGCATCCAGATCGGCCAGGCGCTTCTCGATTTGCGGGCGCAACAGCAGCAGGCTGCGCAGGCGCGCATTGCGCATCTGCAAATCGCTGATCCTGCCCTCGACTTCGGCCAGCGGCACCGCGAACAGCGGCCGCAGCACCAGCAGGTAGGCCAGCCCGAGCACGCCAAGCAGCAACAGCAGCGCGTACCAGCGGTTCGGCTCAGCGCGCATCACCGGCCTCCTCCCCGGCCGCCGCCGGCGCCGGTGCGGCCGGCGCGGCCGCTGGCGCCCCAAGCTTCGCAAGCTGGGCCACCATGGTGAATCGATCGAGTCGCGAACGCGGATCGGCCTGCAGCGCGCCGCTGAGCGCCGCCGAGGTCCACTGTGGCGCGCCCTCCAGCTGCCCGACCAGTGCGGCCGCCTGGTTCGACAGGCCGATCATGGTCAGCTGGTTGCCTTCGATCGACAGTTTCTCCAGATAGGTACCCTCGGGAATGCGCTGCGCCAGGGCTTCCATGACCTCGACCGATGCCGGCCTTCCGCTGCGCAAGGCGCGAAGGAACGTTTCGCCTTCGACCGAATCCACCACCCGCTGACGGGCGGCGCTGATCCCCTGCGCCTGCGTCTGGCGCCGGGCGATGGTCGCCTGCAGTTCAACCGCGGCCGCACGCCGATTGGCCAGAAGTTGATGCAGCCCGAGCACCAGCGCCAGCAGCGCCACCAGCCCCAGCCCCAGATTCAGCCAACGCCAGGGATCGCGACGAAGGAAGCGCTGCGCCGGCGCCAGCAGGTTGACGCCCAGCGCCCGACCCTCGCCGTCGGCAAGGTCGATCCCGGCCAGACGTGCGCCCAACCCTCCCAGCCGCGCGCCCACGGCGTCGAAACGCTGGCGCGGCACCACCACCAGTTCCACCTGCAGCGAACCGTCGGCGCGTTCGCCGAGCAGGCGGCCGTCATACAGCACCGCATCGGCGGCGAACGGCGTCTGTCGTTCGATCTCGAATCCCAGCACGGCGCGCAGCCGATCCCGCGTCGCGGCCGGCAGGTTCAGGGGGCGACGCAGACCCTGCGCGGCCGGCAGCAGCAGCCAGCGCGGCAGTTCCGCCAGCGGTTCGCGCAGCACGCCATCGAGCGCGTCACGGTCGGAAGGAAGCGGCAGCGGCAACGCCGTCAGTTCCCTGACCTGCCCCTCGTGCCAGCGCTGCAGCAGCAGTTCATCGCCCTGCGGCACCAGCAGGAGGCGATCGCCGCGCGCCGCCAGCACGGCGCGCAGGCGCGCCGGCAACCACTGCGCGAGGCCCGCACCCCACCAATCGAAGAAACCGCGCAGTCCGCTGCCAAGCCGGGCGCCGGACGCAGTCAGGGAAGCGGCAGCGGTCACTGCCACCCTCCGTCCGCCTGCCAGCGCAGGGGTGTGTATGTCGATCCCGGCAAACCGTTGCCTCCCATTCGCAAGACCACCGATATCCGGGCGATGCGCCCGTCGGTGCGTCGTGCACGGCTGTCGATACTATACGTTCCGCTGCCCGGACGGGGAGGTGCATCCGGATCGGCGGCTGGAATCTTGCCGTTCATCCCCATCGCCTGAAGCACGATGCCGTCGGCAAACTGCGGATCCGGCATCGCGCTGCCGGTATAGACGGTCAGGAACGGCGCCGCGGCCTTGAACAGCGCCGGACGCATGCCCAGCACCTGCTCCAGTTCGGAAACGCTGGAAAACGGCGCGTCCTTGGCGCCCCAGGCCAACCCGGCGGCCGCGTAGTCGGCATCCTCCGCGCCGCCGCCTGGCTGGGTCAGGCTGTCGGGATCGCGCCAATCGACGATGGCGAGGGCGAGTTTGACGGCGCGCTCGCGCGGCTCGCCCAGCGCCTGGAAGAAGGCCTGCAGCAGTTCGGGCGCGGCGGCGTTGAGGTCGATCTTGGCGGTCTCGTCGCGCACCTCGACATCCACCGGCGTGCCTTCGAACACGAGGCGGTTGACGCGGCCGTCGGCGGCGAAGCGGCGATTGGCATTCGGCTCGAGCATTCGCTTGACGGCGTACTCCACGCCCGCCCGCGCCGCTTCGCGGGCCGCCAGTTCGCGCGCCAGCCCGTTGCCTTGCATCGATTCGACCCGCGCACTCAGCGCATAGCCGGACACCAGCCCGGCCAACATCAGGATGATCCACAGCACCATCAGCAGTGCGGCACCTTGTGCGCGCTTCATGGACCTCCCCCCTGCCCCGCATCGGGCACCGGCGTGGACATCTTGATCGCCACCACCAGTTCCGGCCACGCACCACCGGCATCGCGAATCCGTGCCCGGACCTGCTGCGGCAGGGCATCGGTGGCAGTCCAGCGCGGCAGCCACGGCCCCAGGTTGCCGGCGGCATCCACCGACCGGTAGGCGAATTCAACCTCGGCAACGTCGTTGGCCAGCGCCTCGGGCGGCCGCTCCGGCGGCAGGATTTCATCGCCCTGGATCATGCGGAAATCCACCATCAGCGCGCGTTTGCCCGCGTCCTGCCCGAGCTTGATTTCATGCAGATAAGGCCCGCCGCGCCCGAGATAATCGGGCAGGCTGGCGACGAACCGCATCGAACGCTCGTCGCCCTCGAACCGCAGCGAGCGTCCGCTGCCGGGATCCAGGCCGAACACCATGCCCTCGCTGCCGGCGATGCGTGCACGAAGGAAACTTGAAACGGCGCGAATCCGTTCGTTGCGGGCGGCAATGGTTTCGCCGCGTTCCACGGTCGCGCCGGCCGCGCGCAGGATGCCGAACGCCAGCGCCAGCGCGGCGGCCAGCAGCGCGGTTGCCAGCACCACTTCCAGCAGCGTGAAACCGGCAGCGGCGGATCGACGGAGCAGGCCGCCGTCACGGTGGATCTTGCGATCGCCGATTCGCGCGGGCCGGTTCATCGCATTTCCAGATCGCGCGGCGGCAGCGCCAGCCGCAACGTCGACAGATGCAACTGCTGGCGCGGGCCGCCTTCGCCCCATTCCATGTCGAGCCGGACGTGGAGCAGGTGCGCGGCGCCAGCGTCGACCGGGGTCTTCACCCCCCGCAGGCTCGGATCCTGCCAGGGCGTCGCCTCGAGTTGCCACCGATAGCGACCGTTCTCCGCATCCCCGCTCAGGCGCACGGGCTGGACCAGCAGTTCGGCATGGCTGGCCAGCAGGGACTGGGCCACCAGCGCCGCATTGCCGGCATCGCCGGCGTCGCGCAGCTGGCGGCTGGCGCCGGACAGCGTGCCCAGCAGCAGGGTCAGGCCGATGGCGAGGATGCCGAAGGCGACGATGATCTCAAGCAGGGTGAAGCCGCCCTGCCGGCGCGCGCACGACGGGCCCGATCCGGAACGACGCGATGCCTGGAGCCGCAGACTCATCGACGCTCTTGCGTGCGGCGCACGCGCACCTCGCCGGTCAGCCAGGTCACGTCCACGTCCCAGCCGGCGCCATTGGCAAGGAACCGGATCCGGCCGCCGGTGGCCGCCCCGTCGGGGAAGAACCGGACCACGCCCTCGCCGTCCGCGCCCTGCTGCGCGCGCGCACCGACGAACACCAGTTCACCGGTCGAGGTCAGGCTGCCGTGACGCCCCTTGGCGGCGCTCCAGGAGCGCGCGTGCGGGTCGATCCTGAATTCCTGCGGCTGGCCGCTGCTGATCGCCGCCGCCCGGGTGAAGCGCAGTTGTGCCGCCACCTCGCGCGCTGCCGTATGCAGCTTCGCCCCACGCATCCCGCCGCCGTTGAAAATACCTGCCGCGAGCAGGCTGCCGGCGGCGATCAGCACCATCACCACCAGGATTTCCAGCAGGGTGAACCCCCGCACGCCAGCCAAGCCGGCCACCAGCGGCGGCGGCTCCGCGCCGCTTCGCCACGATCCGGGGGGCTGCTTGCTTGCGCGCATGGCAGCGGGCGGGTTTACTCGAACTTGATGTCAGCGTTGACGCTGTCGCCGCCGGGCTGGCCATCGGCGCCGTAGCTGATCAGGTCGAACGGTCGTCCATCGCCCGGCACCTTGTACTGCAGCGGGTGCATCCAGGGATCATTGAGGTCGCCGGGCTTGGCATACGGCCCCAGCCACCCCTGCGCGTCGCCCGGCTGGTTCACCAGCGCATCCAGCGTCGGCGGCAGGGTGCCGGTGTCGTTCTGGTATTCCTGCACCTTGTCGGCCAGGGTCTGGATCTGCGCCTGCGCCAGCCGGACCTTGGCGCGGTCGCCGCCACCGAGGATGCGCGAAGCGGCGAAAGCGACGATGCCGCCGATCAGCACCACGACGACGATGATCTCGATCAGGGTGAAACCGCTCTGGGTGGCCCGTGGAACCGGTCGAATCAGCTGAGGATTGCGCATGGATGCCTCTGGATTGAAATCAACAACGCATTGTGCGTGATCGCGGCCATCCGTGGCGAAACGACGTCGGTCGCTGGGCGCGGAATCACGCCCCTTCATTCAGCCGACGACATTGGTCAGGTCGTAGATCGGCGCCAGCACCGACAGGATGACCACGCCGACCACCACCGCCAGCAGCAACGTGACCGCCGGAACCAGCGCCGCCAGCAGGCGATCCATCGCCGTCTGGGTGTCCTGCTCGAAGGTGTCGGCGGTCTTGAGCAGCATCGCGTCCAGCGCGCCGGATTCCTCGCCCACCTGGATCATCTGCAGCGCCAGCCGCGGGAAGCGCTTGCCCTTCGCGAGCGCCAGCGACAGTCCGCGGCCGTTGCGCACCTCGTCGGCGGCGGCTTCCACGTCGGCGGCCAGCACGCGGTTGTCGACCACGTTGCGGGCGATGCCCAGCGCCGACAGCATCGGCACGCCGTTGCGCAGCAAGGTGCCCAGCGTGCGCGCCAGTCTCGCGGTATCGAGCTTGGCGACCAGCGGACCGGCCAGCTTGTTCTGCAGCAGCCAGCCGTCGAGCCGCAGCATGAATTCCTGGTCGCGGCGCTTGCGATCGATCCACAGCAGCACCAGCAGCGGCACCGCCAACACCACGATCCACCAATTGCGCACGAAATCGCCCACGCCCAGCACCAGCCGCGAGAACCACGGCAGGTCGGCGCCGAGGCTGTCGTACATCGCCGAGAACTGCGGCACCACGTAGCCGAGCAGGAACAGCAGCGACAGCCCGACCATCACCAGCAGGATCACCGGATAGACCAGCGCGTTGGTCACCCGCACCCGCAACGCGCGGGCGCGTTCGAGATAGTCCGCCAGCCGCTGCAGGGTGTCCTGCAGGCTGCCGCCGGCCTCGCCGGCACGCACCATGTTCACGTACAGGCGACCGAAGGTATCGTGGTGGCGTTCCAGCGCCGAGGACAGCGAAGCGCCGCCGCGCACGGTGTCGCGGACGTCCCCCAGAACCTGCCTGGAAGCGTCGTCGTCGGGCTGCTCGAGCAGGATGGTGAGGGCGCGATCCAGCGGTTGGCCGGCGCCGAGCAGGGTTGCCAGCTGCTGGGTGAACTGCACCAGCCGCGGGCCGGCCAGCGGCCTGGGTTTGAACAGCGCGCGCCAGTTGTAATCGCCGCCGGCTTCGGAAGCGAGGCTGGCCTCCATCGGAAGATGGCCTTGCTCCTGCAGGCGCGCCGCCACCTCGGCGCCGCTGGCGGCCTCCATCTGCCCGGTCAGGGTTTCGCCGCGCGCGTTCAGCGCCTTGTAGCGATACAGCGCCATGGGATCAATTGCCCTCGGTCACGCGCAGCACTTCCTCGATGGTGGTTTCGCCACGCAGCGCCTTGGCGATGCCGACGTCGTACATGGTGTGCATGCCGCTGCGGCGGGCCAGGCGTTCGATCTCCTCCATCCCGGCGTGGCGCATCACCGCGCGCCGGATCTCGTCGTCCATCACCAGCAATTCCATGATGGTGGTGCGGCCGAGGTAGCCGGTGGGCGACAGCTCGGACGGGCGTGGCCGATACAGGTAGATCTCGCCGTCCGGATGGAACTTGCGCAGTCCGAACTTCTGGATTTCCTCCGGCGTGGCGAGGTAGCGCTCGGCGTGGGTCGGTTCCAGCCGCCGCACCAGCCGCTGGGCAAGGATGCCGTTGACGGTGGAAGTCAGCAGGTAGTCCTCGACGCCCATGTCGAGCATGCGGGTGATGCCGCCGGCGGCATTGTTGGTGTGCAGGGTCGAGAGCACGAGGTGGCCGGTCAGCGCCGACTGGATCGCGATCCGCGCGGTTTCCAGATCGCGCATTTCGCCGATCATGATGATGTCCGGATCCTGGCGGACGATCGCGCGCAACGCATTGTTGAAATCCAGCCCGATCTGCGGCTTGGCCTGGATCTGGTTGATGCCCTCGATCTGGTACTCGATCGGGTCTTCGACCGTGATGATCTTGACCCCCGGCGTGTTCAGGCGCGACAGCGCGGTGTACAGGGTGGTGGTCTTGCCCGAGCCGGTCGGGCCGGTGACGAGGATGATGCCGTGCGGCTGCTCGAGCACCTTGTTGAAACGCCACATGAAGTGGTCGCTGAAACCGAGCTTGTCGAAATTC
>NZ_JAMQHN010000135.1 GCF_025993755.1 Thermomonas sp. | reverse complement strand
GTAGATCATCGAATGGCCGCGCTGGCTGGCGCGGGTCTGATACCTCGTCGCCTGCACGAAGCGGCGGAATTCGCCCACCGTGATCTCGTGGCGCGTCATCGCAAAACCACGATCGAACTCGACCCGGTGCTGCGGCTGTTCGTCCGCCGAAGCGCCCGGCTCGTTCGCCGCGGCGCCCATCATGAAGCCGCCGCGGGCAAGCACGATCAGCGAGGGACCGCGACTGCCGTCCGGCATTGCGTCGCTGAACACCTCGCCCGGATAGAACAGGCCGTAATGACTGACCGTGTCGATCCGCTCGCGCAGGACGGACGTGGCGCGATCGCCGGGACGGGCGATCCGCAGCATGTCGACCAAGCGCTCGCGCGCGAACTGCAAGCCCGCAGGATCGGCCAGCGCGATCATGCCGGCATCGCCCAGCCGGCGAAGAGTGTCGACCCGCGCCGCTTCGACGCGTGCAGTGGCCACCGCCAGCGACCGTGCATCGTTGCGGACCCGCCGGGCGCGTTCCAGCGTCGCGTTGGCCGCGTCGAAATCGCCCGCCAGCGCCTGCGTCTGGGCCCGCGCGATCAGCACCGCCTCGATCGCGGCCATGCCCTGCCCCGCGTTCACCTGCCCCGGCCACAGCGCCTGCGCCGCACGGAAAGTCGCCAGCGCCCCGCCCGGATCGTCCAGTCGCCCGGCGCCCAGCAGGACATAGCCGCGGGCGATCAGGTCGAACGCACGCTCGGCGTGGCCCAACCTCCCGAGGTATTCCTGGACATCGCCTTCGCCGGGCCACAGCAACCGCAGCACCGTGCCCATGCGCTGTGCGAATCCCAGCGAGGCGGGATCTTCGCTGGCGGTCAATGCGGAATCGGCCTGCGCCAGCAGCGCGCTGCGCGCCTTGGCCAGCAGCGCCGCGTCGTCGGCGTTGTCCGGCTCCCGTTTGCGCAGCGCCAGCAACAGCGGAATGGCCGAGCGGTCGGTTTCGAACAGATCGCCGTTGGCCAGCGCCCGTCGTGCCGTCTGGCGCGCCCGCGCCGGGTCTTCGATCTTCACTTCCGGCAGGGACCAGCTGAGCACGCCGGCCAGCGCATCGTCGCCCTGGATGCTGACCTCGCCGTCACCGCGCGTCGTCGGTGCCGCCACGACCTGCGGTGGCGCGGCCGCGGACGCGGTCGCCGATCGTGCCTGCGGCGCCGGACCGCGACCGCAGGCTGCCACCAGCGCGAACATCGCAATCAACGGCACGCGGATGCGCAAACGATCACTCCATCGAAAACGCACCGCAAGGTGCACCGTGTGACGTTAGGGCATGGGCCAGCCCTCGGCAACTGCATCGCCCGCATAATGGGCGGATGACGCAATGGATCGACACCCCCGACGCCCTGCGCGAGCGCCTCGCGAATTCGACCGCAACGGTCGCCCTGGACACCGAATTCATCCGGGAACGCACCTATTGGCCGCAACTGGCGTTGGTGCAGATCGCGCTGGGGCAGGCCGGCGCGCCAACCGAAGCCGGCGAAATCCTGCTGGTCGATGCCCGCATCGAAGGCATGGGCGCGGCGCTTCTTCCGCTGCTGACCGACCCGGGCGTGCTGAAGCTGATGCACAGTCCGAGCGAAGACCTGGTCGCCTTCCAGCACGCCTGCGGCGCCCTGCCCGCGCCGCTGTTCGATACCCAGGCCGCCGCCGCGCTGGCCGGAATCGGCGGGGGGCTGAGCTACCAGAAGCTGGTGCAGGCGCTCACCGGGATCGCACTGGCCAAGGGCGAGACCCGTTCCGACTGGCTGCGGCGTCCGCTGTCTCCCGCCCAACTCGACTACGCCGCCGACGACGTGCGCCACCTGCATGCCCTGCACGCGCAGCTCGAAGGGCGGCTGGATGCGCTGGGACGAAGCGACTGGCTTGCCGAAGACAGCCTGCGCCAGCTGACCGCCGCCGCCGATCCGGACCCCGATCCCTGGCCGCATCTCGGCCTGCGCAGCGCGCGTTTCCTCGATGCCGAAAGCCAGCGCCGTCTGCTGCGCCTGCTGCGCTGGCGCGAGGCGCAAGCGCGCGCCAGCGACCGCCCGCGCGGCTGGATCCTCGACAACGAACTGGCGGTCGGCCTCGCCCGCCGTAACCCCGCCGATCGCAATGCCTTCGACGCGCTGCTGGATGCCGCCACCAAGGCACCGCGCGGCCTGCGCGATGCCCTCTGGAAGGCGCTGACCCAGCCGCTGGCCGATGAAACCCTCGCGCCGCTGGCCCACGACGACGAACCCGACCGCAAGCGCCTGCGCGCACTTCAGGAGGCCGTCGTGGCGCTGTCCGCCGAGCTGCAACTGCCCGAAGGCGTGCTTGCGTCGAGGCGGATGCTCGAACCCCTGCTCGACGGCGGCGACTGGAGCGGCGCCCTGGCCGGCTGGCGGCGCACCCTGCTCGAACCGCGACTTGCGCCGCTGCTGACTCCCTGAACGCCGCACGTCCCACGAACGATCGCCGCGTGGTTCAATCCCTTCACACGCCCCCTGACGAACCGGCACTTCGATCGTGAACGCGTCCGCCAATCCCCTCGCCGCCCTCTGGCGCCCTCCGGCGCTGTTGAGCGTGGTGCTGGGCGGCGAAGCGCTGGCCGCCATCATCGCGCTGGCGCCCGCGCAGAACGCGGACCGGCTGGTGCATTTCGGACTGGCCTCGCTGTGCGTGCAATGGGTCGCGATCGGAACGCTGTGCGCCTTGTACCTGTTGCGGCGCCCGCTGGGCCGGCTGCCGCCGCTGCGGCTGGCCTGGGTCTGCCTGATGCTGCTGCTCGGAATGAGCCTGCTGGTTGCCGCGGCGGCATGGAGCGTGATGGCCATGGGTGGCGCGCCCGACGTCAGCCGGATGCGCTTCGTGCTGCGAATGCTGGGAATCGCCCTGGTGGTTGGGCTGGTGGGTCTGCTGACCTACCAGAACTACTGGCAGTCGCGGCAGCTGGCGATCCGCGCCAAGCAGCTGGAACTGGAAGCGCTGCAGGCGCGCATTCGCCCGCACTTCCTGTTCAACACCCTCAACACCGGCGCGGCGCTGGTGCACCAGCATCCGGACGAAGCCGAGCGGGTGCTCCTGGACCTGGCCGACCTGTTCCGCAGCGCCCTGCGTGGCCCTCGCCAGATTCCGCTGGCCGAAGAGTTGGCATTGACCCACCGCTATCTCGAAATCGAGGCGCTGCGCTTCGGCCCACGGCTGCGGCTGGACTGGAAACTGGCCGACGATCTTCCCGACATCACGGTGCCTTCGCTGTCGATCCAGCCGCTGGCGGAAAACGCCATCCGCCACGGCATCGAGCAACTCCCCGGCGGCGGCCGCGTGGACGTGGAGGCCCACCGCTCGGCGGACGGCGTGGAGATCCTGATCCGCAACGACCTGCCCGCCGATGGTGCCGCCGGCAGCGGCCACGCCATCGGCCTGAGCTCCGCACGCGAGCGAATCATCGCGCTGACCGGCGGCCACGGCCGAATCGATACCGGCACCGAGGACGGCCGGTTCGTGGCACGGATATGGCTCCCGGGCAACCCGCTCATCGGCGGGTACTGATCGTAAACACATCGTGCAGGGCGGCAACTTGTTTCTGTCTGGCGGTGCGCATGCACCCCTACGCCACAATTCCCGTCCAGGTCGTCGTGCCGAATTTTTCCTGGACCAACTGCCTTGCACGCGCCATCGCGTCTTCGCGCACCGCGTCGTCACGCAGGCCGTGGGCCTGGCGGAAAGTGTCGACCATGCGGGCGATGACCGCCTCGCGCGGCAGGCCGGTCTGGCTGCGCAGCGGGTCGACGCGCTTGTTGGCGCTCTGGGTGGCCTTGTCGGAGAGTTTTTCGCGGCCGATGCGCAGCACCTGCAGCATCTTGTCGGCGTCGATGTCGTAGGCCATGGTGACGTGGTGCAGCACCGCCTTGCCGCGCCGCATCTGGGCGGCACCGGCGATTTTTCCAGCCTTGGAGGCAATGTCGTTGAGCGGCTGGTACCAGGCCTCGATGCCCAGCGAGCGCAGCGCGTCAAGCACCCAGGCGTCCATGAAGGCATACGACTGCTCGAACGACAGGCCCGCCACCAGCGATTCCGGCGCCGACAGCGAGTAGGTGATGGTGTTGCCGGGTTCAATGAACATCGCGCCGCCGCCGGTGATCCGGCGCACCACTTCGATGCCGTGGCGCCTGGCGCCCTCGGGATCGACCTCGTTGCGCAGCGACTGGAAGCGTCCGATCACCACCGCCGAGGACGCCCACTCCCACACCCGCAGGGTCGGCGGCCGGCGGCCGGCGGCCACCTCATCGGTGATCACCTCGTCCAGCGCCATGTGCAGCGCCGGCGACTGCGGTCCGTCGTGGATCAGCCGCCAGTCGAAATCGTTCCAGCTCGCGCTCACGCGATTCCTCCGTTGTCGATGGCGCGGCGCACGGCGACGGCGAAACCGTCCGCATCCACCCCGAACATGCGGGTACCGACCGGCAGGCAGCGCCGGACGATGCCGGCCAGCGCCTCCTGCTCCAGCCCGATCGACTGGCCCTGCAAGGCGGCGTTGATCGCAGCCAGTGCGAAATCCGGTTCGAGGAAGAAATCCCCGCTCACCGCCACATCGACCAGACGCCCGCCCGCGATGGCCACGTCGGCCACCACCAGCTTGCCGCCCGGCACCTTGTATTCGCCATGTCCGTGCATGTGCGCATTCTAGGCATATCAGCGTCCGCAGCCATTGACGCAGGACAGCCCGCGATTTGACAAACGGCCCTCACCTGTTTGCATCATTGCCCGCGGCCGCAGCTGGCGGCCGCCGTCGTTTCCGGAGACCGTCGTGGAATTTCGCACCATCATCGAACCCTTTCGCATCCAGTCGGTCGCGCCGCTGAAGATGACAACGCCCGAACACCGCCGCGAGGCGGTGGCCGAGGCCGGCTACAACCTGTTCAACCTGCATTCCGAAGACGTGCTGATCGACCTGCTGACCGATTCCGGCACCGGCGCGATGAGCCGCGACCAGTGGGCGGCGATCCAGCACGGCGACGAGTCCTACGCCGGCAGTCCGTCGTTCGACATCTTCCGCAACGCCGTGCAGACGCTGTTTCCTTACAAGCACGTGATTCCGACCCACCAGGGGCGCGCCGCGGAAAAAATCCTGTTCACCGTGCTCGGCGGCATCGGGAAGACCATCCCCAGCAACACCCATTTCGACACCACCCGCGCCAACATCGAATACACCGGCGCGCAGGCCTCGGACCTGGTGATCGCCGAAGGCCGCGACCCGTCGGCGTACCATCCGTTCAAGGGCAACATGGACATCGCCGCGCTGGATGCCTACCTGCGCGAGAACGCCGGCAAGGTGCCGGTGGTGATGATGACGCTCACCAACAATTCCGGCGGCGGCCAGCCGGTCAGCCTGGGCAACCTGCGCGAGGTCTCCGCGACCTGCAAAAAGCACGGCGTGCCGCTGTTCCTCGACGCCTGCCGTTTTGCCGAGAACGCCTGGTTCATCCGCCAGCGCGAACCCGGCCAGCAGGATCGCGAGGTCGCCGACATCGTCCGCGAGATGGCCTCGCTGGCCGATGGCATGACCATGAGCGCCAAGAAGGATCCGATGGGCAACATCGGCGGCTGGCTGGCGCTCAACGACGACGCCATCGCCGAGCAGTGCCGCAACCTGCTGATCCTGACCGAGGGCTTTCCGACCTACGGCGGGCTGGCCGGGCGCGATCTGGAAGCGCTGGCGCAGGGCCTGAAGGAAGTGGTCGACCACGACTACCTTCGCTACCGCATCCGCTCCACCGCCTATCTGGGCGAGGCGCTGCTGGCGTCCGGCATCCCGGTGGTCAAGCCGATCGGCGGCCATGCCGTCTATCTCGACGCGCGCGCGCTGCTGCCGCACATCCCGCCGCTGCAATATCCCGGGCAGGCGCTGGCGGTCGCGCTGTACGAGGCCGGCGGCATCCGCGGCTGCGAAATCGGTACGGTCATGTTCGGCCGCCATCCCGACGGCAGCGAAACGCCGGCGGCGCTGGATCTGGTGCGGCTGGCGATCCCGCGCCGTACCTACACGCAAAGTCATATCGACTACGTGATCGAGGTCTGCCAGCAGGTCGGCGCCAACGCGAAGGCGCTGCGCGGCTACCGGATCGTCCACGAGCCCAGGCAGCTGCGCCACTTCACGGCGCGCTTCGCGCCGCTGTCCGACTGATCCTCGCAGCGCGGCGCGACGGCTCAGTTCCGCGCCATCGCATCTGGTGCGATGGCGTGCTCGATGGCATCCAGATGCCGGGCCAGGGACTCGGGCACGTAGTTCCTGGCCACCGCCGCCGCCCGGAGTCTGGCGCTCCACGCGCGCCAGCGCTCGAATTCGGCAGCGCTGGCTTTGGGGATGCCGCTGGGCGGGGAGAACTTCGCGTGCAGCTCCAGTTCGGCGGCGCTGGCGTCGATGCCCAGCGCCTGCTGCAGGATTTCCCGCCACACGCCCAGCACGCCGGAATTGTCGAGGAACGCATTGCCGGTGAGCTGGCCGGCGTGGCGTCGATAACGCATCAGCACGCTGCCGGTATTGGCCACCGCCTGCACGCCGAACGCCTGCACGATGCGGTGAACCAGCAGCCAGTCCTCGCCGAGGCGCACGTCCGGCAGGATGATGGCCTCCAGCGCCGCGCGTCGGAAGGTGCTGGTGCTGGCATAGACCGGACAATGGAAAACCAGCGACGCGGCAATCTCCTCACCCCGCGTTGGCATGCGGATACGGTGGTCGCTGGAAAACGGCAGCGCGGCGTGGGCCGGCGGATGCCGCGGATCGGGAAACATCACCAGATCCCCGCCGACCATCTGCACCTTCGGGTCGCCCAGCCGTTCCAGCGCATCGACGAAGCGCCCCGGCGCGCACAGATCGTCGGCATCGACGCAGGCGATCAGCGGACTGCGCGCCAGCGCAAAGCCGCGCGCCCGCGCCGCACAGGCACCGAGGTTGCGCGGCTGGCGCAACACCGCGCCGGGCAGCCCGAAATCGGCCAGCGCCTGGCGGGCGCGCGCGCCACCGTCGTCGGTGGAAGCGTCATCGACCACGATGACCTGTTCCAGCCGGTCGATGCCATCGGCAGCGGCAATGGCGGCCACCGCTTCACGGACATACTCCGCCGCCTCGAACAGCGGCATCACCACGCCGAACGTCGCGGTCACGATCGGCCTCTTCCGGTTCGATACGCGGCGATGGACAACACGCCCACGCCGCGAGTCAGAACGTGTCGCCAGCCAGCAGGTGGCCTTCGACAACGGCGAAGCCGTCGGCATCGCGCAGCGCCGGGAAGCGCTCGCGGTGGGCCAGCAGTTCCCCAGCCTGCAACGTCGTGGTGCCCACGCCTTCGGCGTCGCCGGCGTCCAGCAGCGGATGGCCGAGAAAATCCACCACCGCGCTGTCGCCGGAATAGTGCAGGCCGTTGCCGTCGGTGCCGACGCGGTTCACGCCGATCACGTAGCACAGGTTCTCGATCGCCCGCGCGCGCAGCAGGGTCTTCCACGGATAGGCGCGCGCCGAAGGCCAGTTGGCCACGTACAGCGCAAGATCGTAGTCGGCCTGTCCGGTCTGTTCCGCATCGAAGCGGTTGCGCGAGAACACCGGAAAGCGCAGGTCGTAGCAGACCTGCAGCAGGACGCGCCAGCCTTTCCATGCCACCACCACGCGGTCGCGTCCCGGCGCGTAGCGTTCGTTCTCGCGCGCGAATGAAAACAGGTGACGCTTGTCGTAATGGGCGATCCGCCCGTCTGGGGTCGCGAACAGCAGCCGGTTGAACACGCCCTCGCCGTCGCGCAACTGCACGCTGCCGGCGACCGCCGCGCCCAGCGTCTGCGCCTGCGCGCGCAGCCAGGCCACGGTCGGCCCGTCCATGTCCTCGGCGCTGCCGATGGCCTCGTTGGAAAAGCCGCTGGTGAAGGTTTCCGGCAGCACCACGAGGTCGGTCTCACCGCGCAGCGGCGCAATCAACCCACCGTAGTAGTCGCGGTTGGCTTCGGGGTCGTGCCAGCGGGTTTCACCCTGGACGATGGAAACGCGAAGATCTTGCATTGGAGCTCCGGGAACGGAAGCCGAGGGCCGCGAAATCTCAGGCCGCGGCAGGATCGGGAACGAACTTCAGGACATTGCCGTTGATGCAGTAGCGCTTGCCGGTCGGCGGCGGACCGTCGTCGAAGACATGGCCGAGGTGGATGCCGGAACTGGCGCTGCGGACTTCGACGCGGTGCATGCCGTGGCTGTCGTCGGGCAGGAATTCCAGCGCGCCGGCCATCGGCTCGAAGAAGCTCGGCCAGCCGCAGCTGCTGTCGAACTTGGCGTCGCTGCGGAACAGCGGCCTGCCGCTGACCGGATCGAAATAGGTGCCGGGGCGATGTTCGGACAGGTGTGCGCCGGTGCCGGGAAGCTCCGTCCCGGCCTCAAAGGCGATGCGCTGCTGCTCGGGCGTGAGCAGCTGCGCGCCCAGCCAGCGCCAGAACGCCTTGGGGTCGCCGCCATAGCCGGTCTTGCGCGCCACCTCCGCGCCATCGCGGAACAGCACGACCGTGGGCGTGCCCAGCAGCGGGCCGGCCAGCGACCAGCCGGCGGGCGGCAGCGGAGCGCGGGTCTGCACGAAGGGAACGGCCGCCTTCCAGTCGCGCAGCACGTCCGCATCGAAACGCTCGCAGTAGGGGCAATCGTCCGCTTCATAGACGACCAGCTGCGCCGCCCGCGCCAGCGCTGCGCCATTCAGCCGCACCGCCTCGGGCACCGCCGCATCCAGCGTGTACGCCACGCCGGTGCCGCCCAGCCCGCAATAGCCGTCCGGATTTTTCAGCAGGTAATCCTGATGCGACTCTTCGGCGCGGTTGTAGTTGCGCAGCGGCAGGATTTCGGTGGTGATCCTGCCGAAGCCGGCCGCGGTCAGGGCGCGCTGGTAGACGTCGCGGCTCTGTTCGGCCAGCACCTTCTGCTCGGGCGTCGTGTAGTAGATCGCGCTGCGGTAGTTGCTGCCGATGTCGTTGCCCTGTCCGTCCACCTGGGTCGGGTCGTGCCCTTCCCAGAACGCAGCCAGGATTCCCATCGGTTCGGTGCGATTGGCGTCATAGCGCACCCGCACCACCTCGACGTGGTTGCGCGCGTGGCTGCGGCCGGCGCGGATCAGTTCCTCCTCGTGGAGCACGTCGCGATACCCCACCCGCGCCGCATCGCCGCCGGCATAACCGACTTCCACTTCCGCCACGCCCGGCACCGCGCGCAGGCGCTTCTCGGCGCCCCAGAAGCAGCCCATGCCGAAATACAGATCGTCCAGTTGCTTCGTTGTCACCGGTTTGGCCTCCGACAGCCCCCGCGCCTGCAGCGCCCGCCAGCCCAATAATGCCGCAGCGCCCGTCAACAGCACGGCAAGCAACAGGGCGATCGTTTTTTCGGTATGCAAAATGGCCTCCCGAAGACTTCGCTACAGCTTCTCCAGTCGTTCGATGGCAGCATCCATGGTGGCCTCGCTCTTGGCAAAGCACAGCCGCAGCAGGCGCTGGCCGGCCGGCGGCTCGGCGTAGAACGGCGACAGCGGAATGCCGGTGACCCCGTGTTCCACGGTGAGCCAGCGGGCGAATTCCAGATCCGGAAGATCGCTGACCGCAGAATAATCGACCAGCTGGAAATAGCCGCCCGGCACCGGCAGCGGCCGGAACCGCGTCTTCGCCAGCTGGGCGCGGAAACGGTTGCGTTTCTCCTCGTAGAACGCACCCAGGGTTTCGTAATGCTCCGGTGCGTTGGCCAGCATGTCGGCAAACGCGTGCTGGGCAGGCGCGAACGTGCAGAACACGTTGTACTGGTGAACCTTGCGGAACTCGGCCGACAGCGCCGGCGGCGCGATGCAGTAGCCGATCTTCCAGCCGGTGCAGTGGTAGGTCTTGCCGAAACTCGATATCACGAAGGCGCGCTGCCGCAGCGCCGGATAGCGCAGCACCGATTCATGGCGGGCACCGTCATAGACGATGTGCTCGTACACCTCGTCGCTGAGCAGGAAGATGCCGGTGTCGCGCAGCAGGCCGTCCAAGGTCGCCAGGTCGGAGGCGCCGAGCATGGCCCCGGACGGGTTGTGCGGGCTGTTGATCATCAGCAGCCGGGTTCTGGGCGTGATCGCGCGGCGCACCGCCTCCCAGTCGGGAGCGAAAGTCGCTGGATCCAGCGCGACGTGAACCGCGGTCGCACCGGCTAGGTCGATGGCCGGTTCGTAGCAGTCGTAGCAGGGGTCAAGCACGATGACCTCGTCACCCGGCCGCGCCACCGCGTGGACCACATCGAAGATGGCTTCGGTCGCGCCGCTGGTGACGGTGATCTCGGCATCGACATCCGGCCGCCAGCCGTAGCAGCGTTCGGTCTTGTCGGCGATGGCCCGCCGCAGCGCCGGGATTCCGCTCATCGGCGCGTACTGGTTGTGCCCCGCCTGCATCGCCTGCGCCAGCGCATCGACCAACCGGGACGGCGGCGGAAAATCCGGAAAGCCCTGGCCTAGATTGACCGCGCCGTGTTCGACCGCAAGCTGGGACATCACGGTGAAAATCGTGGTGCCGACCTTCGGCAGTTTGGTTTCGACCTGCATGCGCACATTCCGTTGGGCCCGGCCCGAGTCTAAGGCAACGCTGGTCAAGCCGGCGTTGCCAGGCCCATCGATGGTGCGCCTGTCCACCGCACCCGCACGCACCCGATCCCGCGCGTGCCTTGCCCATTGCCGCCACATGGCATGTCGGGACGACGCATGCCGGTAGAATCCACGGCCGATGAGCGATTCTTCCGCCGCCCCGCCCCTGCTCGCCGCGCACGGCCTCGCGTTCTCACGCGACGAGGTCCCGGTATTCGGCCCGCTGGATTTTTCCGTCGGCCACGGCGAAGCGCTGCTGGTGCAGGGTGCCAACGGGGCCGGCAAGACCACGCTGCTGCGGGTGCTGGCCGGACTGCTGCGCGCCGGCGCCGGGACGATCACGCTGCGGGACGCCACCGCCGACCCCGCCTTGCGCGCCCGGCAGATCGCCTATCTCGGCCATCTGCCCGGGCTGAAGGCCGACCTGAGCGCCCTGCAGAACCTGCGCTGCCTGTGCGGGCTGCACGGCCAGCGCAAGGGTCTGGCACAGGAAGCGGCGCTGGCTTTGGTCGGGCTGGGCGGCTTCGAGGACGCACCGCTGCGCACCCTGTCGGCAGGCCAGAAGAAGCGCCTCGGACTGGCTCGCCTGTGGCTGTCGCCCGCTCCGCTGTGGCTGCTCGACGAGCCCTACGCCAACCTCGATCTGGAAGGGATCCGGCTGGTCAACCGCATGGTCGAGGCCCACCTCGGGGAAGGCGGCGCGGCGCTGATCACCACCCACGGCGCCTACGCGGCGCCGCCGGTGCGTACCCGACTGCTCGAACTGTCCAGGCCCGCCGGATGATGCTGCAGGCCGCCCGCGCCCTGATGCTCCGCGATGCGCAATTGCTCTGGGCGCGACGCGGCGACGCCCTGCAGCCGGCATTGTTCGCGCTGCTGACGGTGGTGCTGTTCGCGCTGGGCCTGGGCGGCGAAGCCCGGGCTCTGGCGCCGGTGGCCGCCGCCGTGCTGTGGCTGGCGGTGTTGCTGGCCGGCCTGCTGGCGCTGGACGGTCTGTTCCGCGGCGACATGGAAGACGGCTCGCTGGAGCAGTGGATGCTGGCCCCGGTGCCGCTGTGGTGGCTGGTGCTGGTTCGCACGCTGATGCACTGGCTGACCACCGCGCTGCCGGTCATCGTCATCGTTCCGCTGCTGGGCGAACTGCTCTACCTGCCGCATGCACAGCTGCCGATCCTGATGCTTTCGCTGCTGCTGGGCACGCCGATCCTGAGTCTGCTGGGCGCGGTGGTGGCCGCGCTCACCGTCGGCATGCGGCGCGCCGGCATCCTGCTGGCCCTGCTCGCCCTGCCCTTGTACGTTCCGGTGCTGGTGTTCGGCGCCGGCGCGGTGGCCGCCCACGCCCAAGGCCTGGACGCCAACGGCGCACTGCTGCTGCTGGGCGCCGGGCTGGCGCTGGCATTGCCCCTGGCGCCGATGACCGCCGCAGCTGCACTGCGGATCGCGCACGACTGAACGGCGCGACAGCGCCGCGCTCCACAAAACTGAATGCGCTTGAGCCAAGTCAATGCGGCCTTAACAAACCGCCTCGGACAATATCCGCGCTGGCCCGGATCGGGCCGGTTCAACATATCAACGGAGTACTCCCAATGAAGTTCCGCCAGATTCTCCTCACCAGCGCCGTGGCGCTGGCCCTGTCCGCCTGTGGTGGCCAGTCGCCCGCACCGGCCGCCGACACCGCTGCTCCCGCAGCCGACGCCGCCCCCGCAGCCGAAGCCGCTCCGGCCGATGCCGCACCGGCTGAAGCGGCGCCGGAAGCCGCAGCCGCCAGCAAGCCGGCCGTGGTCGAAAACTGCGCCACGACCATCGAGGCCAACGACCAGATGCAGTACAACGCCGACTCGATCACCGTGCCGGCCAGTTGCGCCCAGTTCACCATCAACCTCAAGCACGTCGGCACCATGGGCGCCAACGTCATGGGCCATAACGTCGTCATCGCCGCCCAGTCCGACATGGAAGGCATCGACCAGGACGGCGCCGGCGTGACGCCGGATCACGTCAAGGCCGACGACGCCCGCGTGATCGCCCACACCAAGGTCATCGGCGGTGGCGAATCCACCTCGGTCACCTTCGACGTGGCGAAGATCAAGGACGGCGGCCCCTACAAGTTCTTCTGCAGCTTCCCGGGCCACATGACCCTGATGCAGGGCAGCATCCAGGTGCAGTAATGCTTCACCGACGTCGGGTCATTGCCTGACGTCGATCGCCTCTGCCAGGGCCGCGCGCAAGCCGGCCCTGGTTTTTTTTGGCGCTGTTCGCATTGAGGGAAATGGAGAATCGTGCCGGTGTTTCCGCAGAGGACACCTGGCGCGTGGGCGATAGGTTTGTCCGAGTCAGCTCGCGATGCTAATCGCGCGAGGTAACGCAGGACGCCCGGGATGCCGCTACGGCATGCGTGAAATTGTGGGTGTTCTTGATTTCGTGGGGAAGGCATGAGACCCAGGCCGGGGGCTGGATTCGAACCAACACTAAGGGACTGACGCCCCTCTCGGCTACCTGACGCGAGTCTACCCGGCCCGGGCGAGGCAACAATAACGCCGCGTGATGGATTTTGGAACCTTAACGGGAACACCCTCATGCACGTGGGGGGTGTAATGACCCAGTAATTTCCTGCTCAGGTGCTACCTTTCCAAGGAGAGCACGATGAGCCAAGTGATGGACGAAGAGATCAAACTATGGACAGCCCGGCGAAAGTCGGCGCTGGTGCTGGAGATCATCCAGGGCAAGACGACGGTGGCGGAGGCAAGCCGGCAGTTCGACCTGACGCCCTCG
>NZ_JAMQHN010000134.1 GCF_025993755.1 Thermomonas sp. | reverse complement strand
CCAGACCCTCGACGAAGATCTGCTGACCGACGTGATTCAAAGCGACGGCGCACTTGCGGCCGACGAACTGAATATCAACGTCGCCATTGCCCTGCGCGACGGTGGCCACTGGGGGCAGGGCTATCCGGAACCACTGTTCGACGACGTCTTCGAGGTTCTCGGTTGGCGCGTGCTCAAGGACGTACATCTGAAACTGGACCTCGGGTTGGGCGGCCAGCGATTTTCCGCCATCCAGTTCAACGGCTGGGATGGCGTCGAACCCGGTCGCCGACTTCGCCTGGCTTACCAGATAACGCCGGACGGCTGGCGCGGTGGCGACGCAGTCCAACTGTGTCTGCCGCACAGAAGGGTGCAAATTCTAACTAACTGAAAACCCTAGGAAGGTAGATCCCATCAAGGTCAAGTATGTGCGCCTCCCGGCGCATAAATCCATGCCGCATGCGCCTCGGCCCCAGAAATCTCTGCCTCAGGAACGGCACCCGGCAGGAAACTATGCAGCACCCTCGCTGATCAGGGGATTGTTCCTACCCGGGCGCCGGCCCCTGGCCGCTTAGAAGGTTCCGCGCTGGCGCGTCCAGCCAATTCGAGCGGACGGCAGCTCGCCCTCCGGGAGGTCCAACAATACCCAAGGCAGGCGCCGAACCGGCCGGTTATGTTGAGCGTCATACAGCGCCGGGACATGGCGCCCGAGGGCTACCCGCAATCCGTCGGCGTAGCCCCGCGTCAAGATCCGGCGTACCAGCGCATCCACCAAGCGAAGCCCGTGGGTGTTGTCCCAGATACGCTGCCTGAGACCGGGCTGGACGAAGGTGCGACGCCCCGCGGAGTTCGCCACGATCGCCGCGAGCAGGCCTGCGCACCTCAGCACGGATCGATCCAGGACCTCTGTGGACAAGTACATCTCGCGGCTGCCCGGGAAGGCGGGCAGTTGGCCGAAAGCCCGCCGCATGTCGCTGGCTGGCCCTACCAACGTGGGCAGGTGCTCGCGAGGCACCATTGCGAGCAGCTGTGCGCCGATGCGCTGAAAAGCGACAAACCACTCTAACGGCAGGGCGACCAAGCTCGGCTGAGCGCTTTCCAGTCCACTTTTAGGCCCCACCCGACCCGAGGTGAACCGCACGCTGTGATCCAGCCCAACCCGCTCCGACAGCAAGGTCCCGGTCTTCGGAGCGCCATTGCCGAACCAGTGCAAGGCGGTCCAAGCTCGGTCGTCGAACACTTCGGGGGCGATCAGCCAGGTGCGGCCACGACTCGATGCCGCGCGTTGCAGATGGTCTTCGATCGCAGTGTGTTTGTGTCCCCGCACCGTTGCCTCGCCCACGACGCTGGCCACGAAGTCGACCAAATCGTGTCCGCAACGACACCGGCCCACTGGCAGGTCGCGCTGAACGTCCACCGCCAAGGGGCTCTCGCACTTGGGACAGGCATCGATCAACGCCACGCCGTGCCACGGGCAGCAAACCACGCCGGGCATCTGGAATAGCAGGCAATGGTAGCAAGAGCGAGCACAGACAGGGCACACCCGCAGCCGCCACGACATCTGCTCGAAGGGCATCGGGCCCCCGAATGGCCACCACTCTTCCGGCCGCCAATAGCTCTTCTCGATGAACTCCGATTCTGGAAAGCTGAAACGCAACGCGGCCTGCTGGGGGATGCCGCGCGTCAGCCGGGCGAAGGCATCATCGCCGGCGCGCAGGCTTAAGTGAAGGAAGCTGCGTAGGTCGCGTCGGTGCAGATGATTGAGTCGGGTGGCGCGCCAGAACACGCCGAAGCTGGAAGTGCCTTCGTAGTTTTCCCAATGTTCCCCTAGTAAGCGCGGGTCAAGCATCGGCAGGACCGTCGCGGTGTTCATCGGCACCCCTGCGGCTGGTAGGTGTGGCGCGACTTCTCCAATTCAACCAGGCCGGCGGCCCTCAGCGCAGCGATGAGCTGCTCGTCATCGAAGGACTCGAAACTCGGTGTGCAGGGTATGGTTGCCGTCAGGAGGTACACGACCGTGGCTTCGAAGCTCTTCATGGGCCAAGTCCACTCGGTCGGCAGTCTCGCTTCGGCGCGCAGATGGCTGGCGCAATCCCACAAACGCTGCGCGTAATTGGCCAGACGAAAGCCATTGGCGAACGCGTCCGGAGCGAAGTGCTGCGTGTAGCTGATACCGGTGCCCGGCGGCCACTCGGTCCCTTCGTCGTAGCGTGTGAGCGCGTAGGCAACCTCATCCACACCGACCAGACCGGTGAACTCGTGCTTGCGCACTAGGAAGCGGCCGGTTACGTGCGGCGGGTGATCGTTGCTGGGCAGCACTTCATTGCTGAACCCGGTAATGTCTCGTTGGTGGAAGAGCACTACGAAGAAGTAATAGCCAGCCCGCGTCATGCGGTTGTCGAGCGTGACCAGGTGCTCGTAGTCGGCCGGCAGCAGGCGCTGCGCTTCGTCCAGAAACAGGATGATCAAGTGAGTTCCTGAGTTCTGAGCCACCTCGATGAGGCGCCCCATCAGCTGCGTGCAAAGTTCGTCCGGGTTGGCTCGCAAGGGAACGCGCACGCCCAACAGTGTCAGCAGGCTCCGGAAGAAGCTGCTGTCGGTGCGCTTGTGCGTGTCGGGAGCATCAACGCGCAACATCGCTGCCGGGCGCTGTGCAAGCCAGAAGGGATGATCGATGAGGTAGGTGATCGATTCGGTCTTGCCGAAGCGAGCAAAGCCAAACACACCCAAGCCACGATAACCCATGTCGATGGCTGCGTTGATCGCATCGGCGACGCGTTCGATCGGGTGGGTGGCGATCAGTGGACGAAAAAGCTGTAGTAACGGGTGCAACAGGAGATCGATAATCGCATTCATGGGCATCAGTCCTTGCGCAGAGCGAAAGACGTTCTGCCCGCGCGCGGGTGCACGACGGGCGGCGGGACGGCAGGTCCAGCAGGGTTGCCGTTGGTGTTGGCCGGGACGCCGTGCTGGATCTGCAGGCGGGCGAATTGGTCGGCGACCGTACGGGCCTTGAGCGCCTCTTCATGGGCGAAGGCGTGGTACGCCTTGACCGCGTCGCCGGCACCGGCGATGTCGATCAGGCCGCGGTGGCGCGCGGTATTGATCAACTGGCGCAGATGCAAGTCATGGGGACTTTGCTGCCATGGTGGCAATGCCGCCTGCCTTGACCAAGGCGTGTGGTCCGTCGGGTCGAGCAAGACCAAGTGCCGCAGGTCCTCGATGCTCACCTCGGCTGGGAAGGAGTCACCAATCCGACCCCACTGTCCATTTAGCCGCTGGCTGCGATAGATCGCATCCTTGTATTGGACGAAGGGTTGGCGACGGGCAGCTTCATCGCCACGGATGCGGACGTGGAGACGAATCGTCGCCACACGAAGGGCATCGCGCGCGGCTTCCGTCGCCTGCCAGGTCCAGCCAGAAGCCAGGTGCGTGTGCAGAACCGTCTTTGGCAAGCGATTGTGCAGGCCACTGTGCGGGGTTACGTTGTGACCGGACGCGATCACGTCCATCAAGTCCAACATGCCTTCCCAATGCAGCGGATGATCTTCCGAACGCAGGTACGAAGTGGCGACCTTCTTTTCGTTGGCTCGCGATTGCGGGTGGAAGCCGCCAGCGATTCCTCGCAGCGCGCCTTGCTCCAAGCGGCGGAAGAAGGCTTCAATGATCGGCCGGCCCTCAGGAACGTGTGCGCGACCGAAGTTGAACACCCCCCGGAAGTGATCCACCAGATTGTCGACGGGCAACTTCGCCAGGTGCGACATCGCGTTGTCACCTGCTGACACGATCGGACGGCCACAGCAGTCGTGCTCGTCGAAAGGCAAGCCCAGCACTGCCCCTTCGGCGTAGTGCATGTTCGGGACGATGAGCTCTCTTGGCGACCATGGTTTGAGCGCGTTACTAAACAGCCGCAAGACATGGAACTGGTTGTATTCGCCTAGTACCAGCAGGTGAGAGAGCAGGTAGCGACTGGCGGCACACACCAGTGCGAGCAAAGTGACCTTGGTGATGCGTCGCTGCACAAGCTGGCCATCGGGATGCGGAATGTCGAGCACCCAGTCGACGTCCTGCTTGTGCGCATCGAACTCGCACCGGTCCAAGGGTGCGAGGGTGAACAGCTGATTGAAACGCTTGGTCGTCGGCGGCGTCGCGTCAACTTCAGCGCCGCCGGCCTCGCGACGCTGCTTGCGCACGCGCTTGTGATAGTTGTGCAGCGCGCGGCGTCCTTCGTCGGGTTCACACAGTGGATACGTGCCCTTGTCCAACAGCGTGCGGGCCTTCGCCTTGAAGCTGCCGAAGTGCCGATCGAAGGCGCGCGTCTTCGCCTTGCCGGATGGCAACGGCCCGTTGTAGGCCAACACGAGATCCTTCAAGTCCGAATAGGCGTCGAGCAGGCGCGAGAACGAGTAGGCCACGCCCTTGGTCGGCGGCGCCACCGGAACCGCCTCGTCGGACAGCGGCTTGGACAAACGATGCCGGAACGGAATACAAGCTCGAAAGCCCAACGGTTTCTTGTCGGTATGCAGCTGCGGCGCTTTTTCCGCATCGTTCGCGACGGTGCGCGGATCGACGCCATAGCGGGCCGCGGCCGCCCGGAATGACATGCCGCCGGCCACCGCCTGCAAAGCATTGCAACGTGACAAGTAGGACGCCTGATATTCCTCTTTGATACCGTCCACCGGAGGCCGCGGCCACGTGCGTAAGTCAACACCGACGATCGCGGTAAGATCATGCTTGGCCATGGGCGCTTCTCCGTTCGAGCACGCTAAAGCGCGTCAGATGCGCCGAATCGACCAGTGCCAGTTGGCCGGTGCACACAAGGTCAACGGTGATCGCGCGCACATCCGCGGCATGGAAGCCCCGCAGCGCGCTCTCAATCTGGTCGAAGCTCGCCCGCGTGAGCGTGTCGAATTGCGCCATCACCTGAGTGCGCAAGGCCTCGCGGTTGGGCAAGGTCAGGGCGGTTTGCGCGTACGGCAGGAGGCGATACCAGGTCCCCAGCGAGGCGGCGTCCTTCTGGAGGTCTTCCTCGTAGCAGAACTCCAACGACAGCTGCGCGAGCTGCGCCGCTTCCATCAGCGCGCGCGCACGCCGGTACTCACGCCGGGGAGAGCGCGGGCTCAAGGTGTCGTCGATCGCCACGACCAACCAGAAGCGCTCGCGGCCCCGCGGCTCGCGGGTCCAGAAGTCCAGTTCCACCGGATCGCCCTGCACATCCAGGGTGCGCGGTCGTTCGACGTAGGCCAAGGTGAGCGGATTGAACTCGAAGCGTAGTGCTACGGCCATGCGCACGCACTCGATGAGCTCCACGCGACGACCCAGCTTCGGGGAGTTGAACACATACAAGTCGCCGCGGCGGCGTTCCGACTTGGTCAGCACGCGCGGCTCAAAGGGCAGCGGGTTACTCGGCATGAGCCACCCCCTGTGGCACCGACACGGGACATACCGTGTACGCGGCGACTTTGTGATTGCATTCCAGTGAGCGCGCGACCGCGATAGGGGTGATGCCATCTACCTCAACGTGACGTGCTTCTTTGAGCGAAAGGAAGCCATGATCGTCGCAGCCTTCGAACTCGCCTCGTTCGAATTGGCGGGCCTCGAAGGGCCGTGGTCCAAGCCTGTGCAGCGATATGGTGATGTCGGTGGGTAGCGGAAACACTGAGGGCGCGAGAGTCGCCCTTGAAGGATAGGAAACGAGGGGCATGATGGCTCCTGCAGAGTCTCCAAACACACCTGCTGGTGTGCAACGCCGTGGGGCAAGGCAAGACAAGGAGCGTGTTCAGGGGAAAGATTTCCCTTGAAAAGGACGCACCTGCCCAGCCATCCACTTGGGCGGCTTGACTTCATGGGAGAAATGCGGGAGCCTACGCGAAGGCTTGTAGAGCTCCGCCACCTCTCGCTCCGACGAGAGGCAAATGCCCCCGCGCCAACGGGGGCATTTCATTTCCGTAGTTCGGAGTGCAGATCTCAGCTGGTCATGCAATGACTCTCCTTGAAGAAGGCGCGGTTATCCCTCGCCGCTGGGCTGCTGGGAGGTCATCCAGGCTGCGATGTCTACCGTATTCGCGAATAGGCCGCGTCGATGCGGCAGCGCGAACATTTTGATCGGCAGTTGGCCACGAGAACGTGCTTTGGCTAGCGCCGCGGTGCTCCGGTAACCCAGCACCTGAGCGGTTTGAGCTGCAGACAACACCGCACCAAAAGCGCGGAGGTAATCTGTTTTCAACGCATCTTGCTGCGCCACGATACCGCTCCCAAGTCATGCCTTGTCTTCGACTCTACCCCTCACGTCAACGTCTTGCAAGTTATTGATTTAAAAGCGTTTATTGGGTTGGTTCAAACCAATTAAAAAGTTCGAATGTGTTTTTCGGCTCAGGTTAAAGTGGGCCTAGCTGGCATCCAAATAATTGACCTTAGGTCAATTATTTTGCCGCGCGAGCACGGGGCCTGCCCATCAGTAAGCATCTGTGGCAGGGGGCACTGACCGTGCCATGAGCGATTAGCCCAAGTTATCGGGTGTAATCAGTGTGGGGTCGTCACGGCGTTATGATGTTGCCGCGCTCGGACGCGCAGTAGGCGATCAGGTAAAGTCGTACACCTATGCGTCGGGACCGGTGGAGCTACCGCTACTTCCCTCGGTTTGTATTACAAAATGTATTACAAAGATGTCCAGCTGGGAGCTGTGGCGACACGTGAGGGGCGTACGTTAGGCACCGTCAGAGGCTGCAGGCCAGCTGCTATGCGAGGGGTGTCACCGGCGCGTTGGGGCTTGCCTCCCAGAGCCGAAGAGGTACCGCTGATTCCCTCGGCTTTGTATTACAAATTGTATTACAAGGTTACGGTTTTCAGGCCTTGATGATCGGCTATCCTCCGGCTTCGATGATTATCGAAGCCGGGAGCGACAACGTCTATGCCGATCTCGATTCGGGCATAGGTTCGCTGGCACCGTTGGACAGACGTCGGAACGCAACGCAATGACTGACTACATCATTCTTTCCCTGCTGCTGGCGGTTGCGTTGGGGGGCGGGCTGTACTTGAAACGCGAGGCCATCCACGAGCGCGACCGCTTACGCGCTTCACGCGCGGCCGACGAAGCTACCCGGTTTCAGGCGGTGGCCGAATCGGCGGCGGCCGGCCAGGTGGTGGCTACACGCGCCGTCGCTGTCTTCGAGGATGCGAACGCGGCTTGGCGATGGTTGGCTGCTTCCAGTCCGGTGTTAGGCGCCCGTCCGCTGGACTTGCTGGGCACCACGGCCGGCGTCGCGGCAGTTCTGGACGAACTGCATAGGATCGAGGTAGGAGACCTCGCACGAGCGCCCTCGTAGTTTTCGTCTTGCTTGTTTCGGCGGTATCGAACTACTTACGCCATGTGTCAATGGCAGCCCTCGCATGGCAGGCTCACGCCTCAAGGTGTCCGCCAAGTGATCAGGTCAAGCCGATTAGCTCGAGGACGTGAGGCGGTATGTTTACCGCGGATAGGTAGGGTGCACTCTTGGCTCACCCAGAGCGGAACGGCAGGGCCTAAGCTTCGATGGTGATGGGCCCGACTACCTCGTCGACGATCGCATGGGGCACGAACCGCGCCGAGTCACGCGTAATCGGGCTGGAGTCTTCGCGAATGCCGATGCCACTAGCCGCGTCTCCTATCACCCAACTGCCGATCAAGGGATAGTGTCCCGAAAAAACCGGCAGCAAATGCAACTGCTGCCGAATGGCCGTACCGCTGTATGGCCCGGCTTCGTGCAGGAACCGCCCATTGGCCAAGTGCATCTCCACGTTCGCTCCCTCGCGTGAGAACAGCGGTTTGCGCACCCATCCCGGCCTGAGCGGGGCGCCATCGTCGAAGTAGGCCTCAAGCAGGTTGGGGTGGCCGCGATGGCGTTCCCACAACAACGGCAGCACGCCCTTGTTGCTCAACACGAGCTTCCACGCAGGCTCCAGCAGCTGGAGGTTTGACCGTAGCAGCTCAAGACCAAACGGATCCGAAAACAGGTCTTCCAACGGATAGAGCTTGAACAGCGAACCGATGGCGATATCGTCCAGGTCCGTAAATCGTCCGTCCGAAGCAACGCCAATGTCTTCGAGTGCTATCGCGCCGGCGGACAGCCCGGCTTGAGTGGCGCAGTCACGCAGGTAAGCCGCCGTGCCCTGATCCTCTGCGCTGAGACCCACCGCGGCAAAGTAAAGCGGTGGATTCAGTCGCATTGCGAGTTCGGCGAAACGTTCCACAAGAGCTTCGTGCAGGCTGTTGAACTGATCCGTCTGGGCAGGCAGGGCACCTCGCTTGCGCTGGTTCTCCAGCCACTCCCACTGGAAGAGCGCGGCCTCGTAGAGCGAGGTAGGGGTGTCATAGTTGAGTTCGTACAGCTTCGCGGGCCCATGACCGTCGTAGGCGAGGTCCATTCGTCCGTACAGGTGCGGATCCCGGCGGCGCCAGCTCTGCGCAACGTAGTCACGGAACGCCTCCGGTATGGCCAAGTGCTCCATCAGGGCGTCGCTGGCCATTACTTCGTCCACCAGCGCGAGCGCCATCTGGTGCAACTCGATCGTGGGTGATTCGAGGTGCTGTTCGATCTGCTCTAAGGTAAACGCGTAATACGCGCTTTCGTCCCAATAGGGCGCCCCGTCGATGGTGTGGAACTGGAAGCCGCAGGCCTCCGCGCGTCGTCGCCAGTCCGGCCGCGGGGCGATGGGAACGCGGCGCATCAGCCGCCGAAGGTGCCGGAGCGACGAGCAGCGGTGGTGCCGAATCCACTACGGCGCACCGTCATGGCACGGTCGGGCTGGGCATCGACCCGGGTAAGAGCAGCCGCCCCGGCACCACCCGTCGATGGACCTGGCTTCAGCCAGTCGTTGTGCGCGGTGCGAAACGCGGGTTCGCCTTTGATCGTTCCCGGCGGCGGTGCGGAGCCAGCGGTCTGTGCCAAGCCTGAGCTGCGTCCGTTGAGCATCTGCGAGAGAAAGAAGCCGGTCATGAGCGGGCCGATGAACGACTGGCCGCCCGCCGTCTGCTGCGTGCCGCACTGTCCGTGCCCGAACTGGTTTTCGCATTCGAGCACGGACGAGAACTGAGGGGCCGCTCTTGCGGCCTGCTGTTGGGCCTGGGTGAAGGCCTGGTTGCACATGTAGGGGTTCTGGGTCTTGTCGATGCACGCCTCGACCGAGGTGAATAAGCCTTCCGCGGTCTGAAGCTGCGGCTCCTGCGAGCAGGCAGTCAGAAGCAGGGGCGCGGCACCCATTAGCACAAGCGCCGTATGGCGGGAGCGTTTCATGGGGGGAACTGGGCGGCGTGTCATGGGATCAAGGATAAGCGATGCGCGAAGGGTACGCGCGAACACGCAGAGGGGTACACCGTGCTTCCGAGCTAGCGCTGACGATCGATGCACAACACTCATGGGCGGGGTGGCACGACTGGCTTCCTCTAGCCGACGCACCCTTGAAGAAACCGTCGCGTGCGACCAAAACTAGGTGATCCCCGTCAAATTCGAACCCCGGTCAGGGCCCAATGCGTGGGGCTAAATCCTGGCCGCGGCGTTTACCTACTGCTCGTGAGCGGACGCCTACCTCACCGCCAACAAGTCTCCCCACTTCGTGGTGTAACTGGGCGACAAGGCCTGCAACGTAGGACGCCACTGAGCATCCTTTGACCCCATACGCCGCTCGCCAGCCATCGCGCCACCTACGCGCCAGCCCACGGTGCCAACACCTAAGGTGCCGCGGCCGAACTTGGCGTTGATCTTATCCAGCACTGCCATCCCTCTCTCGGCCTTTTCGTTGGGCCTGAAGAACAAGTCCGCTTGCCGGTCCTCGGCCCCGACGAGATCGGTCAGGCCGACACCGCCGCGTTTGTATGCTTGAACGCCACGGCTTTTGCCTGTCTGGCGCATGATGGACATGGCAAGGAACCGCACGGCACGCAACACCTCGGCCGTGTCCTGCGTGGGAATGGGGAACGGCGCTGCACGGCTTGCATGGAAGCTATCGCCTTTGAACGGGTTGCCGTCCAGCCACACCCATAGCGCGCCGGCGGCCAGGCCGCGTTTGCGCAGCTTCTCGCAGGCAACCGTGGCAAAGGTCGCCAAGGCCTCCATCGGGTCCACCACGTCTCGTCCGAAAGTACGGCTCACCACCAACTGCTTGCGATCCGGCTCTTCGAGTTCCAGATCACCACAGGGCACGCCACGAAGTTCCATGTGGGTACGCGCCAGTACCACGCCGTAGCGGGCACGCACATGGTCAGCAGGGAGCGCGGCGAGCTCGGCGGCGGTCGTCACCCCTTCGGCATTCAGGCGGGCGGCGTAGCGTCGCCCAACACCCCATACGTCCTCGACTGCCAAGGCGTCCAGTTTGTGTGGAGTGGCATGGAACACTGACAGCGCACCGGCATTGACCGCGCGCTTGGATTGATCCTTCGCCAGCTTGTTGCCGGCTTTCGCCAAGGTTCTGGTCGCACCGAGACCAGCACAGCAAGGGATACCAATCCACTTCAGGATCCGTTCGCGGGCTTCCAGCGCGGCACCCACTGGATCTTTCATGCCCGCCACATCCACGAAATTCTCGTCGATCGAGTACACCTCGACCCGCGGAAACAGGTCATGCAGGATCGACACGATCCTCGCGGACAGGTCCCCATACAGCGCGAAGTTGGCAGAGCGCACTTGGACCTGGGTACGGATGTCTTTTGGCACCTGGAAGATGGGCACGCCGATTTTCAAGCCCAGCGCCTTGGCCTCCGGGGACAGGGCGATGCAACAGCCATCCCCGTTGCCCAGCACGACCGTGGGCTTGCCACGCAATCGGGGATCGAACACCCGCTCGCAGGACACATAGAACGTGTTCCCGTCGATCAGGCCAAAACGTGGAGGTTCAACCTCTGAAGGGCGCCGCACCATGGCCGGGCTCAGAGGTGAAAGTGGATATTGCTCCGCACCACGCCCCAGATATCGAGTTCGATGTCCTCGGGGACGATGATGGGCGGGTAGCCAGCGCTTGAAGCCAGCACGATCCTGTTGCCGCGCACGTAGAGCTTCTTGCACACGAAGCCCCCTTCCCACAGAGCCACCACCGTGTGCCCTGGGCGCGGGGAAACGGATCGGTCGACAACGAGCAGGTCGCCGTCCTGGATCCCGTAGTCGACCATCGAGCCGCCACAGTCTGCCTTCATGAGGAAGGTGGCCGGAGGGTTGGCGATCAGGCGCTCGTTGAGGTCCAGCCGGTCGTCCTCCTGGAAGAAGTCTTCGGCCGGACTGGGGAACCCACAGGCGGCACGCGCAAGCAGCAGTGGCAGGACAGGGGCGCCGAGCGATGGCACCGGACCCAGCAACGTGGGAGGGGTGGGAAGGGGGCGAGAAGAGACGGGGATCAACATGGAGGCGAGCTTCAGGGGTCGGTGACTCACCCGATGAGATCGCAGCCCCTCAGCAGGAATGCTGGGGGCGCGCACCGGGGAGACAGGATAGCCGCGCAGGTAGTAAAAATACTAACAGGAGTTCCTGAACAGGGGTGTCGACCAGCCGGGGCCCAGACCGGCGATTGCGCCGCACCGAGCGAGGAGGCCCGAAACAGGCCGAATTCCGACTTTGGGCGCTCGACCGCATGTGCCTGCCACCCCATCACGTGCGTGTTATAGGCTTTTCCAGGATCGCGTCGGGATGCGACATCGCGCACTGGTTCGCGCCCAGCGCCCATCGACTTGAGGAGGATCGCATGTGCTACAGCGCAGAAGCTTGGACCCTCTACGACGGCTACGTGAAACGGTTCGGTGCCGACATCGACATCAAAGCGTTCTGGGAGTTATACCTGGGCCGGGAAGAGCGGTATCGAGTCAGGAACAAGCTGTCGGACGGCACCAAGATCCCCAAAGGGATGGATCTGAACTTTCTGCGTCCCCAGACCGACTTGGAGCGCTCGATCCAGGATCTGGTCGCCACTTGGAACGGTCGTAAGTTGGGAGAAAGTGAGACCGAGCTGGAAAAGCAGCAGGCACGGTTGGCTGCGGCCGAGGCCAAGCTGGCCACCAAGCCGACGAAGACCGCGGCCAACGAACAACGGATCGCTACCAACAAGATCAAGCAGATGGAGCGCTGGATTGCCGACGCCAAGCGGACGAGCCACAAGCCGACGCAAGACGATCGTATCTTCCCTCTGTGGTATGCCCCGGTCCTCCTGGTGGAGGACGGCAAGCCCATCGTTCGGCCGAT
>NZ_JAMQHN010000133.1 GCF_025993755.1 Thermomonas sp. | reverse complement strand
TCACCGTGGATCTGACGGACGCCCTCTTCAACGCGGGCTACCGACTGAACGTCGATGCCGCAGCGGAGGACATGCAAGACAGTCCGCGGGACGCTTCGGTCCCCTTGACCACTGCCGGTGCCGGAACGCGCGTTGCCGGGAAGCGTTATGTCGCAAGCCTCAGCTACAGCCTCTAGATCGAGGCGAGGGCCGCCGGCATGATGCGCAACTTCCACCGCTGGGTGGGACTGGTCCTGTCCCTAGTCCTGTTCGTTGCGGCCCTCAGCGGCACGGCCCTTTCCGTGGTGAACGTCCTGGAAGCAGGGCGTGCCATTCGTCCGGCTTCAACGCAGACCGTGGCCGATCTGGCAGCGCGCGTGCAGGTGGCCCACCCGGGCCTCGAGCAGATCCGGCGCGCGCCTTCGGGTCAGGTCAGCGCGTGGTGGTTCGATGGAGGGCAACCCGGTTCGGCGGTGGTCGACCCGGCGACGGGTCGGGATTTTTCCAGCGCGGATCCGGATCCCGTGCGCCGCTGGTTCACGGAAGTGCACCGTTCTTTCTTCCTCGGCGACAGCGGCCGCATCGTCGCTGCATCCGGCGCCTTTGCAATGCTGCTTCTTGCCGTTTCCGGGACGATCCTCGCGGTTCGTCGCCTGGGCGGCTGGAAGCGCTGGATCGCCCGCCTGCGCGGACCGCTTGCAGGCCGTCTGCATACCGAGATCGCGCGCGTGGCGGTCGTCGGCCTTGTGCTGTCTGCGGTGACAGCGCTTTGGATGTCGGCGGAAACTTTCGAGATCCTCTCGATCGATGAGGCCAGCATTGGGGCGGCTCCATCACCAAGTGGGCGCACGGGCTTTCCGCTGCGCGAGATGGAAGCCCTACGCGCGTTGCCGGCAAGTTCGCTTCGCGAGCTGAGTTTCCCCGCTGCGGATGACCCGCAAGACGTTTATGTCCTCAAGACGGATCGCGGCGTCGGATACGTCGACCAGGGATCGGGAAAGCTGCTGGGATGGCAAGGCCTCGGGTTCTGGCAGCGGGTTTCGGAAACGGTCTACATGCTCCATACCGCTCAAGGCGCTCCGGTCCTCGGGATTTTCCTGGGCGCCATGGCGCTGGGTGCTGCAGTCCTGTCCGCGACGGGCGTGCTGGTATGGCTCGCCGGATGGCGCAACCGCCCACGAATCCCGGCAAATGCGCCTGCCGCACGCGCCGATACCGTCGTCATGGTGGGCTCCGAAAACGGGAGCACCTGGGGCTTTGCCGCGACCTTGGCATCTGCATTGCGCAGCGCGGGGCATCGGGTCCACGTCGCGCCCATGTCGGCATTCCACCCGTCGCGCTATCCGCATGCGCAGCGTTATCTGATTCTTGCAGCGACTTATGGCGATGGAGATGCCCCGTCTTCTGCCAAAGGCTTCCTTGGCCGTCTCGGCGAGCTTCGTGTGCCGCCGTCGGCACCCGTTGCCGTACTCGGATTCGGTGACCGTGGTTTTCCATCGTTCTGCGGTTATGCCCACGACGTTGATGCACAGATACGCGCCATCGGCTGGAGATGCCTGCTGCCACTTGACACCGTCGACCGCCAATCTCCGCAGGACTTTGCACGCTGGGGCCACCTGTTGGGCGATGTTCTGGGAATTGATCTTCAGCTCGTCCACAAGCCCGTCCTTTCTGCCACGGAAGCATTGACCCTGCTTGAGCGCCGCGATTACGCCCCATCTTCGGATGGAGCCGTATCGATCCTGCGCTTTGCCGTTCCTTCGGTGCCGTACAGCCGGCGCATCGGCAAAAGATGCTTTGAACGCTTCAAGCCCGGGGATCTTCTGGGCGTCGTGCCCGAAGGCTCATCGATTCCACGGTTCTACTCGCTTGCGTCGAGCCATCGCGATGGCTTCATCGAGATCGTCGTTCGCAGGCATCCCCACGGCCTTGCCTCGGGCCAGCTCAGCCGAATGGAACCTGGCCAGAGGATCCAGGCCTTCCTGCGGCGCCATTCTGCATTCCACGCGGATCGCGGACACTCGCCGCTTATTCTGATCGGCGCCGGTGCTGGCGTGGGCCCGCTGGCAGGGTTCATCCGCAACAACGCGCCGCGCCGTCCCGTGCACCTGTTCTTCGGCCTAAGGCACTCCGATGGCGATTTCCTTTACAGGGACGAATTCTCCGATTGGCAGGCCGAGGGAAAGCTGTCGCATCTGGCCATTGCGGAATCGCGCGGGGCCCGGCCGCAGTACGTGCAGGATCTCCTGTTGGAGCATGCCCATCGGATCACGTCGACCATCGGCCAGGGCGGCCGGATCATGGTGTGCGGCGGGCGTGACATGGCGCGGGGCGTCCATGGCGTGTTGACGGAAATCCTGCAACCCATGGGACTGACGCCAGCAGCCCTCAAGGCCGGAGGGCGGTATGTCGAAGATGTCTATTGAACTTGTTCGCCACGTCCTGAACGGGCCCACCATGGGAACCCGCTGGTCCGCGGTCTTCCATGCTCGGCCAATGCTCGATGTCCAAGCGCTTCGAGCGGCCTTGCAGGAGGCAGTCGATGCCGTGGATGCGCAGATGTCCACGTGGCGCGCCGACAGTGCATTGATGCAGTTGAACCGCGCCCCGGTTGGCACCCGCGTTGTGGTCCCGAATCCGCTTTTTCAGGTGCTCGAGTTGGGCCTTTCCATCGGCCGCCGCTCCCTGGGAGCCTTCGATATCGGCATCGGCGATGCCGTCGATGCCTGGGGCTTCGGGCCGAATGCCGCTTCCGAACGGCACATCCAGACTGTCATGGCAGCCATCAGGAAACCTGCTTGCGAGGCCCTGGAGCTTGGAAGCAGTACGGCATGCAAGCGCGCGCCCATCACGATCGATCTGAACGGGATTGCAAAAGGGTATGGCGTTGACGAACTTGTGCGGGTCCTCACTGGCTTTGGCGTTGTCTCGGGGCTTGTTGGAGTCGACGGTGAAATGCGGGCGCTCGGTCCGCGTCCTGATGGGGAGCCATGGGCCATCGCCGTGGAGTCGCCTGTCGTCGGTTCCCGCTCGATCCATTCCGTCCTTGAACTCGAGCAGGGAGCCGTTGCCACTTCCGGCGACTATCGGCACTGCGTGACGGTCAACGGAAGGCGCCTGTCCCACACGATGGATCCATGGCGCGGCCTGCCGTTGGCTTCGTCGCCGGCCTCCGTCACCGTGCTTGCACCCACCTGCGCCGAAGCGGATGCCTGGGCCACGGCGCTGATGGTTCTGGGACCTGAAGATGGGCTCGACCTTGCGATACGGCAGGGCTTGAGCGCGCTGTTTCTGATGAGAAGCGACGATGGGAAATTGGCCAGCTTCTCGTGCGGGCACTTTGACGAGCCCCCGCTCCTGGAGTCCACGGGCCGGACGAACCGAAGCTGAGCGTAGGGGGTTGCGTTGGGGTCCCGTTGCTGTAAGCTAGTAATCGCTTACTATCTTCCAAGCTTTCCGAGGCCCCCATGTCGCTTCGAAGAAATCTTCCCGCGGACGAACGGCGGACCGTGACCGTCGAGGCCGTGGTTGATCTGGCATCCAGGCAGAACCCCAGCGAGATAACGACCGCGGCGATCGCGCAGCACATGGGGCTGACCCAGGGCGCGCTGTTCCGTCATTTCCCGACCAAGGACGCGCTGCTGCAGGCGGTGATGTCCTGGGTGTCCGAGCGTCTGTTGGCGCGGATCGATGCGGCGGCGGCACCGGGGCTTTCGCCGCTGACAGCGCTCGAAGCGATCTTTCTTGCGCACGCAGGATTCGTTGCCGATCACCCGGGCGTGCCGAGGATGCTCTTCGGAGAGTTGCAGCGGGACAAGGACAGCGTTCCGCGGAAGCTTGCCCAAACCATGCTGCAACGCTACCGCGAGAGGTTGGTGAAGCTGTTCGAAGCCGGAAAGAGCTGTGGTCAGCTTGACCCGGCGCTTGATGTGGATGCCGCCGTCTCCCTGTTCGTCGGAAGCATCCAGGGGCTGGTGATGCAGTCGTTGCTGGCCGGGAACGCCAAACGGATTCGGGAGGACGCTCCGCGCACTTTCGCGATTTTCCGCCGTGGCATCGAGGTGCGGTCATGAGCTGTGCATTGTTCCGGAACACCTGGGCGGGGGATGCGATTGCCTCGTCTGAAGCGACCTTTTGCGATGGAGGTGCCTGCCCATGAGCCCGGGCCGTCCCTCCCCTGCCGCCTTGCGCATGCTGGCAGGCATCGCCATCGCCCTTTTTGTCGTCATCGCGGGCTGGATGGTATGGCGGCGCCAATTTGCGGCGAAACCGCCGCTGCGTCTCTACGGGAACGTCGACATCCGCGAAGTCCAGCTGGCCTTTCGCCAGCCTGGACGAGTAGCGGCGATGAAATTTGAAGAAGGAGATGTGGTCGAGGCCGGGGCGCCGATGGCCCTGCTGGATGCCGCGTCCTACCGTGATGCGCTGGCAGCGGCCGAGGCGGCCGTCGCCATCGCCCGCGCGGAGCGGGACAAGATGCGCCGCGGCCTGCGCCCGCAAGAAATTGCCCAAGCGCGCGAAGCGTTGAACCAGGCGCAGGCGGCGGCGCTTGACAGCCGGCGCAACTTCGAGCGCCAGTCGAGCCTCCTGGCCACCGGCGCCGTCAGCCAGCGCACGGTCGATGCGGCCCGCGCGGCGAACGAGCAGGCGGCCGCTGCGGTCAAGTCGGCGCAAGCCGCGCTGTCGCAAGCCACGGAGGGCGCAAGAGCCGAGGATATCGAAGCGGCCGAGGGGCGCCTTGCCGCTGCCGAGGCGGCGCGCGCCCAGGCGGCAACCGCGCTGGCCGATGCCACCTTGCGTGCACCGAGCGATGGCACCGTCAGCGCCAGAGTGCGCGAACCCGGCAGCATGGTGACGAGCCAGAGCCCGGTGTACACCCTCAGCCTTGATGCTCCGATCTACGTACGGGCCTATGTGGGCGAACCGGATCTGGGGCGCATCGCGCCTGGAATACAGGTTCAGGTTCGCACGGACGGTTCAAGCAAGGTCTATCACGGCCAGGTCGGCTTCATTTCACCACGTGCGGAATTCACTCCGAAAACGGTGGAAACCGCCGACCTTCGAACAGATCTCGTTTACCGGCTCCGGATCGTCGTTCGCGATGCGGACCGGGCCTTGCGCCAAGGCATGCCGGTGACGATCGACGTCGCAGACAGTGCCTCGGGTGGGCAATGACGTGTCCGGCGTCGCTGCCCGACCCATCGCGGCAAGCCAGGGCCCTGGCGGTGAACCGGCTGTCGTCATTTCCGGCCTGAGCAAGCGCTTCGGGTCCGTGCAGGCGCTGCGGGGACTGGATGCCAGCATCCACTATGGCCGCCTGACCGGCCTGGTCGGGCCGGACGGCGCAGGCAAGACCACGCTCATGCGAATCCTCACGGGACTGCTTGCTCCCGATGCGGGAAGTGCAACCCTGGCGGGTCACGACGTGGTCAGGGACAACGACGCCATCCACGTCATCAGCGGCTACATGCCGCAGCGCTTTGGCCTGTACGAAGACCTGACGGTCATGGAAAACATGCGCCTGTATGCGCACCTGCGCGGCCTGGATCCGGACAACAACGCCAAACTGTTCGACGAACTGCTGGAGTTCACGCGGCTGGCCCCGTTCACGAAACGCCTGGCAGGAAAGCTTTCGGGCGGGATGAAGCAGAAGCTCGGGCTGGCGTGCGCGCTGATGGCCCGTCCCAGGGTTCTGCTTCTGGACGAACCCGGGGTCGGCGTGGATCCCGTCAGCCGCCAGGACCTGTGGCGGATGGTGCAGGCGCTGACTGACGACGGCATGGCGGTGGTCTGGTCCACGGCCTATCTTGACGAAGCGGAGCGTTGCGACAGCGTGCTGTTGCTCAACGAGGGCACGCTGGCCTTCGACGGACCGCCCGGCGATCTGACCGGGCGGCTGGTCGGGCGCAGCTATCGCCTCGAAGACGTCGGCGAGCAGCGGCGTGAGGTGCTGGCGCAGGCGCTCGATCTGCCGGGCGTCGGCGACGGCGTCATTCAGGGTGCGGGCGTGCGCGTGGTGCTGCGCCAAGGGGCGGACCCCGCGCCGCTGAGGGCGTTGGCGGAAGCGCAGGATATCCGTCCTGCCGAGGTGCCGGCCCGGTTCGAGGATGCATTCATCGATTTGCTGGGCGGCGGGCCCGGCGGGACATCGCTGCTGGCACAGCGGATGCCTGCGGTGGAATCGGATGCCGAATCGGCGGTGTCCTGCAAACACCTGACCAAGCGCTTCGGCGAGTTCACGGCCACCGACGATGTGAGTTTCGAGGTGCGCAAGGGCGAAATTTTCGGGCTGCTCGGGCCCAACGGCGCCGGCAAGTCGACGACGTTCAAGATGCTGTGCGGATTGCTCAAGCCCACCCACGGCGAGGCGCACGTGGCCGGCGTGGACCTGCGGCGGGCGACGGGCAATGCGAAGGCGAAGCTTGGCTACATGGCGCAGAAGTTCTCGCTCTACGGCCTGCTGTCGGTGCGCCAGAACCTGGAGTTTTCAGCAGGCGTGTATGGCCTCGACGGTGCGGCCAGGCGCGAGCGGATCGACGAGATGGTCTCCATCTTCGGGCTGTCGCCCTGGCTCGATGCCGCCCCGGAAGCGCTGCCGCTCGGCTTCCGCCAGCGCCTCGCGCTGGCCTGCGCGTTGATGCACAAGCCGCCGGTGCTGTTTCTCGATGAACCCACATCCGGCGTCGACCCGATCACGCGCCGAGAGTTCTGGACCCATATCAATGGCCTGGCGCGCAAGGGCGTGACGGTCATGGTCACCACGCATTTCATGGACGAGGCCGAATACTGCGACCGCGTCGCGCTGCTGTACCGGTCCCGGCTGATCGCGCTCGACACGCCGGATGCGCTCAAACGCCGGGCCGCCAGCGACGCTCGGCCCGATCCCACGATGGAAGACGCCTTCATCGGCCTGGTGGAGGCCGTGGATCGCCAGCTTGCGGAGGCGGCATGAACGCGGCAGACGGCGCGATGCCCGGCCTTTCGGCCCGATTCGATCGGCGCCGGCTGCTGGCTCTCGTGCGCAAGGAGAGCCTGCAGGCCTTGCGCGATCCGTCGACGCTCCTCATCGCCTTCGCGCTTCCGGTCGTGCTGCTGTTCCTCTTTGCCTACGCGGTTTCGCTGGATGCGCGCCACGTCCGGATCGGCGTGGTGGTGGAGTCGCCCGCGCCCTCGGCCCAGTCTTTGGCCAATGCCTTCGCCGCCACCTCCGCCCTGGACGTGCGTTTTGCCCATGACCGGCGCGAGGTGGCCGACCAGGTCGTGGCCGGTGCGCTGCGCGGTTTTGTCGTCATTCCGCAGGATTTCGAGCAGAGGCTGGCTGCAGGCGGCACCCGCCCGCTGGTCCAGGTCATCACCGACGGTTCGCAGCCCAACACCGCCAACTTCGTTGCCAATTACGCGCAAGGCGTTGTCCAGACCTGGCGGACCGGAAAAGTCGACGCTCCCCAGGCCTCGGTCGCCCTGGAGCCGCGCTATTGGTTCAACCCCGAGCTGGAAAGCCGGCGAGCGCTGGTTCCGGGCGCGATTGCCATCATCATGACCATCATCGGCACCATGCTGACCGCGCTCGTGGTGGCGCGCGAATGGGAGCGGGGAACCATGGAGGCCGTGTTGTCCACGCCGGCCTCGGTGGTCGAGATCCTGATTGGCAAGCTGCTGCCGTATTTCGTTCTGGGAATGCTGTCGACGATCGCCGCAGCAGCCTTGGCTGTGTGGGTGTTTGGCGTGCCGATGCGCGGTTCGCTGCTGGCATTGCTGGTGCTGTCGGCGGTGTTCATGCTGCCAGCGCTCGGCCAGGGGCTGTTGATCTCGGCGCTGGCGCGCAACCAGTTCCTGGCGGCGCAGATCGCATTGTTTTCCGGATTCCTGCCAGCTTTCATGCTGTCCGGCTTCCTGTTCGAGATCGACGCGATGCCGGCGCCGATCCGCGCGCTCACCCGGTTGATTCCCGCGCGCTATTTCGTCTCGTCGCTCAAGACCGTGTTCCTTGCCGGCGACCTGTGGGGCGTGTTCCTGCCGAACATGCTGGCCATGGGGGCGATCGGCGTGGCGTTCCTCCTGCTGGCCAAGCGGGCCACCCGCAAGAACCTGGAAGCATGAGCGGGAGGTCGGGATGTTCCAGCGATTGTCATTGACGCGAATGCGCGCCCAGTTCATCAAGGAGGTCCTGAGCCTGCTGCGCGACCCGCGCAGCCGCCTCGTGGTGTTCGTCCCCCCGATCCTGCAGCTGTTGGTGTTCGCCTTCGCCGCCACGCTTGAAGTGCGCAATGTCGATGTCGCCGTGCTGGACCGGGATGCCGGACGCTGGTCGCACGAACTCGAGCAGCGGCTGGACAGCGCGGAATTCATCCGGCGCGTGATGCGGGTCGACAATCGGGCCGGATTGCGGCGCCTGATCGACAACGGCAAGGTCATCGCGGCGCTCGAGGTTCCCGCGGATTTCTCGCGCAGGATCACCGCCGGGGAACCCGTCAAGCTGCAGGTGCTGGTCGATGGACGCCGCAGCAACTCCGGCCAGATCACCGTCGGCTATCTGTCCGCCATCGTGGCCGGCATGGACGCCGATCGCGATAACGCCGTCACGCTCGATGCGCCCGGGGCGGTGCGCCACTGGTTCAATCCGAACCTGGTCTACCGCTGGTTCATCGTCCCGGGGCTGACCGGCATCCTTGCGCTGTTCAGCGCGCTCCTGATCACGTCCCTGTCGATCGCCCGCGAACGTGAGTTGGGCACGTTCGACCAACTGCTGGTCTCGCCGGCCTCGACCGTTGAAATCATCATCTCCAAGTCGCTGCCGGCCCTGGCCGTCGGGACCGCACTTGGCCTGTCCATGGTGGCGGCCGCAGTATTCCTGTTCGACATTCCCTTCACCGGCTCATTCGCCCTGCTGCTGGTCAGCCTGGTGCTGTTCATCCTGTCCGCCGTCGGCATTGGCCTGATGCTCTCGGCCATCAGCGCAACCCAGCAGCAGGCGATCTTGGGCGCTTTCGCCATCGGCGTTCCGGCCGTGCTGCTGTCCGGGTTCGCCACGCCGGTGGAAAACATGCCCGTCGTGCTGCAGTGGCTGGCCCAGGCCATCCCCCTGACCCACTTCCTGATCATCCTCGAAGGAAGTTTCCTCAAGGCCACGCCGCCTGGCGCCCTGTTCTCCAGCCTCTGGCCGCTGGCCCTGATCGCGGCCATTTCCCTTGCCTTGTCCACCGTGTTCGTACGAGGGCGCCTGCAATGAAATCGATCCACCATGCCCGTTTCGCGCCCCGTTCGCGGTGGCTGCTCCTCCGCGCGGCGCTGGCCTTGGCGTGCGCCACCTCGATTTCGGCCTGCACGACGGTCGGGCCGGACTATCGGTCCGCACCACCCGTCGATGTCGGCGGCGGCTGGTCGCAGCCCGGGGCGGACGATACGTCCCCAGAAGCGCTGTCTCGCTGGTGGCAAACATTGGGTGATCCGGTGCTGGAACACCTGGTCTCGAAGGCGCTCTCCCGGAATCTGGACCTGCAGCAGGCCGAGGCACGGATCGAGGAGGCGCGTGCGCTGCGCGATCGCGCTGCGGGAGGGCGGGCGCCGACCGTCTCGGCGGGCGCCAGCCTCACCCGGCGCCGCCAGAGCGAGAACGGGCCGCTTCCGGTGGGCCGCCTGCCCGGTCTCGAGTCCGAGCAGACTTTGCGCGATGCCGGTTTCGATGCGCGCTGGGAACTGGATCTCTTCGGTGGTCAGCAGCGGGCGCTGGAAGGCGCGACGGCGAGGCTGGAAGGACGCGTGGCCGAGGCCCAGGGCGTGCGCATGCGCGTCGCGGCGGAAGTGGCGCGCGGGTGGTTCGAGGCCAGCAGTGCCGGCAACGAATACCGCCTGCAACAAGCGTACGCGGACAACCTGGAGCGCACCCTTGAAATCATGCGGGCGCGTGCCGCGGCCGGTGACGTGGCTGCTTCGGAGGTCGATGCCGCACAGTCCAGGCTGTCTGCCGCGCGGTCCGCGCTCCCGGGGATTGCGGCGCGGCGCCGTGCCGCACTGTTCGGCCTGTCCGTCCTGCTGGGCGAACCGCCGGAAACGGAACTGGCGCTTCTGGACGCCCCGCCTTCAAGCGTGGAACTGCGCCCGATCCCGGTTGGCGAGCGCGCCGAAGTACTGCGCCGGCGTCCTGACGTCTATGCCGCCGAACGCAAGCTCGCCGCCAGTGTGGCCGATGTTGGCGTTGCAACCGCAGAGCTGTTTCCCAAGCTGTCGATCAGCGCCAGCGGCGGCTTCCAAGCGCTGGCGGGAACGGATTGGTTCGGCGGCGGCAGCGGGCGTTTTTCGATCGTGCCGATGCTGACCTGGCGGATTTTCGACGGCGGCCGCGTTCGTGCCGAAATCCATGCCCGTGAGGCCACATCGCGGCAGGCCGCGTTTGCCTACGAACAGGCCGTCCTGGACGCGTTGAAAGACGCCGAACAGGCTCTGGACGGATATCGAAGTGCATTGGAGTCGCTGGAGGAATCTTCGCGCGCAATGGATGCGGCCCATCGCAGCCTGCAGGCGGCGCAATCCCGTGCAACGGCAGGCGATCTTGCCGTGATAGATCTGCTCGCGGTGCAAAGGCAGTCGTTGGAAACCGAGATCGTCCGTGCGCGTGCGCATGGCACGGCCGCTGTCGGGCTGGTGGCGCTCTACAAGGCGCTGGGTGGCGGATGGAATGCACCGGTTCCGGTCTCCGATGCGGCGGGCGCGGACGCTGCGGCGACGGATGCCCGCGCGTCCGCGCAAGGCTGACGGCACGAAAATGCACGGCACATTGGACGGCCCAGGTCATTGGAGTCGCAGGCTTGACGCGATCATGCGCCGGAGAGCGTCCGTTTTGCTGTTGCTCGGACTTCTGTCGCCACCGTCCAGCGCCGGCCAGGCCGGAAATTGTTCCGCGAACCAGACGCTGCATTGGCGCGGCGGTAGCCTTCGGCTCGAGAACGACCTGTTTGCCGGCACGGACCGCAATTACACGAACGGCGCGTCCATCGTCCTGGTGTCACGCGACCTCGAAGGGCCGTTGGCTCCCGATTGCCTTCCTTTTGCAGTCGGAATGTTTGCCGCTTTCATCGCCCGCGCCAATCCGGACTTCTGGCAGGCGGGCGGCACCGAGGGTCCCGTCCAGAACGTGGTGCTCCGCTTCGGGCAATCCATGTACACGCCGACGGACAAGGCGCGCACCGACCTGATCGTCGAGGAGCGCCCGTATGCCGGCCTGCTCTCCATGAGCCTTGCGTGGAACCGTCGTTGGCGGGCGCCCGGCCGTCGCGTGGAGATTCTGGACACCCGCGAACTGACGCTGGGCGTGATCGGGCCCTGGTCGCTGGCGGAGCAGACACAGAACCTCGTCCACGACCTGCGCGGCATCGAGCGTTTCCATGGCTGGGACAACCAGTTGCACAACGAACCCGCCTTCCAGCTTGCCTGGGAACGCAAGATCAGACCCCTCGCGTCCGGCGCCGTCCGGCCGGGCTTGGGAAGTGACGTCATCGGCAGCGGCGCCCTGCGCATCGGCAACATCGAGACAGCGGCGAGTCTCGGCGTGGAAGCCCGCGTCGGATGGAATTTACCCAACGATTTCGGCAGCTACCCGATCCGTCCGGGTGCCGAGAACCGGCCGCCTTCCGCGTTGACACAAGGTCGGGACGGCGTGACGCAGGAAGCAGGCGGACCGCGCCCCGGTGCGCATGCCTTCGTCTCGCTGGAGGCCAAGGCCGTCGCGTGGGATTTTTCGCTGGACGGCAACCTGCTGCGGGACAGCCACCGGGTACAGCGGCGGCCGTTCGTCGCGCAGGCCGCCGCCGGGATCAGCAGCCAGTGGCAGGTGGCCGGCCACGGCCTGCGCCTTGCCGTCATGCGCGTCTGGCGCACGCAGGAATTCCGTGGGCAATCCGGATCGCACGCCTTCGGGTCGGTTGCCGCAAGCCTGGAATTCTGAAGATTTTGATGGTCACAAAGAGGAAAACGAAATGAACGCACGCCATGCCGCCTTGTTCACATCCGCCGCTGCAACCGGATTTCTGCTCCTGTGGACGGTGGCCGCACCCGGCGTCCGCGCAGCCGCCCCGTCTGCCCCCGATTCACTGCGAAGCGTGATGGCGCAACTGGGACGCGACATGCAAGCCACCTCGCTTGCGATCGCCAACGAGGACTGGCCGGCCGTGGCCCGGCTTGCGCCGAAAATTGCCAACCACCCGGAACCCCCGATGGCGGAGAAGGTGAAAATTCTTGCATGGCTGGGCAGCAATGCCGGCAAGTTCCGCGGCTACGACATCCAGGCCCACGATGCCGCGCAGGCGATGGGCGCGGCTGCCGCACGAAATGACGGGGATGCCGTCATCGATGCCTATGCGCGCACCCAGCGCGCTTGCCTCGGCTGCCACAGGAATTTCCGCAGCAACTTCATCTCGCACTTCCGAGGCGGGAGGGGATAGATAGTTCGCTTTTACGAAGCGAATTCAACGGCCAGTGGGGCAGGACAGCGGTACGCGAGGGTCATGTCGGCGCTGGCGCCGATACCGTCAGTCATCATCACCGGGTTGAAGTTGATGCCTCCGCATTCGCCGGCGGCCTGCAGTCCGACGGTGTCATCTACGGATAAGGCCAGGAAGCGCAGCCCATCGGAATTTGACGCGTTCTTCGACACCGTGAAAGATGACATGTCGCGTCAACGGCACCGAAAACGTCCATGACATTCATCCGCCGCACTGTCGAGCGTCTGCGCAAGCATGACTGGACGGGTGTCATTGTCGAGCTGATGGTGCTGGTCATTGGCGTGTATCTGGGCGTGCAGGCATCCAACTGGAACGAGGACTGGCAAAACGAACGCAAGGCTGCCGACTTCACGCAGCGCCTGCAGGCCGACCTGAGCATCGAGGCGTGGGGATGGCAGTTCCAGCACCACTACTTCAGCCAGGTGCTGGACAACGCAAGGCGCGCGGCCGACGCCTTGGCCGGCGACCTGCCCCTGTCCGATGAAGCGTTGCTGGTCAGCGCCTATCGCGCCACGCAGTACAGCGAATACGTTCATCACCGCGCCACCTATGACGAACTTGTCTCCACCGGCCAGATCGGCTTGATCCGCGACCCCGGCCTGCGCCGCCTGGCCATCGAGGTCTACAACACGTCGATGTTCGACCAGCTGTCCCGGGATACGCGGGATTCCACCTATCGCCAGGCTTTCCGCATGCTGCTGCCGCATGCGGTGCAGGAGGCGCTGGCCGAGAAATGCAGCGAACGCGATCTGAAGGATGGCGATTACGAGGGCATCAAGCACATGCTCGACTATCCGTGCGCCACAGGCCTGCCTCCTGCAACCATCGCCGCCAGCGCTGCCACCTTGCGCAACGCCCCGAACCTGTTGGCACTGCTGCGGCTGCGCATCATGGACCTTGAAACGGGCCTGTCCAACTTCGAGGACAACGAAAGCGGCATCGGCGCGGGCTTGCGTCGCATTGCGCAGGAGACCCCATAGCCCACGTCAGTCCTTTTGTTGCGTGGTGCGCAACGCCGTGCGGCCGCTGCATGGTCAAAGCGTTTCGGTACGAGGTGCTGAAGTGGCCCCACACGTTGGCCCTGCTGCGTTGGGCCGCTCGCCGCGCTCCGTGCCATCCTGTTCGGCGTGCCGTGCCAATTTTGCGGGAGTGGGGTCGTTCCGCCCGGGGATTGGCGTTGTCCTTAGTGGGGTGCCTGTGAACGCGCCGCTTCGGACAGACGCCTGGCGAACGAGAGCGCATAGGCGGGGGAGCGGAATGCGAGGACCGGGTCGTCGCTGGCGCCGATGCCGTCCGTCATCACCATCGGGTCGAAGTTGATGCCTTCGCATTCGCCGCCGACCTGCGGTCCGATGGCGGTGAGCGAAAGCGTTCCGGCCATCACGCTGCTGCGGTCCGCGGGCCAGGCCCGGGTGGGATCGTTCGTCGGGTCGCCGGGCTGGCCGAGGACGACCCGCATCTGCCAGCGGATCGGTCCCCGCGCCGCGCGTTCGGCAAGCCGCTGTGCGAGGAAGGTCTTCGGTAGGCGATCCATCTCCGCGGGTTCCAGCGCGCGCTCTCCGTCCTCCGGCTCGAATTGCCACCGGACCGGCGTGGAGACGCCATCGGCGTTGATGAAACGGAAGGCGTGGATGCCGTAGTAGCGGCTGTTGGCGTAGCTGGCGGGCGGGCGGTAGGTCTGCATGAATTCGGCTTGTGGCGCGGTGTCGGGATGGCTTTCCCGGTAGGTGCGCACGCGCTCGGGGTCGGGCTTGCCGGTGGCCGGATCCGGCGTTGCCGCCAACAGGCCGTCGAGGAAACTTTGCGGCGTGGCTGCGCTGAACACCGGGACGTTGAGCATGGTCATGTGCTGGCGGCTGCCGTCGGGGAGACGGAACTCCAGCGCCATGCCGCGCGGGGTCGGGCTGGCGTCGGACGCATCGGGGTTGCCGCCGGGCAGGGAGAACCGCGCGACCACGGGCACCGACGCGCCGGAGAACAGCGCAGCGCGCGAGATGGCCCGCGCCGCCGGATCGCCGACGAATTCGCCCGCTGCGCACACGCCCTTGGTGTGGTTGCGGCGCAGCCCCGCATGCACGCCGAAGTTGCGCTCGAAGGCGGCGATCGCCTCCGTGGCCGTTGCCGCGGGCTGGGCCTGCGCAGGCGCGTTTCCGGAAGGCTCCGCGTCGTGCGCGGGCTGCTCCTGCGTTCCACAGGCGGCAAGCCCCAGTACCGCGAGCGCCGTGAGCAGTCCTGCGGGTCGTGTGGCGGTCATGGCAGGGTTCCCGGTTGCGGTGCACTTCCGTGCACTTGCGTTTCTTGACATGGGCCCACCAGGACTCGAACCTGGAACCAAGGGATTATGAGTCCCCTGCTCTGACCATTGAGCTATAGGCCCGCAAGGCGGAATTGTAGCCGCAGGCAACAAAAAACCCGCCGGTGCGCGGCGGGTTTTTATGCGGTGCGATGCCGGAATCACTCCACGTCGAGGAAGCTGCGCAGGGTTTCCGAACGGCTGGGATGGCGCAGCTTGCGCAGGGCCTTGGCTTCGATCTGGCGGATGCGCTCGCGGGTCACGTCGAACTGCTTGCCGACTTCTTCCAGGGTGTGGTCGGTGTTCATGTCGATGCCGAAACGCATGCGCAGCACCTTGGCCTCGCGCGGGGTCAGCCCGGCCAGCACGTTGCGAACGGTTTCGATCAGGTTGATGTCGGTGGTGGCGTCGATCGGGGACATCACGTTGGTGTCCTCGATGAAGTCGCCGAGGTGCGAGTCCTCGTCGTCGCCGATCGGCGTCTCCATCGAGATCGGTTCCTTCGCGATCTTCATGACCTTGCGGATCTTGTCCTCGGGCATGTCCATTTCCTTGGCCAGCTCCTCCGGCGTGGCCTCGCGGCCGTACTGCTGGAGCATCTGGCGGGAAATGCGGTTGAGCTTGTTGATCGTCTCGATCATGTGCACCGGGATGCGGATGGTGCGCGCCTGGTCGGCGATCGAGCGGGTGATGGCCTGGCGGATCC
>NZ_JAMQHN010000132.1 GCF_025993755.1 Thermomonas sp. | reverse complement strand
GAGCGGTTTTTCACCTTCGCCGCATGCCGGAACGGGCCGCAGCGGAGAGGGACGCGCATTGTGTGGCGGCCGGCTCGACTTGACCAGTCTTGACGCAACGCAGCATCCGTGTTTCGTGCAGGAAAGCGCGACGCACGCCAGCCATGCCGCGCCGCGACACTTCGGCCGAAGCACGGCTCCCGTCGATCAAGTCCCTGCGACCAGGCGTACCCGCGCGAAGTTGCGCTTGCCCACCGCCAGCACGCCCTCAAAGCCCGGCGTGAACAGGCGCTGCGCGTCCTCGAAGACCTGCCCGTCGATACGCACAGCGCGCTCTTTCAGCTTGCGGTTGGCTTCGCCATTGGACGGCGTGATGCCCGCCGCCGTCAGCAGCGCTGCGATTCGCAAGCCTTCCGCCGGCACCACCACGTCGTGCAGCGGGAGTTGCGACAGATCGCCTTCGCCGCGCACCGCCGCATGCCAGCCGGCAATGGCCTGCTCCGCCGCCGCGGCATCGTGGAATCGCGCGGCCAATTCACGCGCAAGCCGCAGCTTGATGTCGCGCGGATTCAGGCCAGAGTCCACGTCGGCGCGCAAGCGCCTGGCCTCGTCGATGCCGATCTCGAAGCTGAGCAGATCGATCCAGCGCCACATCAATTCGTCGCCGATCTTCATGGTCTTGGTGACGATGTCGATCGCCGGCTCGTTGATGCCGATGTAATTGCCGAGCGACTTGCTCATCTTGTTGACGCCGTCGAGCCCCTCCAGCAGCGGCATCGTCAGCACGATCTGCGGAGGCTGGCCAAAGTGCTCCTGCAGGCCGCGGCCCATCAGCAGGTTGAACTTCTGGTCGGTGCCGCCCAACTCGACGTCGGCCTTCAGAGCCACCGAGTCGTAGCCTTGCACCAGCGGATAGAGGAATTCGTGGATCGCGATCGACTGCTGGGCGGCATAGCGCTTGGCGAAATCGTCGCGTTCGAGCATGCGCGCCACCGTGTGCTGCGCGGCCAGCTTGATCATGTCGGCCGCATCCATCTTGCCGAACCATTCGCTGTTGAAGCGCAGCTCGGTCTTCTCGCGATCCAGCACCTTGAACACCTGCTCGGCGTAGGTCTTCGCGTTGGCCTGCACATCCTCGCGGGTCAACGGCTTGCGCGTGACGTTCTTGCCGGTGGGATCGCCGATCATTCCGGTGAAATCGCCGATCAGGAAGATGACCTGGTGCCCGAGGTCCTGGAACTGGCGCATCTTGTTGAGCAGCACCGTGTGCCCCAGGTGCAGGTCGGGTGCGGTGGGATCGAAGCCGGCCTTGACCCGCAGCGGGCGCCCCCCGTTTTTCATCGACGCGGCGAGGCGCGCCTCGAGTTCCTCGCGCTTGAGGATTTCGTCGCTGCCGCGCGCGATCAGTTCCAACGACTGCTGCAGATCCACCACGGACGCCTCTCTCCCGCGGCGGCTGGCCGCATTCAGTTTTCGGAGGACAACGTTAATATCACGTTAAAGCGAACATCGAAAAAACATCCGCCGATTCAAAGGGTTGACGCATGTTTATGCGGCGTCTATGTTAACCCGCTGTGGCGCAATCCCGCTGCGCCGGGGACGATCATATGACGGATCACACAGCGGATTCGAGCCAAGTCGCGGTGCGTCGCAAGAATCTGGAACGCGCCCGCGTCAATGCCGACCGCTCGGTTTCGTCCCTGATCCCCCCGGATTTCCGCGGCCGCTGGACGCGCCGCCATTGGGCCCAGGCCAGCGTGCTGACCACCATGTGCGCCCTGCTGGTCGCCATCGTGCCGGGGTTCTCCCAACTGCTCGGCACGCCCGGCAACGCGGCGGCGCAGCGCATGACGATGGCGCTGACCATGCCCAAGCCCGGCAAGACCCCCGCCAATCAGGATCGCTGGCAATCGGTGACGCTCAAGCCCGGCCAGACCCTGAGCGGCGTGTTCGAGGAACTCGGCATTCCCTACAGCCAGCTCGACCGCGTGATGCAGCATCCGCGCATCAAGCCGACCCTGCGCCGGCTGCGTCCCGGCACCCAGCTGAGCTTCAACCTCCCCGAGGACGGCAGCGTGCGGGCGATGCGGCTGGAAGCCGGCCCCGGCGTCGGCGACACGCCGATCGAACTCGAATTCAGCGCGGACGCGGTGCGCGAGCGTGCGGTGCCGGTGGAAGTGACCACGCGCACCGTGGTGTTGACCGGTGAGGTCGGCGATTCGCTGTTTGCCTCCGCCCGAGCGCTGGGTCTGGGAAGCTCCCAGCTCAACCAGCTCACCGACGAGATGTTCAAGTACGACATCGACTTCGATTCCGACCTGGACGAACACGACCGCTTCAGCGTCGTCGTCGACCAGACCTGGAAGAACGGCCAGTTGGTCAGCACCGGTCCGGTCCTGGCCGCGGCCTTCACCGTCGATGGCAAGATCAAGAGCGCGTTCCGTTTCATGCGCGACGGCAAGCCCGAATACTTCACGCCGGATGGCCGCTCACTCAAGCGTCCGTTCATCCGCATGCCGATCCCCTATGCCCGGATCAGTTCCGGGTTCGGGATGCGTCGGCACCCGATCCTCGGCCAGATGCGTGGCCACATGGGCATCGATTACGCCGCGGCATCGGGCACGCCGATCATGGCCGCCGGCAACGCGCGGGTCGCCTTCGTCGGTCACAAGGGCGGCTACGGCAACGCCGTCATCCTCGACCACGGCGGCGGCAAGACCACGCTGTACGGCCACATGTCGCGCTTCGCCAATATCCATGTCGGCCAGCACGTCGCCCAGGGCGCGGTGATCGGCTACGTCGGCAGCACCGGCCTTGCCACCGGCCCGCACCTGCACTACGAATTCCGCATCAACGGCGTGCACATGGATCCGCGCAAGATGACCTTGCCGCCGCCCGCACCGCTCAGCGGCGCCGCGCTGGTGGCCTTCCACGCGGATACTCGCCACGCGCTCGACAAGATCCGCGAGATGGAGGACGTGGTGTTCCAGCTCGACGACGGCAGCCGCATCGCCGACGCCGCGCCCACCGCGCAGCCGGGTGTCGCCGTCGCTTCGGCGCAGGCGCCCGCCCGCAAGCCTGCGCGCCGTCGCGGCTGAAAAGTCCCCCGGCCCGGAATCCGCAGCGGGCAATGCGATACTGCGGCGCATGACCGCTGCCGCCGACGATCCCCTGTTCCTTGGCCTGATGTCCGGCACCAGCGCCGATGGCATCGACGCGGCGCTGGTGCGGTTCCACGGCGATGGCGCGCAAGCGCATCCGGAACTGGTGTTCGGGCGCACCTACCCTTGGCAGGAGGCGATGCGACCGCGCCTGGTCGCATTGGGCCAGTGCGCCTCGCCGGTGACGCTGGACGAGGTCGGTGCGCTGGAAACCGCGATTGGTCTGGCGTTCGCGGAGGCGGCGCGCAGGGCGCTGGACGAGAGCGGCATCGCGCCCGCAGCCGTGGCGGCGATCGGCGCCCACGGGCAGACGCTGGCGCACCGCCCCGATGGCGCCCTGCCGTTCACGCTGCAGCTCGGCGATGCCAGCGTGGTCGCGGAGCGCACCGGAATTGCCGTCGTCGCCGATTTTCGCCGCCGCGACGTCGCCGCCGGCGGTCAGGGCGCACCGCTGGTGCCAGCCTTCCACGCGGCAGTGCTGCACGCTGCCGGAGAAGATCGCGCGGTGCTGAATCTCGGCGGCATCGCCAACCTCACGCTGCTGCCCGCACGCGGCGAGGTGCGCGGCTTCGACACCGGCCCTGCGAACGGGCTGATGGATGCGTGGTGCCTGCGCTACGCCGGGAAGCCCTATGACGAAGACGGCGCATTCGCGGCGCAGGGCCGCATCGATACGGCCCTGCTGGAACGGCTGCTGGACGAGCCGTGGTTCGCCCTGCCGCCGCCGAAATCGACCGGGCGCGACCAATTCCATCTGGACTGGGTGGAGGCCGCACTCGCCGGCGATGAGGCCCCCGCCGACGTGCAGGCCACCCTGCTGGCGCTGACCGTCCACAGCGTGCGCAATGCGCTGGACGCCACCCAGCCCGGCACACGGCGAGTCGTCGTCTGCGGCGGCGGCGTGCACAATCCGGTGCTGATGGCGGCCTTGGCCGACGCGCTGCCCACTGCCTGCGTCGAATCCAGCCGCGTGCATGGGCTGGATCCGGATTTCGTCGAGGCGATGGCCTTCGCCTGGCTGGCGCGCGAGCACCTGGCCGGTCGCCCCGGAAACCTGCCCGCCGTCACCGGCGCGCGCGGGCCGCGGGTGCTGGGCGCGCTCTACCCGGCCTGAGCCGGCGCCGCGTCGAACACCCGCCTGCGCAGCGGCGGCGTCAGCCAGACGTACAGCAGCGCCGCCGGAATCAGCGCCAGCACGGTGATGACGAAATACATGCCGTAGCCGGTCGCCATCACGATGCCACCAGCGAAGAAGCCGAGAACCTTGCCGGGCAGGTTCACCAGCGAGCTGAGCAGCGCGTACTGGGTGGCTGTGTGCCTGGGATTGACCAGCGCCGACAGGAAAGCCACGGTCGGCGGGCCGAGCATGCCCAGGGTGAAGTTCTCGGCCGAAATCACGGCGGCGAGCACCCACAGGTCGCCCTTGTGCACCATGAGCAGCAGGTAGAGCAGATTGCAGCTGCCGCACACCAGCATCATGATCCCGAGCGATTTCCACGCGCCAAGCCGGGTCACCATCGCGCCGCCGCAGAACACGCCCACGATCCCGACCCACACGCCCCACAGCTTGGTGATGGTGCCGATCTGGGTCTTGGTGAAGCCCTGGTCGATGTAGAACGGGCTCATGATGCCGCCGATCGTCGCTTGTTCGGGCACCTTGAACAGCAGGATGTAGGCCAGCACGGTCAGCGCCAGCGCCCATCCGAAGCGGCGGAAGAAATCGGCGAACGGATCGACCACGGCATTCGTCATCGCATCGCGCCAGCGCAGGTGCCGCGATGCGATCGTCACCTCCGGTTCGCGTGCGATCAGGTTGGCGATCAGCGGAATCGCCATCGCTGCCGCCATGATCAGATAAACGAGGCTCCAGGAAATGTGGTCCGCCATGATCGCGGCGAACGCGCCGGCCACGATCAGGCCGATCCGGTAGCCCAGCGAATAGGTCGCCACCAGCGCACCCTGCGCGTCCACCGGCGCGATCTCAATGCGGTAGGCGTCCACCGCGATGTCCTGGGTGGCGCCGAAAAACGCCACGCCCAGGGTTGCGACGATGAACGGGCCGAGTTGCGCCGGCGTCACTGCGGCCATCAGCAGCAGGCTGGCGATCACGCCCAGTTGCGCCGCCAGCAGCCAGCCGCGGCGACGTCCCATGCGCGCGAATCCCGGCAGCCGCCAATGGTCGAGCAGCGGCGCCCAGAGGAACTTGAAGGCATAGAGCATGCCGGCGCTGGCGATCATCGTGATGTCCTTCAGGACGATGCCGTGGTCCTTCAGCCAGAACGCCAGGGTTCCGGCCACCAGCAGGAACGGCAGGCCCGAAGAGAACCCGAAGAAGAACATCGTGCCAGCGGCAGGCTGGCGGAAGGATTGCCAGACGGAAGGCTTTTTCGGCTTGGCGGCGGTATTCAAACGGCGTACTCCACCAGCATGGGCGCGTGGTCGGAAAACTTCGGCTCCGGGAATATTTCGGCGCTGCGGATGCCTGACGCGATGCCCGGCGTGCACAGTTGATAGTCGATGCGCCAGCCGACGTTGTTGGCGCGCGCGGCGCCGCGCTGGGACCACCACGTGTATTCCACCGCCTCGGGTTTGGCGACGCGGAAGGCGTCCTTCCAGCCGGTCTCGGGCGGCACGATCAAGCCGTCGTGGCAGCCGTCGGCGATCAGTCCGGACAGCCAGGCGCGTTCGTGCGGCAGGCAGCCGGAATTCTTCTGGTTGCCGGTCCAGTTCCTGATGTCGTTCTTCGCGCGGACGATGTTCCAGTCGCCGCACAGCACGTACTCGCGCCCGCTGGCCAGCCAGCCGTCGAGAATGGGCCTCAGCCACGTCATCACGTCCTCCTTGAATCCCTGACGCTCCTCGCCGGAGCTGCCGGACGGGATGTAGAAGCTGACCACCGACACATTGCCGAAACGCGCCTCGAGGTAGCGGCCTTCGTCGTCGAACGGCGCCCAGCCGAGTGCGGTGCGCACTTCGTCCGGCTCGCGCTGGCTGTAGATCGCCACGCCGCTGTAGCCCTTCTTCTGCGCATCCTTGAACCAGGCCCTGTAGCCCTCCGGCCGGAACGCGGCATCCGTCAGCTGGTGTTCCTGCGCCTTGGTTTCCTGCACGCACAGGACGTCCACGTCCTGACGTTCGAACCAGTCGAAGAAGCCCTTGCTGGCGGCCGAACGCAGGCCGTTGGCGTTGAAGGTGAGGATGCGCATCGGATTTGCGGACAGTGGCTCGGGGATGGGTCAGGGAACTGCGCTGCACGGAACCCGCCACAGCGCACCAAGCATAGCCGCAAGGCACATGCGGTTTCGCAAGTATGCGCTACCCTTTCCCGGTTCCCGGTTCCCGGTTTCCGCGCCCCATGACATCGCACCACTCCCGCTTCCTCCAGCTGGCAATCAAGGTCGACGCGCTGCGCTTCGGCGAGTTCACTTTGAAATCCGGCCGCCGCAGCCCGTATTTCTTCAATGCCGGACAGTTCAATTCGGGCGCGGCGCTGGCGGAGCTGGCCGCGTGCTACGCCGACGCCGTGGAGGCGGCCGCGCTCGATTTCGACCTGCTGTTCGGGCCGGCCTACAAGGGCATCCCGCTGGCGACCGCGCTGGGCTGCGAATTCGCCCGGCGCGGTCGCGACCTGCCGCTGGCGTTCAACCGCAAGGAAGCCAAGGAACATGGCGAAGGCGGGCGATTGATCGGCGCGGCGCTGGCAGGGAGGCGGGCGCTGATCGTCGATGACGTGATCACGGCCGGCACCGCGATCCGCGAGTCGCTGGCGATCATTGCCGAGGCCGGCGGCACGCCCGCGGGGATCGTCATTGCCCTGGATCGACAGGAACGCGTGCGCGAGGACGCCAACGAGTCGGCGGCGCAGTCGGTGGCCAGCGAGCACGGCATCCCTGTGGTCGCCGTGGCCGGACTTTCCGATCTGCTTGCTTTCGCAGGCAAAAGCAGCGAACTTGAGGCCCATCGCGACACCCTTCTCGCCTACCGCACGCGCTACGGTATTGCCTGATACGCTTGCCGGTGATAAGGATTCCACCCATGCCGAACGCCGCCAGCACAACCGCACTTGCCCTTGTCCTTGGCTTGGCCGGAATCGGCGCGGCCATCGCCCAGTCGAGCACGCCCCCACCGAAGAAGATCTACTGCTGGGACGAAGGCGGCCGCCGGGTCTGCGGCGACGCCTTGCCGGCATCGGCCGCCGACAGCGCCCGCACCGAATTCAGCGCGCGGACCGGCTTGGAGACCGGATCGGTCGGACGCGCCTTGACCGACGACGAGCGCGCCGCCGCCGCGGTCGCCGCGCGCAACGCGCGGATTCAGGCCGACGCGGAAGCCGCCCAGCATCGACGCGATCTGGCGATGGTCGAGTCCTACCGGACCGAAGACGACCTGCGCAAGGCCTACGGCGAGCGCACCAGCCTGCTGGACGAATCGATCAAATCCAGCGTGCTCGGTTTGTCCAACCTGCGCCTGAGCCTGATCTCGCTGCTCAACCAGGCCAGCGACAAGGAACTTGCCAGCACGCCCGTTCCCGCATCGCTGACCAACTCGATCCGCGATCAGCACGCCGAATTGCAGCGCCAGCAGCAGATCCTGCTTTCCCAGCGCGCCGACCGCGCGGCGCTGGAAACCGAAATGCAGGACACCCTCCGCCGGTATCGCGAAACCCGCCAGGGAAACGCGGCCGGTACGGAAGCGGCACCGGCCGAGCCCGCCGCCGCGGAGCCACCTGCGACGCCCGCAGCGCACTGACGCCGATCGCCGGCGGAAGCAACGGCTGCGCCCACCCCAGTGTCTCGGCCTGGCGCTGGATGCGCCGGATCAGAACGGCAGCTGCAATTCCGGTTCCAGCGCCAGCATGTTGGTCGAGAACAAGCGCTGGATGCGCGCCAGCGCGTCGTTGCTGTCGGCATCGAAGCGCATGACCAGCACCGGCGTGGTGTTGGAAGCGCGCACCAGCCCCCAGCCGTCCGGCCAATCCACCCGGACCCCGTCCAGGGAGGTCAGACGGCCGCCCTCGAAGGTGGCCGACAGCCGCAGCCGATCGACGAACTCGTGCGGGTCGGTCTCGCCCGGCAGTTCGACCTTGATCTCCGGCGTGGATACGCCGTCCGGCAATGCCGCGAACACGTCCTCCGGAGGCTGGCCCTGCCCGTCCAGGATTTCCAGCAGCCGCGCCGCGGCATAGATGCCGTCGTCGAACCCGTACCAGCGCTCGGCGAAGAAGAAATGCCCGCTCATCTCGCCGGCCAGCGCGGCGTCGGCCTCGCGCATCTTGGCTTTGATCAGCGAATGCCCGGTCTTCCACATCATCGGGCTGCCGCCGTGGCGCAGAATCTGCGTGGACAGGCGCGCCGTGCACTTGACGTCATAGACGATCACGGCACCCGGATTGCGCTCCAACACGTCGGCCGCGAACAGCATCAGCAGGCGATCCGGATAGATGATCGTGCCCGACTTGGTGACCACGCCCAGCCGATCTCCGTCGCCGTCGAAGGCGATGCCGAGGTCGGCGTCGAGCCGCTGCACCATCTGGATCAGCGCGTCGAGGTTGCGCGGTTCGCTGGGATCCGGGTGGTGGTTCGGGAATTCGCCGTCGATATCGCAGAACAGCGGCGTGACGTCGGCCCCGATCGCGGCCAGCACCTGCGGGCCGATGTCGCCGGCCACGCCATTGCCGGCGTCGACCACCACCTTCAGCCGCTCGCCGATCTGGATGTCGCCGGAGATGCGCTGCAGGTAATCTTGGCTGATGTCGCGCTCGTCGAGCGTGCCCTGCGCCTCCGCTTCCAGCAACCGGTCCTCGGCGATGCGCGCATGCAGATCCTTGATTGCAGGGCCGGAGAGCGTCTCGCCACCGACGACGATCTTGAAGCCGTTGTAGTCCGGCGGATTGTGGCTGCCGGTGACCGCGACACCGCAGCCGGTGCGAAGATGGAAGCAGCCGAAATACACGACCGGGGTCGGCACCATGCCGATGTCGATGACGTTGCGCCCGGCCTTGCGCAAGCCGGCGATCAGGCCCTGCACCAGATCCGGCCCGGACAGCCGGCCGTCGCGGCCGACCACGATCGAATCCAGCCCCTGCTCGGCCATGCTCGAGCCGATCGCCTGGCCGATCAGTTCGGCGACGCCCGCATCCAGCGAATGGCCGATGACGCCGCGGATGTCGTAGGCGCGGAAGATGCGGTGGTCGATGACCACCGGCACCTTTTCCTTGGCCGGCTTGGGTTCTTCCTTGACGCGTTCGTGCAGCGTGCGTTCTTCGACCGGTTTTGCCGGTTCCAGCTCGGCCAGGGTCGGTCCGGCTTCGAACTCGACCTGCCCGCCCATCGCCAGCAGGCGCGGGCGCAGAACCAGCCAAAGCGCCGCGGCAATGCCGGCAAGCACCAGCCCGAGGATGACCCCGGCCAGGCCGCCGAGGCCAAACGGCACTCCGGTTTCATCCGGCGCTGCGGCCACCAGCCGCAGTTCGCTGTCGGGAATCCTGACCGACAACGCTTCCGCTGAATTGCTCAGCGACGTATCTCCGCTCTCGACCACGCTCTGCCCGCCCTGTCGCAGCGCGACATAGACCCCGCCAGGCAGTTTCGTGGTTTCCACGATATTGCTCAGGGCATCGAGCGGCATCTCGACATAGGCCACCATCAAGGTCGTTGACCGCACCGGCGCGGCCAGCGCCAGCCGCCTTGCCGCACCCGCCTGCACCACCCGCACGCTGGTCTTGCCGCTGGACAGCGCCGCTTCGGCGGCCGCCAATGTGCCGTACCCGCTGCGCGGCAGTCCTTCGTACAGCGCATCGAGATCCGCCGGCCAGACTTCGGCGCGCATCAGCCCGGTCCAACCCTTGCGCAATGCTGCAGCCGCCTGGGGCCCGCCTTCGGTCAGGGCCGCCTTGAATCCCGACGACGCCAACCGCGTATCCATCGTGCGGCGCTGTTCGTCGAGCTTGCGGCGAATCGCCAGCGCCGCGTCGTCGCGAGCGGTCTGGAGGGAATGCAGGCGACTGTCGTCGCGCAGACGAAGTCCGCCCGCAGCCAGGCACCACAGGGCAAGCACGCCCAGCAGCAGCACCAGCCACGGCAGGGTGCGCGCGGCCTGCAGCGGGTCGAACGCCAGCTTGGGCGACTCGTGCTCCGCATGTTCGCCCTTACCGTCCTTGCCGCCCTTTCCACCCAAACCGAACACCGCCATGGACACCCCCTTGTCAGCGCACCCCAGTATGGCCGAAGCCGCCCTGTCCGCGCGCGGATTCCTCGAAGGCCTCGACCACCTGGAGGTCAGCCTGCACTACCGGCAGCAGCACCAGCTGCGCAATTCGATCCCCGGGCTGAATGGTGAACGCCTCCGTCCCGCGATTCCAGAGGCTGACCATCAGCGGGCCTTGGTAGTCGGCGTCGATCAGCCCAGTGCCATTGCCCAGCACGATGCCGTGTCTGTGGCCCAGCCCCGATCGCGGCAGCAGAATCGCGCACAGGCCGGGATCGCCGATATGGATGGCCAATCCGGAAGGCACCAGCGCGGTCGCCCCCGGCGCCAGTTCCAGCGGCGCGTCCAGCGCCGCACGCAAATCCATTCCGGCGCTGTGTTCGGTCGCATGCGCGGGCAGCGGCCATTCGCCGCCGATGCGCGGATCGAGCACCTTCACCTGCAGCACATGCCTGGTCATGTCCGGCCCCCGCGGATGCGCTGGCCGATCAGATCCAGCAGCTGGGCCGCCAGCACATGCTTGGGCGCCGGTCCCAGCGGACGATCGCCGTGCGCGTCGATCACCAGCAGCGCGTTGTCGTCGCTTTCGAAGCCGCAGCCCGGCAGGCCGACCTGATTGGCGCAGATCAGGTCGAGGCCCTTGCGCTCGAGCTTGCTGCGCGCATAGGCGGCGACATCGTTCGTCTCCGCCGCAAAGCCGACCACTTGCGCCGGCCGCTGCGGGTGCGCGGCGACGTCGGCCAGGATGTCGCGGGTCCGGACCAGTTCCAGCACAAGCACGTCCTGCCCGGGCTGTTTCTTGAGCTTGCGTTCCAGCGGCGCACGCGGAGTGAAATCCGCAACCGCCGCCGCGCCGATGTAGAGATCGCAGGGCAGGGCATCCATCACCGCCCGATGCATTTGCGCCGCGCTGCGCACATCCACCCGACGCACGCCCTCCGGCGTCGGAAGATGCACGGGGCCGGCCACCAGCACCACCTCGGCCCCACGCTGCGCGGCGACGGCGGCGATGGCAAAGCCCATCTTGCCGCTGCTGCGGTTGCCGAGGAAACGCGCCGGGTCAATGTCCTCGAAGGTCGGCCCCGCGCTGACCACGACCTTCATGCCGATCAAAGGCCCGCTCATGCGCAAGCCCCCATCGCTGCCACGATGCGCTCAGGCGCGGCCATCCGACCCGGCCCGGACTCTCCTTCGGCCAGCGGGCCGTCGTCCGGCCCGACCAGGCGCGCGCCGCGCGACAGCAGCAGAACAACGTTGGCCTGGGTGGCCGGATGCCGCCACATCCGGTGGTTCATCGCCGGTGCCAAGATCATCGGCGCCGTGGTGGCCAGGCACAGGGTGGAAACCAGATCGTCGGCCAGCCCGTGCGCCAGCTTCGCCAGCGTGTTGGCCGTCGCCGGCGCCACCACCACCTGCTGTGCCCACGCCGCCAGCTCCAGATGGCCCATGCCGGCCTCGGCCTGCGCATCCCACAGGCTGGTGCGCACCGCGCGGTGCGACAGCGCCTGGAAGGTCGGCGCGCCGACGAAACGCTGCGCGTTCTCGGTCATCGCCACCTGCACGTCCGCACCGGCGTCACGCAGCCGGCGCACCAGCTCGGCCGCCTTGTACGCAGCGATTCCGCCGCACACGCACAGCAGCACGCGGTAAGCCTCGTTCGGAAAACGCGGAGCCTGCATCGGGCCATTCCCTGACCTCTTTCCAACCCGTGAGCTTACCCGAAGCCGGGGCAAACCCCGCTGTCTTTCCCGCAGGCTCCTGTTCACGATGGACGCATGCACATCCGCGACTGGCCCGAATCCGAACGTCCCCGGGAAAAGCTGCTGGCCCGCGGCCCTGGCAGCCTGTCCGACGCCGAGCTGCTGGCGCTGTTCCTCGGCTCCGGCATTCGCGGACAGGACGCCGTGGCCTCCGCCCGCGCCCTGGTGTCCGGCGCCGGCGGGCTGCGGCGGCTGCTCGATCTGGACGCCACGGCACTGACCCGACGGCGCGGGATCGGCCCGGCCCGCGCCTGCCTGCTGGCCGCCGCGCTGGAACTGGGCCAACGCCACCTGGCCGCCCAGCTTGAACGCGGCGAGGCCCTGAGCGACCCCGGCGCGGCCGGACGCTATTTTGCCCAGCGCCTGCGCGGGCTGGGCCACGAGGTGTTCGCGGTGCTGTATCTGGACACCCGCCACCGCGCGCTGGGCTTCGAAGAACTGTTCCGCGGCGGCATCGACGGCGCCGAAGTCCACCCGCGCATCATCGTCCAGCGCGCCTTGGTCCACGGCGCCGCGGCAGCGATCATCGGCCACAACCACCCCAGCGGGAATCCCGACCCCAGCGCCGCCGATCGCGCCGTCACGACGCGGATCAAGCAGGCGCTGGCATTGGTCGACGTGCGCCTGCTCGACCACTTCGTGATCGGCGATGGGCCGCCCACCTCGATGGCGCAACGCGGCATGGTCTAGGCACCGGGGCACGCCCTCCATCCGGCCGCAGTCGCCCCGAGTTGCACCCATCCCGGCCATCGCGAGGTTGGATGCGGGCTCGCGTACAATGTCCGGCCATCGAACAGCCGCCGTCGTCCCACGTGAAAGCCCAGATCCACGCCCTGATCCTGCAGGGCCTTGCCGCCCTGCGCGAAGGCGGAACCCTGCCCGCCGATGCGCCTCTCCCGGACTTCGTGATCGAACGCCCGAAAGAGCGCGCGCACGGCGACTTTTCCAGCAACGTGGCGATGCTGCTGGCCAAGGCCGCGCGCAGCAATCCGCGTGCGCTGGCGCAGCAGCTGGTCGATGCACTGCCGGCCTCCGACGCCATCGCCAAGGTCGAAATCGCCGGCCCCGGCTTCATCAATGTCCACCTGACTCCGGCCGCGTGGCAGCAGCAGGTGCGCGACATCCACGCCGCCGGCAGCGCGTTCGGCCGCAACACCAGCGGCGGCGGCAAGACGGTGGGCGTGGAATACGTCTCCGCCAACCCCACCGGCCCGCTGCACGTCGGCCACGGTCGCGCCGGCGTGATCGGCGACTGCATCGCCCGCGTGATGGCCGCCAACGGCTGGGACGTGAAGCGCGAGTTCTACTACAACGACGCCGGCGTGCAGATCAACAATCTCGCCATCTCCACCCAGGCGCGCGCCAAGGGCTTCAAGCCGGGCGACGCGCAGTGGCCGGCCGACGCCTACAACGGCGACTACATCGCCGACGTTGCCCAGTCGTACCTGCGCGGCGACAGCGTGGAAGTGGACGGCCATATCGTCACCGGCAAGCCCGACGCCGACGACCTCGACGCCATCCGCGCCTTCGCGGTGGCCTACCTGCGCCGCGAGCAGAACGCGGATCTGGCCGCGTTCGGCGTCAGCTTCGACCGCTATTTCCTCGAATCTTCGCTGTACACCGACGGCAAGGTCGAGGAAACCGTGCGCGAACTCGTCGCCAAGGGTCATACCTACGAGGAGGGCGGCGCGCTGTGGCTGCGCTCGACCTCCTTCGGCGACGACAAGGATCGGGTGATGCGCAAATCCGACGGCACCTACACCTACTTCGTGCCGGATGTCGCCTACCACCTGAGCAAGTGGCAGCGCGGCTACCAGCGCGCGGTCACCGAGCTGGGCGCCGACCACCACGGCTCGCTGGCCCGCGTGAAGGCTGGCCTGCAGGCGCTGGACTGCGGCATCCCGGACGGCTATCCGGACTACGTGCTGCACCAGATGGTGACGGTGATGCGCGGCGGCGAAGAGGTCAAGCTCTCCAAGCGCGCCGGCAGCTACTTCACCCTGCGCGATTTGATCGACGAAGCCGGGCGCGACGCCACCCGCTGGTTTCTGATCGCACGCAAGCCCGACTCGCAGCTGACCTTCGACATCGACCTGGCGCGCTCGCAGAACAACGACAACCCGGTGTTCTACGTGCAGTACGCCCACGCCCGCGTGTGCAGCCTGCTGCGACAGTGCGGCGAAAAGGGGTTTGCCTACGATGCGGAAAACGGATCGGCGCAACTGCACCTGCTGGACGATGCGCCCGCACAGGAATTGATGCGCGAACTGTCGCGCTATCCGGAAGTGGTGGAAGCCGCCGGTGCGACCCTGGAGCCGCATCTGGTCGCCCAATACCTGCGCGAGCTCGCCAACGCCCTCCACACCTGGTACCACGCCTCGCCGGTGCTGGTGGAGGAGGCTGCGCTGCGCGACGCGCGCCTGACCCTGGCGCTGGCCGTCCGCCAGACGCTGGCCAACGGACTGGATCTGCTGGGCGTTGGCGCACCGGAGAGCATGTAATGGCAGCACGACGCGGAAAATCCCAGGCCCGACGCAATTCTTCGGGCGGCCTGCCCGGCTGGGCCTGGCTGGCGATCGGCGTAGCGCTCACGCTCGCAGCCGTCCTGCTCGTCCCGCGGCTGATGCAGTCCTCGTCAAGCGACGGCTTCCTGCGCGTCGGTCCGACGCCCAATCCGGACGCCCAGCCCGCTGCCGCGCAGGGCGACGCCATTGCGCCAGACATCGCCACCGACGCGCCCAAGCCAGCCAATCCGGAACCCCCCAAGCCGCGCTACGACTTCTATACCCTGCTTCCAGGCGAAGGCGTGCAGATGACCGACGCCGAACTGGCCGCCAGCGCCAAGGCCGAGGCCGATGCGCGGGCACGGCAGGCGCAGCGCGACGCCACGGCGTCCGCGGCCGAACCCGACAATGCCCTGCCCGCGCCGATCAACGAACCGGCAACCGCCTCCGCACCGCCGCCGGTCGCCGCCGCCACGGCCAACAACGCCGACAACCCCGGAGCCGCCCGCTACATCCTGCAGGCCGGTGCATTCGGCGCCTCCGGTGACGCCGAATCGGTCAAGGCCAAAATCGCCATGCTGGGATTGTCCGCGCGAGTGGAATCGGCGCAGATCAACGGCAAGACGGTCTACCGCGTGCGCATGGGGCCTTACGGCACCGCCTCCGAACTGGCCGACGCCAAGGCCAAGCTGGCTGGCGGCGGACTTCCGGCAATGGCGATCAAGGCCCAATAGCGCACGCCACCTGCCACACCCTCGGAACGACGCGGCGCTCCCTGACGCCCGCTGCCGGCAGCCCTGCGCCGTAAAATACGAGGATGAACACATCCCCCCGCACCGCCCTCATCACCGGCGCCACCGCCGGTTTCGGCCGCGCCGCCGCGCGCCGTTTCATCGCCGCCGGCTGGCAGGTCATCGCCACCGGACGCCGCGCCGAGCGCCTTGACGCGCTGCGCGCCGAACTCGGCGACGCGCTGCACCCCGCCCGCTTCGACATCCGCGACGAAGCGGCGATGCGCGCCGCGCTGGACGCGCTGCCGGAACGCTTCCGCGGCATCGACCTGCTGGTCAACAACGCCGGCCTGGCGCAGGGCACGCAGCCGGCACAGGACGCACTGCTGTCGGACTGGAAGACCATGATCGACACCAACATCACCGGCCTGGTCACGCTCACCCACGCCGTGCTGCCGACGCTCATCGCGCGCAAGGGCGCGCTCATCAACATCAGCTCCACCGCCGCCACCTATCCCTACACCGGCGGCAATGCCTACGGCGGCACCAAGGCCTTCCTCAGCCAGTTCTCGCTGAACTTGCGCGCCGACCTGCACGGCACCGGCGTGCGCGTGACCGCCATCGAGCCGGGCATGGCCGAAACCGAATTCACCGTGGTGCGCACCCACGGCGACCAGGCGGCATCGGACCGGCTCTACGCCGGGGCCAACCCAATGACCGCCGAGGACATCGCCGAGGCGATCTTCTGGGTGGCGACGCTGCCGCCGCACCTCAACGTCAACCGGCTGGAACTGATGCCCACCTCGCAGTCGTTCGCCGGCTTTCAGGTGCACCGCGGCGGCTGATTTTCCCCATTCAGGATAAAAAGGCCAAAAAGGGTATATTGGCCTTGTTTGTCCTGTCTGGAATCCTGCCATGTCCGCCCTTCCCGCCCTCAAGCCGCTGGACACCCTGCCGCAAACCCCCGCTTCGGACGTGAAGAAGCTGGGCTGGCGCGGGGTGATGAAGGTCGTTGCCCGCAGCGGCAAGGTCGTCGTCACCAACCACAACCAGCCCGAGGCGGTGATCCTGCCGGTCGAGGAATACACCCGCCTGCTGAATCTGCTGCGCGACGCCGCTGCCCGCGACGAGGCAGCACTGGACGCGCTGCGCAGGAAATTCGACGAGCGCCTGGCCTGCCTCAATGAGCCGGGGACGGGCGACAAGCTGATATCGATTTTCGACAAGCCCTTCCGCTACGAGGGAAAGATTTTCAACGGCGACGAGTTCTGATCCCATGCCGCGCCCGCGCATCTTCGTGCTTGCCGGCGTCAACGGTGCCGGCAAGAGTTCCATCGGCGGCACGGCGCTGCGGCGCGTCGGAATGGACTGGTTCAATCCGGACACCTTCACCCGGCAATTGATCGAAGCCACCGGCAGCCCATTGGCCGACACCAACGCTGCCGCATGGCAGGAAGGCCTGCGCAGGCTGGAGGCCGCCATCGCCAACGGCACGAACTACGCCTTCGAGACCACGCTGGGCGGCAACACCATCGCCGGAAAACTGCGGGAAGCCGCACGCACGCACGATGTCGTCATGTGGTTCTGCGGACTCGATTCACCGGAGCACCACATCGCCCGCGTGCGCTACCGCGTCAGCCGCGGTGGCCACGACATTCCTGAAGCGAAGATCCGGGAGCGCTGCGTCGCCTCCATCAAGCATCTGGCCGCACTGCTTCCACACATCACGCAGCTGCATGTTTACGACAACAGCATCGACGCCATCGCCGGCGCGCCAACGCCCGACCCCTGCCTTCTGCTACAAATGAAAAGCGGACAGATCACCTGGCCGATGGATGCCGACACCCTCCGGCAAACTCCCGACTGGGCCAAACCAATCCTCGAAGCCGCTTTGCAATTGCAGACCGCGCACGGCTGAGGCAACACCACCTCCACGCCCGTCAGGCAGTGTGTTTGCAGCGCATTGACGGAGCCGGGCCAGACACGCGGCATCATTCCGCCGGTTGCAGCACCCGTTCCGTCGTCGCCACCAGCGACGCGGCGGAAACATTCAACGCCTGCGCCAGCAACAGCACAGTCGCCAGCGCCGGCTGGCACACACCACGTTCCGCGCGGGAAACGAACGTGCGGTCCACGTGCGCCAGGTGCGCCAGTTCCTCCTGCGACACGCCCGCCTGCTCACGGCTTTGGCGCAACGCCTTGCCGAATGCCCTGGCCACGATTTCACGGTCTGCACGCACGCGGCCAGCTTGGTGAAGCTGGGCATACTTGACCACGGCGTACTTGCTACAAACGAGGCGTACTTGCTGCATTCCGGCAAAAGGAGCCGGGTGATCCGGTTAAAAGGCGCAGGGGGAACCGTGGGCATCAAGACCGCAAGAGATGGCCAGGAAACTGGCGAATGGACGCAACTCGGCCTGCAAGCGGCAGTGACCCGCGGGGAGGTGTTGCCGACCGATTCGATCCAGATGTCGGGAAGTGCGGAATGGAAACCTCTCGCCGACGTGGCCGCTGAGCTGGGCGTGCAGCTTCAGCAAGTCGAGGCAACAAGCACCGATGAAGCGCAGCAAGAGCAGCCAACGCCACAGACAGCGGCACCCGCAGCAGCAACGCCTCCACCGACCAAATCCGACAGCGAACCCGGGTGCTTGCCCGTTTTGGGCGTAGTGTTCGGCATCGCCTTTGTATTATTTGCAATCGTAGCTGATGTCTTGAGGCCACTTCATCCCGCGCCCGCATCTCGACAATCACCGGACTGCACAGGCCAGTAGATCGGAGAGAGTCCGGACACCTCGGCAAACACGCCCGGGCGTCCGCCATTCCATCCCCACTGAGAAAACAGAACCGACGCGCCGTACTGCCAACGAGCCCAGATTTCTGCTGTACAAGAGCTTTCAAGGAAACGCTGCAGCTAGGCTAACGCCTGCCCTGCGCGCAAGGCTCGTTCACCCGGTTCACGCCAGCCAACTGCAAGCGCGGGCGCAGCCAGTCGGCGAAGTCGGTTTCGGAGAGTGAGCCTTCGGCCAGCGACAGGAACATCGGGTACAGCTCGATGTTGCTGGCTTGCAGTTCAGCATCGTTGAGTTCCACGAACAATTCGCAGGCCACAGCGGCGGTGCGCTTGTTGCCATCGACGAAGGGGTGGTTGCGGGCAATGCCGAACGCCAGACTGGCGGCCAGCGCGGCCAGATCCGGGGGCGGGTCGCCATAGGCATGCAACTGCTGCGGGCGGGCGAGGGCGGATTCCAGCAGGGCTTCGTCGCGCACGCCATCGCCGCCGCCATGCTCGGACAATTGCCGCTCGTGGATGGCAAGCGCCAGCACACGGTCGATCCAGACAATCATGGCTCGCCACCTACTCAGCCAGCTTCCGCAGCAGGTCGCGGCGCTTGCGCATGATGTTCTCTGCCACATCCATCTGCGCCGCAAACACCGGGTCATAGACGGTCAAGCGGATGCCATCCGGGGTTTCCAGCGCATGAATCTCGTCGCCTTTTTCCACGCGCAGGCGGGCCAGCAGTTCCTTGGGCAGGATGACGCCGGCGGAATTGCCGATGCTGGTGATCTTGAGCTTCATGGGGGCCTCGTCGGCGGAGCGGGCGAATGTTATAACTAATGTTATACGAACATACCGAGTTCGGCAAGTTCGAACACATCCCCCCGATCACGCCCGCATCCATCAAAGCGATCGCTTCGGCAATCACTTCACTCCAGCGGCGCATCGCTCAAATACGTGTACGCCGTCAGCCCGCGCTCCAGCGCCTCGTTGAGGCGTTCGCTTTCCGCGGTCCCCAGGTCGGCCGAAGCGACCAGCGCGCGGTAGCGGCGACGCAGGTCGTCGAGCTTGTAGCCGACGTAATCGAGCATCACGTCGGTGGTGTCGCCGCGACGCTGCTGGCTGATGGAAAAACCGTCGTCGGTGCAGCGCACTTCGATCGCGTCGGTATCGCCGAACAGGTTGTGGATGTCGCCGAGGATTTCCTGATAGGCACCGACGAGGAAGAAACCGATCCGGTAGCGCTCGCCGGGGCGCGGTTCGTGCAGTGGCAAGGAGCTGTCCAGGTCCTCGGTTTCGACGTAGGTGTCGATCTTGCCGTCGGAGTCGCAGGTCAAATCGGCGATGATGCCGCGTCGGGTGGGTGCCTCGTCCAGGCGCTCGATCGGCACGATCGGAAATACCTGGTCGATCGCCCACACGTCGGGCATGGATTCGAACACGCTGAAATTGACGAAGTACTTGTCCACCAGCCGCTCGTTCAATTCATCCAGCAAGTCACGATGGCTTTTTTCATCGTAGGTCAGGCGCGCTTTCACCGCGTGGGCAATCGCGTAGAACAGGTCGTCGATGCGCGCGCGCTGTACCAGATCCAGCTGGCCCAGCGAATACAACGCAAGCCCCTCGGCGTGTGCCTGCGTGGCCTCGTGGAACACCTCCACCGCCGGCCGCCCAGGCAGCTCCGCATGCAGCTCGCGCAGCTGCCGAACCGGCGTGGATTCGTCGTCGTGCGGCTCCGGCACGCGGCCTTCGGGCGCCTGCTCGACCTCGCTGACGTTGCTCACCAACACGGCGTGGTGGGCGGTCAACGCGCGCCCGCTTTCGGTGAGGATGCGCGGCGGCGACAGGCCCTCCTCGCGGCAGGCCTCGGCCAGCGGCTGCACGATGCTGGAGGCGTAGTGGTGGATGCCGTAGTTGACCGAGTTGTAGCTGCGCGAGCGGGTGCCCTCGTAGTCGATGCCCAGCCCGCCACCGACGTCGACGTGGGTGATACGCGCGCCCAGCCGCGACAGTTCCACGAAATAGCGGGTAGCTTCGCGCATGCCGGCGGCAATGTCGCGCACGTTGGAAATCTGGCTGCCCATGTGGAAATGCAGCAGTTGCAGGCAATCGCCCATGCCGACGTCGCGCAGCTCCTTCCACAAGGTCAGCAGCTGGCGCGGGTCGAGGCCGAACTTGGCCTTGTCGCCACCGCTGTTCTGCCACTTGCCGGCACCCAGCGAGGCCAGTCGCATGCGCACGCCGAGGCCCGGCTTCACGCCCAGCGCGGCGGCTTCCTCCAGCGCGATTTTCAGCTCGGAAGGCTTTTCGATGACGATGAAGGTCTGCAGGCCCAGCTTGCGCCCGATCAGCGCCAACCGGATGTATTCACGGTCCTTGTAGCCGTTGCAGACGATGGTGCCGCCGGGGCGCGACAGCGCCAGCACCGCCATCAGCTCCGGCTTGCTGCCGGCTTCCAACCCGAAGCCTTCACCGTGATGGCTGGCCAGGGTACCGGCCACGCCGGCGTGCTGGTTGACCTTGATCGGGTAGATCGCGGTGTAGCCGCCGCCGTAATCCCAGTCCTTCTGCGCCTGCGCAAACGCCGCCTGGAGCTTGCCGAGACGGCTGCCAAGAATCTCTGGGAAGCGCACCAGCATCGGCAGCTTCGCGCCCTGTGCCAATGCGGCATCGACGATCCCGGGCAGGGACAGTTCCGTCCCCTGTGCGCCCCGCGGCCGGACGAGGATTCGCCCACCCGCATCGGCATCGAAATACCCGTCCGCCCAATGCGGGATCGAATAGGTCTTGCGGGCGAGGTCGGGCGACCAGTCGGTCATGTCGGGCGTGCCAACGTTGGAAGGTAAAGGCATTGTAGGGTGGGCCTTGGTCCATCGTGCGAAAACCGGGCGGCGCCATGGCCAAGATCTTCGCTGCAAAGGCTCCATGAAAGCGAGACTGATCCACACTACAATCCCGGATGCCTGTGGGCGGATGATCCCTCTCTGTGAACGCGAACAAGGCCCATCTGACAATCGCGGCCCTGACCATCGCCGTGGCGGCCTGCGCCGGCGCGGATCGACCGTCGAAGGCGAAACCGGCAACCGGATCGGCTCTGGCGGAGACGTGCGGCTGGCTGGTTCATCCGGCCGACAGGACCTATTCGCTCATCGAAAGTGGCACGACCTGGTCGATCCAGAAGCCCGATGATTTTTCCAGCGCAGCCGGCTGGCAGGGCGGGCCCGAATTCGCTACGGACAAGTGGATCGCCACCGACGGCCCGTATGGCTACGGCTGCGCCTGCCTGAACATCATCAAGAGTGTCGGCGCACGCATGGTGACGCGGTACGAAGGTGGTCGCGCGATGCCATTGGCGTGGTGCAGGTCGGAACCCGGTCTCGAGGAACCCGGGCAGCCAGTTCCGTAGCGGCCGGCGGCAACGTGTGGGCGAGGGCAACCCCTTGAACCCCTGAAGCCACAAGGCGTTCCACACTCGCCCATCTCCGCTCAAGGCGGCTGTGTCTACTGCGACGCACCCGGGGTGGGTGTTGGGCCTTCCGAACAATGCGTGTACGGGGGAGCTACTTCGTATGGCCCAACCCCCGCCCGGGGTGTCCCCACTTGCCCGGGAACGCACCACACAGTCGATACAATGTGCGATCCAGCACTCTTGACCAGACCCACGCCATGACCCAGTCCCAATGGCTGCATGAGAATTTCGAGCACACCGGCTCGTCGATCGGCTTCCGCATGACCCGCAAGCTGGACGAGGTGCAGTCGCCATTCCAGAAGATCGAGGTGTACGAAAGCACCGACTGGGGCAACGTCATGCTCATCGATGGCGCCATGATGCTGACCAGCCGCGACAACTTCTTCTACCACGAGATGATGGCGCATCCCGCGCTGTTCACACACGCCGATCCGAAGCGCGTGGTGATCATCGGCGGCGGCGACTGCGGCACGCTGCGCGAGGTGCTGCGCCATCCGGGCGTCGAACAGGCCACCCAGTGCGACATCGACGAACAGGTGACGCGGATGGCGGAGAAATATTTCCCCGAGCTGTGCGCATCCAACAGCGACCCGCGCGCGGAGCTGCTATGGGACGACGGCATCGCTTACATGGCGAACTGCGCACCGAACAGCGTGGACATCGTGATCGTCGATTCCACCGACCCGATCGGCCCCGCCGAAGGCTTGTTCAACCAGGCCTTCTTCGAAAGCTGCCACCGCGCGCTGAAAGCCGACGGCCTGCTGGTCCAGCAGAGCGAATCGCCGCTGGCGCTGCTCGACCTGATCAAGGCCATGCGTGCGGAAATGGGCAAGGCCGGCTTCCGCTCCTTCCAGACCCTGCCCTTCCCGCAGCCCTGCTATCCCACCGGCTGGTGGAGCTGCACCATGGCCAGCAAGGACGCGGATGCCGATTGGGGGTTCCGTGAAGCCGATGCCGCAGGCAAGCGCTTTCCCACCGAGTATTACAGTTCCGCCGTGCACAGGGGCGCGCAGGCCCTGCCGCCGTTCGTCGCCGAGGCCTTGGCGGGCTGAACCGGCGCGCTGCGCTGCAAAAGTTGGATGGTGCGCACGGTCGCCAGATCGGGTTGCAGTTAAGGTGCACGGTCAACCGGGTACTGGATGCACATGAAGCGACACCTTGCCTCTCCGCGCTGGCTGCCGATTCTGCTGACCTCCATCGCATTGGCGGCGGCGGGCACGGTCGCCGCACAACAGCCGGCACCCGCCGCAGGCGCAGACCGCACGGCCCAGTTCGATGCCGTGCTCGTTCGGGTCGTGGGCCCGTCGTCGATGGATTCGAGTTTCGCCGACTACGACGCCAACCTCGAACGCCTGCGCATCCTGCTGCCGCCCGGCGATCACGCGCGCGATATCCAGTTTCGTTCCGTGTACTGCGGCAGCAGCCGCTGGAAGGACCCCGTTCGCGGACTGGCCTATTCCGATGTGGCCCTGCGCCGGGCGCAGGCGGCCGGGGATCTCGCCTCCGAGGGCCGGTCGCGATTCTGCCGCGTCGGTTTCCTGTCCGATCTCAAAGGCGGCAAGGAAGCCCTGGCGGAAGCCGAGCGGCTGGTGGCGCTGCTACAGAATTCCAGCGAGCGCCAGCTGTTCGCCGAAGCGCTGTCCCTGCGCGGCTCGCTGCTGTCGGACATGGGCGAACAGGCCAAGGCGCTGCTGGATTTCCAGCGCGCCCGCGCCAGCTACCGCGAGTCCGGGATCGAGCACGAGGTCGACGCATTGCTGATGCTGACGGCGGTGGCCTATCGCCGCATCGGCGACTGGGAGCAGGCCGAGCGCTACTTCACCCATGCCATCGACAGGATGGACGAGCAGCGCGACTGGGAACGGGCGATCACCTACAACATCCAGCTGGGCTATCTCTACGACGAATCCGGCGATCCGCACAAGGCCGAGGCGCCGTTGCAACATGCTCTCGCGGTCGCCCGCAACCATGAGGACGAGTCAAGCACAGCCAGCGCGCAGCTCGCGCTGGCGACGATTTTCATCGACCAGGGCAAGTTCGACGCCGCGCTGGATCATCTGAGCCAGGCAAATGCGTTCACCAGGACCCAGGAAGGCAGCTGGAACGCCGACGTGATGGCCCTGTTGTCCGGACAGGCGCTGGCCGGCCTCGGCCAGCACCAGCAGGCGCTGGCCCAATACCGCATCGCCCAGCCCCTGATCGAGCGCGACGGCAACGAGCGTTATCTGGCCACCTTGTTCCGGGCGCGGTCCGCCAGCGAGGAAGCCCTGGGCAACACCACTGCGGCGCTGGCCGACTACAAGCGCTACAGCGATCTGCAAACCGAATTGCAGCGCAAGATGCGCTTCCAGCAGAACCGGTTGCTGGAATACGAATACGAGATCCGGCGGCGCGATTTCGAGAACCGCCGCCTGCGCGCCGAGGCCAGCTCCCGACTGCAACAGGTCAAGACCCTCGAAAGCGTCCGTCGCTGGCAGCGCCTGGCGATCCTGCTCGGCGCCTTGCTGGTGGCCGTGCTGGTCTGGCTGGCGCTGCGGCAATGGCGCAAGTCACTCGCCCTGCGCACCCTGGCGATGACCGATCCGCTGACCGGCGTTGCCAGTCGTCGCGCCATCGAGGCCGCTCTGGATCGCGCGCTGGCGCTGGCGGCATCCAGCGGTTCCCCGCTATCGATCCTGATGCTGGATCTCGACCATTTCAAATCGGTCAACGATCGGCATGGACACGCCGCCGGCGATCGGGTCCTGCGCGAAGCCGCCGAGGTCTGGAAGCACCATCTGCGCGAGCACGACCGGCTTGGCCGCATCGGCGGGGAAGAATTCCTGATCCTCTGCCCGGACACCAGTCTCGAGAATGCCAAGGTTGTTGCCGCCCGCCTGCTGGAGGCGACGCGCACGCATGCGCTTGCGGGAATCGCCCCGGCACCGAGCCTCACCGTCAGCATCGGCATCGCCCAGGCTGAACCGGTCGACACCCGCGAGGCATTGATCGCACGCGCGGACGCGGCGCTGTATCGCGCCAAGGATCTGGGCCGGAACCGTGCCGAAGTCTGACCGTCACGCCCTCTATCGAGCGGCACCGGTCAGCGCGTAGAATCGCATGCCCTTTCCACCGGAAACCCGCAGCGTGCCGACCTTCTGGATCCGGTTCTACCTGCGCCAATGCCTGCTGCTCGCCGTCAGTGGTCTGGCTATCGCCTTGCTTTTCAGAAACAACCGCCTCGACCTGCAGCTGGCCGATCCATTCTTCGATTTCGGCAACCATCTGTGGCCCTATCGCAATGCCTGGTGGGCGAAGACGCTGGTGCACAGCTGGCTCAAGGGCGTGCTGATCCTGGTGGCCCTCGGGTTCCTGCGGATCGCCTGGAAACACCGCCGCATGGCGGATCGCCGGCGCTGGCGCTTCGTCGCCAGCTCGATCGTCGCCGTGCCGCTGGCCGTCAGTCTGTGGAAACACAACAGTCCCATGCACTGTCCATGGGATATCGATCGCTATGACGGTTATGCGCCGTATTTCGACCTGCTGTCGTCCTTCTCGTCGCACGCGGAAATCCCCGGACATTGCTTCCCGGCGGGCTTCGTCTCCACCTCGGGATGGCTGCTGGCATTCGCCCTGCTGCGTTATCCGGAAAATCCCCGATTCAGTCGCCACGCAGCCGGTGGCGCGCTGGCGCTGTGCCTGTTCCTGGGCCTGGTCCAGCAAATGCGCGGCGCGCATTTCCTGTCGCACGTCCTGTGGACGATCTGGCTTAGCTGGGCCATCGTGGTCTTGCTGCACGCCCTGCTCGGCGCCTGGCGCGAACCGTTGACGACAGCTCGACCCGAGTGAATCCGGCGACAGGCGGAGCAGCGATTCCAGGATGGAGTTGTTCAGGCCATCGCTAGAGCGCGTCGGCGTCCAGTTCGCCGGTGCGGATGCGCACCACCCGTTCCAGATCCCAGACGAACAGCTTGCCGTCGCCGATCTTGCCGGTGCCGGCCGACTTCACGATGGCTTCGGTGACGGCATCGACCTGATCGTCGGTGACGGCGATTTCCAGCTTGATCTTGGGCAGGAAGTCGACGACGTATTCGGCGCCGCGGTACAGCTCGGTGTGGCCTTTCTGCCGGCCGAAGCCCTTGACCTCGGTCGCGGTGATCCCGGCCACGCCAACCTCGGCCAGCGCCTCGCGAACGTCGTCGAGTTTGAACGGCTTGATCACTGCCATCACCATCTTCATCGCATCGTCTCCCCGGAGTTGCCGGCAGGATACCGCGCCCGAGCAAGTTCCCGATGTCCTTGATGGGGTTTTTCCGACCTTTGTCCGCGCCTTCCGCCGAGTGCGCCCGACGCATCCGACGCGCAATCTGGCCTGGACACGCCGAAAGCGGACTGTCCGGCGCGGCCGAGGCCCGAGGAGAATTCCATGAACGCACTGCGCATCCACGACCTGAACCAGCTCGACGCGCTCGCGCACCGTCTTGCCAGTCTGGTGCCTTCCGCCCAGCGCGACGGGCGGGACGATCTGCGAGAGAACTTCAAGATCGTCCTGCGCGATACCCTGGGCGCATTGGGGCTGGTCAGCCGCACCGAATTCGAACTCCAGCGCGTGCAGCTCGCCCTGACCCGGGATCGGCTGGACGCGCTGGAAGCACAGTTGGGCCAGTGGCGCCGCAGCGCCGTCCGCGAGACCGGCCGGCTCTGAGGGCTGCACGATGAATCTGGCGATCGTGCACAGCCGCGCGCGGATCGGGGTCGATGCGCCTGCGGTGCGCGTCGAAGTCCACCTCGGCGGCGGGCTGCCCGCGATGTCCATCGTCGGGCTGCCGGAAGCCGCGGTGCGCGAAGCCAAGGATCGCGTGCGCGCGGCGATCCAGTGCGCCCAGTTCGAGTTCCCCGCGCGCCGGATCACCGTCAATCTGGCGCCAGCCGACCTTCCCAAGGACGGAGCGCGCTTCGACCTCGCCATTGCCTTGGGCATCCTTGCCGCCAGCGGCCAGATTTCCGCCGACGCACTGGAAGGTTGGGAATTCCTCGGCGAACTGGCGCTCACCGGCGCGCTGCGCGGCTGCGACGGCACGCTGGCCGCCGCGCTGGCTGTCGGTGCCAGCAACCACCGCCTGATCGTTGCGCCGGACAACGGCAGCGAAGCCGCCCTGGCCAGCGGGGTCGAAGTCCGCACCGCGCGCACACTGCTGGAGGTGTGCGCGGCGCTCGAAGGACGCAGCGCGCTGCCCAGGGCCACGCCGCAGGACCGCAAACCGACGCCGGTTCCCGACCTGGCCGACGTTCGCGGCCAGGCCCACGCCCGGCGGGCGCTGGAGATCGCCGCCGCCGGCGCCCACCATCTGTTGTTCATCGGCCCACCCGGCAGCGGCAAGACCCTGCTGGCATCGCGGCTTGCTGGCATCCTTCCCGAACCGTCCGAGGTCGAGGCGCTGGAAGTGGCCAGCATCGCTTCCGCCAGCGGCCACGGGCTGGATCTGGCGCACTGGCGGCAGCGACCGTTCCGTGCGCCCCACCACACCGCCAGCGCAGTGGCGCTGGTCGGCGGCGGTGCCGACCCGCGCCCCGGCGAGATCTCGCTGGCCCACCATGGCGTGCTGTTCCTCGACGAACTGCCGGAGTGGAGCCGTCACGCGCTGGAAGTGCTGCGCGAGCCGCTGGAATCGGGCAGCGTCGGCATTTCGCGCGCAGCACGACACTGCAGCTTTCCCGCCCGTTTCCAATTGGTCGCCGCGATGAATCCCTGCCCCTGCGGCTGGGCCGGCGATCCCTCCGGCCGCTGCCTGTGCAGCAGCGACATGATCCGCCGCTATCGCGCGCGCATTTCCGGGCCGCTGCTGGAGCGCATCGACCTGCACGTGGAGGTGCCAAGACTGGCGCCCACGCTGCTGCGCACCGACGCGCCGCCGGGGGAATCCAGCGCCGACGTCAGGAGCCGGGTGGAGGCGGCCCGAAGACGCCAGCTTGCGCGCGGTCCGCTGCCGAATGCGCGCCTCGGCCAGGGCCAGACCAACGCGTTCTGCCGGCTGGCGCAGCGCGATGGCGCCCTGCTGGAACGTGCCGTGGAATCGCTGCAACTTTCGGCGCGCTCGCTGCATCGCATCCTGCGCGTGGCCCGCACGATCGCCGATCTCGACGGCAGCGACGCCATCGCAACGCCGCACCTGACCGAGGCGATCGGCTATCGCACGCTGGAGCGCCAGGGCGAACGCGCGGCGGCATGAGGCGCACCACCTCCGCCGTCGCATCATGCCGTCGCTGGCCTCGACCTCGTTCCTTTCGCCCAGTCGCGAGCCTTCATCGAACACGACGGGTCGGCACTTGGCCGACCCGTCGCATGGTCACAACGCCAGGATCAGGCGGCGGCGCGCTTGCCGTGGAACTGTTCTTCCTCGGTGCTGCCCCTGAGCGCCACGGTCGAGCTTTGGCCGCCCTGGATGGTCTGGGTGACGGCATCGAAATAGCCGGTGCCGACCTCGCGCTGGTGCTTGACCGCAGTGAACCCGCGATCGGCGGCGGCGAATTCCTTTTCCTGCAGTTCGACGAAAGCGCTCATCTGCCGGCGCGCGTAGCCGTGGGCCAGCTCGAACATGCCGTAGTTGAGCGCATGGAAACCGGCCAGGGTGATGAACTGGAACTTGTAGCCATAGCCAGCGATTTCCTTCTGGAATTTCGCGATCGTGGCGTCGTCCAGGTTCTTCTTCCAGTTGAAGCTCGGCGAGCAGTTGTAGGCCAGCAGCTTGCCCGGGAATTTGGCGTGAATGGCTTCCGCGAACTTGCGCGCGAACTCCAGATCCGGCTTGCCGGTTTCGCACCAGACCAGATCGGCATAGGGCGCGTAGGCCAGGCCGCGGCTGATCGCCTGCTCCAACCCGTTTCTGGTCTTGTAGAAGCCTTCGGCAGTCCGCTCGCCGGTGCAGAACGGCTTGTCGTTGTCGTCGATGTCCGAGGTCAGCAGATCGGCGGCCTCGGCATCGGTACGCGCCACGATCAAAGTCGGCACGCCGCACACGTCGGCGGCCAGCCGCGCCGCGGACAGCTTTTCGACCGCCTCGCGGGTCGGCACCAGCACCTTGCCGCCCATGTGGCCGCACTTCTTCACGCTGGCCAGCTGGTCTTCGAAGTGCACGCCGGCCGCACCGGCTTCGATCATTCCCTTCATCAGTTCGAACGCGTTGAGCACGCCGCCGAAGCCGGCCTCGGCGTCGGCCACGATCGGCTGCAGGTAGTCGATGGCGTGATCGCCTTCGGCATGGCTGATCTGGTCGGCGCGCAGCAGCGCGTTGTTGATGCGCTTGACCACCAGCGGCACCGAATTGGCCGGATACAGCGACTGGTCGGGATACATTTCGCCGGCGACGTTGGCGTCGGCCGCCACCTGCCAGCCGGACAGGTAGATCGCCTTCAGGCCGGCCTTGACCTGCTGCATCGCCTGATTGCCGGTCAGCGCGCCCAGCGCGTTGACGAAATCCTCCTGATGCAGCGATTTCCACAGTTTTTCGGCGCCGTGGCGCGCCAGCGAATGCTCGATATGGACGGTTCCGCGCAGGCGCACCACGTCGGCAGCGGAATAGGTGCGGGTGATGCCGGCCCAGCGCGGGTTGTTGGCCCAGTCGAGGGAGATCTGTTCGGCGGTCGGGAGCGGATTCTTCATGGTTGGCCTCGTCGGAAAGTGGGGTGGTGGCAACGGAAAATCAGTCGATCCGCTCATAGGCGGGCAGGGTCAGGAAATCGGCCAGTTCGCCGGCGTGGGTCAGGCGGTCGAGCAAACCGATCGCCTCGCCGACGTGTCCGGCGCCAGGCATTCCGGGAATCCTTGCCAAGCGACTGGGCAGTCCGATCAGGACGCGGTCGAGCAGGACGAAATCGACCGGGGTGCCGTCGTCGAGACACAGCGGCGTGCCGCCTTCGTCGGCAAAATGCAGCCACTGCCAGAGCTGGGCGCGGGCGATCTCGGCGGTGGCCGCGTCTTCCATCAGGTTGTGGATCGGCACGCAGCCGTTGCCGTCCAGCCACGCGGCCAGGTAGCGCACGCAGACCTCGACGTTGTTCTCGAAGCCGGCGCGCGTGATCGTCCCGGCCACCGGCTCGATCAGATCCTCGCGCGTCACCTCGACGTCCTCGCGCAGGACATGCTTCTGGTTCGGGCTGCGCATGCGCGCATCGAAAATGTCGCGCGCCAGTGGGATCAGCGCCGGATGCGCCACCCAGGTGCCGTCGTGGCCGGCCGTCACTTCGCGCAGCTTGTCGGCGCGCACCTTGTCGAGCGCGGCTTCGTTCGCGGCAGGATCGCCGTTGACCGGAATCTGCGCCGCCATCCCGCCCATCGCGTGGGCGCCGCGGCGATGACAGGTCTTGATCAGCAACTCCGAATAGGCGCGCAGGAACGGGCGCCTCATGCCGACCTGGCCGCGCTCCGGAAACACGTGATCGCGGCGGCGGCGGAACGTCTTGATGCAGGAGAAGAGGTAGTCCCAGCGCCCGCAGTTCAGGCCGACGATGCGGCCCTTGAGCGCATGCAGGATCTCGTCCATTTCGAACGCGGCCGGCAGCGTCTCGATCAGCACCGTCACCTTGACCTGGCCCTGCGGCAGGCCGAGTTCGGCCTCGATGAACGACAGCGCCTGCTCCCACAGCGCCGCTTCCTCCATCGACTGCAGCTTGGGCAGGTAGAGGTAGGGGCCGCGGTCCTTGCCTGCCAGCAGCGACGCGTTGTGCAGCAGGAACAGCGCGGCGTCGAACAGCGCGCCGGACATCCGCCGGCCGTCCACGTGGACATGCTTCTCGTCCAGATGCCAGCCCCGCGGGCGCACGATCAGCACCGCCCGCTCCGACTCCGGCTTGAGCGCGTAATGCTTGCCGTTGTCCGCGGTGAACTCCAGCGTCCCGCGCACCGCCGCGCGCAGAGCCTGCTGGCCGCCGATCAGGTTGGCCCAGGTCGGGCTGGTGCTGTCCTCGAAATCGGCCATGAAGCAGTTCGCGCCGGAGTTGAGCGCGTTGATCACCATTTTCGGATCGACCGGCCCGGTGATTTCGACGCGCCGGTCACGCAGCGCGGCCGGTGTCGGGGCCACCGTCCAGTCGCCGGCGCGGATCGCGGCGGTGTCGGAGCGGAAGTCCGGCAGCGCGCCAGCGTCGAATGCCGCCTGGCGGACTGCACGTGCCGCCAGCAGCGCCTGCCGTTCGGCTTCGAAGCGCCGGTGCAACCCGGCCAGCAGCTCCAGCGCCTGCGCGTTCAGGATCGTCTCCTGCCCCGGCAGCGCTTTGGTGATCTCCACGCCCGTTTCGAGGCGATCTTGCAACACGGCCGACATCGATATCTCCATGCAACGGTTGGGCTTCCACCATCCGCAGCCGTGTGGTATTTGACAATATAGATTTGTCAATGCATAACATTAATTTTGTAAATACTTAAGGAAAATCAATGGCGGACACCCCCATTTCTCCGTTGCGATTCGCCTACAAAGGCTCACGCCTGAAGCCGTTGCGAGCGTTTTGCCAGACCGCCCGGCTCGGGTCGATCTCACGCGCCGCGGAAGCGCTGTTCCTCAGCCAGCCCGCGGTGTCGTTGCAGCTGCAGGCGCTGGAACGCGAGCTTGGCGCGCGGCTGTTCGAGCGCAGCGGGCGGCGCATGACCCTTTCCCGCGAGGGTGAGCTGCTCTACGACATGGCGCGTCCGCTGGTCGAAGGGCTGGACAACCTCGCCGCCAACTTCCGCGAGCGCGTGCGCGGCCTGGACGCCGGCGAGCTGCACGTCGCCGCCGGCAGTTCCACGATCCTCTACTTGCTGCCGCAGTTCGTGGAAGCCTTCCGCAAGGCGCATCCGGAAGTCCGGCTGACCCTGCACAACGTCACCGGAGCCAGCGGCCTGGACCTGTTGCGCAGCGACGCCGTGGACCTGGCGGTGGGCTCGATGCTGGATGTCCCCGCCGACCTGGGCTACACCCCGGTCTACCGTTTCGATCCGATGCTGATCACCCCGCCCGACCACCCGCTGGCGCGCCAGCGCGACCTGACCCTGGACGACCTGTCGCCCTACGGCCTGATCCTGCCACCCAAGCGCCTGACCACCTACCGGCTGGTGGACCTGGTGTTCCAGCAAAACCGCGTGCCTTACACGGTGGCGCTGGAAGTCGGCGGCTGGGAAGTGATCAAGCAGTACGTGGCGATGGGCCTTGGGATCAGCATCGTCACCGCCATCTGCCTGACCGACGCCGACCGCCAGCGCCTGGCCGCGCGTTCGCTGGCGAACTGGTTCCCGGCGCGCAGCTACGGCATCGTCATGCGCAAGGGCAAGTACCTGAGCAAACAGGCGCGGGCGTTCGTCGAGCTGATCAACCCACAGGCGCTGGCGCCGCGCCAGTACGACGAGACCGGACATTCCGAACGCTGAGGCGGCTCGGGCCGGTCCACGCACGCGTCCGGAACTTGGCTGGCGCTACGGCATCTCCAGCGCATCGGTCTTGTAGATCGCCACATGCGGCACGCCGTCGCTGCCGATCCAGCCGCGGTACATGCCGCCGGTATTGAACGGGAAGGCGACCACGCCGTCCGCGCCGAGGGCGATCGCGCCGCCGTCGCCGCCGGCGCGGGGGATGTCCACGTTGATCACGTCGTTGGCCGCCTTCGGCAGCGGCACGCCGGCCAGCCGGACGCGCGCGCAGATTTCGTGCGCGGCCGCGGCGCGGATGTAGAATTCGCCCCAGCCGGTGCCGGACACGGCGCAGCGCGCATCCGCCCAGGTGCCGGCGCCGATGATCGGCGAATCGCCAACTCGGCCATAGCGCTTGTTGGTCATGCCGCCGGTCGAGGTGCCGCCGGCAAGATGGCCGCCGGCGTCCAGCGCCAGCGCGCCGACGGTGCCGAAGTAGGCGCGTCCCGGCAGCACCAGTGGCCGCTGTTCGAGCTGCGCCGATTTTTCTTCCTGCAGCGCGCGCTGCAGAGCCTTCCAGCGCGACTCGGTGCGGAAGTAGGACGGATCGACCAGCGCGATGCCCTGTTCGCGCGCAAAGATTTCGGCACCGTCGCCAACCATCATCACGTGGTTGGAGTGCTCCATGATCGCGCGCGCCAGCAGGATGGGATTCTTCACCTGATGCAGCCCGGCGGCCGCGCCGGCGCGGCCGGTCGTGCCGTCCATGATCGAGGTGTCCAGCTCGTTCCTGCCGTCGTGGGTGAACACGGCGCCACGTCCGGCGTTGAAGTGCGGATCGTCCTCCAGCACCGTGATCGCGGCGGTCACCGCATCCAGCGCCGCGCCACCGCCCTGCAGCTTGGCGTAGCCAGCGCGCAGCGCCGCCGACAATGCGGCCTTGACCTCTTCCTCCTGTTGCGGCGTCAGATCGCCCGGCTCGACGCCGGCGCCGCCGTGGATCACCAGCAGCGGTGCGTCCAGCGCGACCAACACGCCGTTGCGGACGGCGTAGCGCCGCTCGAAACTGGGACGATCGACGGTGCCCGAGGGCAGGTGCAGCACGGAGCCGTGGCCCACGCCGAGCGTTTCAAGGCGATCGAGGTGCATCGGCCGATCTTCGGCCTGCCGGCTTTCGAACCCACCGAGCACCACCGTCGCCCCGGCGCCCGGCGCGGTCGCATAGACGTGGCCGGTGCCGTCGCCTTCCACCGCAACCGAGGCGGCTTCGTCCACGCCCAGCCCGACCAGCGCCCGGCCGGCCATGTCCTCGCTCTTGGCAAGAAAGGCCACCAAACGTCCGAGCCGGGCACGCTCGCTGAAATGGGTATCGGTGACGACGCCATTGAGCAGGGCGATGTTGAGGAAACCGGTCTCGATGGTGTTGCCATCGCCGAGCGGATCGGACAGCGCGATTGGACTGATGATACTGCCGCCGTCCATCGCCCCATAGAGGTATTCGCCGAGGATCGCCAGGCCCGCGCTGGTGCCGCCCAGCGGCTTGCCGGCGCGCACGTGGGCATCCAGCGCGCGCGCGACCGGCGTGCCGCGCCAGTAGCGGACATAGCGCGACTGGTCGCCGCCGGCGATGAAGATGCCATCGGCGCGCTGCAGGGCCTTGAGGATGCGCGGATCGCCGGAGGCTTCGCGATCCTTGAACACGAATGTTTCGACGGATTCGATCCCGCCGATCTTGTTGAAGAATTCCTCGCCGATCTCCCCGCCCATCGACGCGCGCAGGACGACGATATGGCCGTTGCCCGCCTTCTTCATGAACCAGCGCAACGCATCGTCGTTGCGGTCGCCGCCGCCCATCAGCAGCAGGCCCGGCTGCACCTGCCCCGGAGTGCGGCTGGTGGTATCGCCCAGCACGAAATGGCCGACGTCGGCGGCAAGCGCGGACAACGGCAACGCCAGGGCCAGCAGCGCGGCCAGCAGGATCGCCCGACAGGAAACCCGATTCATTCTCGCGCTCCATCCATTCATCGAAAGCCACAATCTGCAGACGAACCAGCGCGCGGCTTCCCCCATCCCGATGCGGCCGCTGCACCGCGCCCGCATTCGGCTATGGTACGCGGGTGCGCAATCCGCTCGACCAGTGGTTCGTCCGGGAAATCCTGATCCACGAGGAGGCCTTGCTGCGCTACCTGCATCGCCACTGGCCGCACCGCGACGAAATCCACGACCTCCGCCAGGAACTGTATGCGCGCATCTACGAGGCCGCCTCCAGGGCGCTGCCCACGCAGCCCAAGTCCTTCCTTTTCGCCAGCGCCCGCCACCTGATGACCGACCGGCTGCGGCGCGGCAAGGTGGTTTCGATCGAACCGATGGGTGATTTCGAGCCTTCGTGCGTCTTGGTGGATGAGGTGACTCCGGAACGCTGGAGCGGCGGTCGGCAGACCCTGCATCGGCTTTCCGACGCGCTGGATCGTTTGCCAGCGCGCTGCCGCGAAGTCGTGTGGCTGCGCCGGGTGGAGGATCTTTCGCAAAAGGACGTGGCCTTGCGACTGGGCATCAGCGAGAAGACCGTGGAGAAGCAAATCGCCAAGGGCATGCGACTGCTCGCCGACGCACTGTATGCCGGCGAGCCGTCCACGGCCGCGCCCGGACGGCGACGCCCGGGCAAGTCCTCCGCGACCGGCGTGGAGGATTGAGTGTCCGTGCGCGCGTCCAGCAGGGAGATCGAGCAGACGGCCGCCGAGTGGCTGGCGCGCTGCGATGCGGGCACATGCACGGGCGCGGAACGGGCCGCTCTGAAGGACTGGCTCACGCAGGACAGCGCGCACAAGGTCGCCTACCTGCGCCTGCAGACGGCGTGGTCCGAGGCAGGCAGGCTGCGGGTGCTGGCGGCGGGACGGCCGCAGGACGCATCGGCGCACGCCGTACCGACGCACCATCGCGACCGCCGCGCCCAGATGCTTGAAGCCCTGCAGCCACGCGCACGACCGCGGCACATCCCGCGCACCCGTTGGTTCCACGTCGCGGCCGCCGCGGCGCTGGCCGCCTGCGCCCTGCTGCTCGGCTGGAGCCTGCGGCCTGTTCCACCGGTCGCCGCCAGCGTCTACGCCTCGACCCTCGGCCAGGTGCGCAGCTTCGCGCTGGCGGACGGCTCCCGCGCCACCCTGTCCAGCGACAGCCGGATCGAGGTGCGCCTGCTGCCGCACGCCCGCGACATCACCCTGGTGCGCGGAGAAGCCATCTTCGAGGTCGCCAAGGACCCCACCCGGCCGTTCACGGTCGCTGCCGCCGGCTACCGCGCCATCGCGGTGGGCACGCGCTACGGCGTGCGCCAGGACGCCTCGAACCTGCGGGTCATCGTCACTGAGGGCACGGTGCGACTGGAATCTCCGGCTTCCGGGCAACCGGCGCGCCCGGCGGTTCTGCTGCCCGCCGGCAGTCTCGCCTTGGTGCAAGGCGGTAGCGTGCTGGTGCGCAGCCTGGCGGTCGCGCAGGCCCGGGAATTGCTCGATTGGCCCAGCGGGATGCTGGCGTTCCACGACGCGCCGCTGTCCGAGGTGGTCGCGGAATTCAACCGATTCAACGCCCGCAAGCTGGTGCTGGCCGACGGTGCCGCGGCCGCGCTGCGGGTCGGCGGCAACTTCCGCTGGGACAACGAGGAGGGTTTCGTGCGTCTGCTCGAAGCCGGCTTCCCGGTCCGCGCCGAAGCCGGCGACGACCGCATCGTCCTGCATTCACGCTGATTGCACGCT
>NZ_JAMQHN010000131.1 GCF_025993755.1 Thermomonas sp. | reverse complement strand
GTGGCGAACCGTTCCTCGACGAGTTCGCCGCCGGCCTCGAAGTCATCCATGATGTCGCGGATGTCATCGAGCAGCAGCTCGTGATCACGCTTGTGCTCGGTGAACTGGTCGTAGCCCTGGTCGCGCATGACACGCTCTTCCAGGGCAAAGTGCGCGGAGACCTTGGCGAACACTTCCCCCAGCAGGTCCGTCACCACCGACCTGTCGCCCGCCGCATCGAGGCTGGCGACCAGCGTGCGGTTGATCCAGGCGATCAGTTCCTGGTGCTCGTGGTCGACATCGGCAATGCCGATCGAGAAATCCGGTCGCCAATCGATGCGGGTCATCTGACGCAACTCGTGCCTATCTGAAGGTGAAGCCGCCCGGCTGCCGGAACTCGACGACCAGGTTCTGGCCAGGGCGAAGGTCGAGGTCCGCGGTGGCGCTGTAGTCGAAACCGGATTCGCGCCCGCTGTCACGGAGCCGGACCACGGCCTGCCTTGGACCAGCGGGGACCGGGAACCGCTCGAACAGGCTGGAGGGACCGTCGTTCCACAGGCCCGCCGGTTCCTCGGTGCCGGCAAACACCGTGCGGCCGTCCAGCTGCAGCTCAATGTATACCGGCCAGCGCCCACGCGCGCAATCCACGGGCCGACGCATGTTGGGTGGCAGCTTGGCCAGCTCCTCCGGCGTCTGTTTCCGGCACTCCTGCAGGGGGCGGCCCGCGTGGCTGAAGGTCAGCGTCACCACGGCGTCGTTGTCGCCCCGCAGCGCCACCTCCGGTCGCGCCGAGAGGAAGCCCAGAGGCCACATGGCCGCGGCCAGAAGCAGGGCCTGCAGCGGCCAGCGCAGCCAGCCGGCCAGGCGCCGCGGCGGCGCCTGCCAGGCAGTCTGGACCGCAGCGTCGGCAGGCGCAGGGGCGTGAAGGGCCATGTCTCCGCGTCCGGCCAGCGAACCGATGAACCGTTCGACGGCATCCGCCCTCGCCCCCCGCTGCGCTGCATTCGCCCAGGACAGGGCCACGCGGTCGCGCGGTATGCGCTGGCGCAGGTAGGGATCGCGCGTGGCGGCGACGCGCTGGCTGGTCCAGTCCGTCCCGAGGCGCTGGTAACAGCCGACCTCGTGGCAGCCAGCCAGCATCACGCCGGCCGCCATCTTCCGCGTGATCACCAGGTCGATGAACGACGGCGGCACCATGCCCGCGCAGGGTACGTCGACCACGGCCGCCGAGCCGGTCGACGGCTGGGCAACATCCGCCCCGTGCTCGCAGCGGAACACCAGCACGCCGGGCTGGCCGGCGAGATTCTGGCAGGCGCTGGCCACGCGCTCGCGCAGCGCCGCGATGCCATGCTCGGGCAGTTCGATCCCCGGCACCAGCGCCGTGGCGCGCCGGAACGGCGTCGCCGTCGGGCAGGCGCCGGCGCAGATGCCGCAGCTCACGCAGAGATCGGCATCGACGACGGCTTCCTGCGAGAACGGCGCACCGTCGCTGCGCGCCTGCATGGTGATCGCGCTGTACGGGCAGTCATCGAAGCAGCGTGCGCAGCCATTGCAGTTGTCGAGGTGGACCACGGCCGGCGCCGGCCGCCGCAACGGAGGCGCCCAGGGCAGGATGGCCATCAGCACGAGGAAGCCCAGCGAAAGCGCCCAGAGTCCGCCGGCGCCGATGACATCCATCAGCGGGTAGAAGGCCAGGTAGAACCAGTCGAGCCCGACCGAGGCCGCCAGCGCGTCGAGGTTGGCGGCACCCTGGCTCAGGGCCGGCTCGACCAGCGACAGCGCCACCAGGGCCAGCACGGTGGCGATGCTCAGGTTGCGTGCCGGATACACCCTGGCATGGCTGTAGCGCTGGATATGCACCCACATGAACAGCAGCATCAGTAGCGGCGCAGCGATGTGCGCGAAGGCCATGAGGGAGAAGAACCGGCCGCTGAGGCCCGCATTGCTGACGAAGTTCCTCGAGATCGGCTCGGCGAAGATCGGCAGCGCATCCAGCCAGCGCGAGGTGGTCAGCGCCACGTACTGGGCCAGCTGGTCCCAGACCATCCAGTAGCCAGTGATGCCGCAGACGTAGATGAAGCCGATCAGCAGCAGGCCCGTCACCCAGGCGAACCAGCGCACGCCACGCAGGCGGTCCATGCCGAACTCGCGCAGCATGTGCACGAATGTCACCACCACCAGCGCGTCCGAGGCATAGCGGTGGATGCTGCGCAGGATGCCGCCAGCCCACCACTGGTCGTGGGTCAGCGCCTCCACCGAGGCATAGGCCTGGGTGACACCGGTATCGAAGAAGATGTAGAGGTAGATGCCGCTGATGGCAATCAGCCAGAACAGCAGCCAGCCCAGGGCACCGAGCTGCACCAGCGGATTGAGCTGCGGGCCGCAGACGGCATCGAGACCGCTTTCCAGGCGTTCGAAGCCGCCACGGATCAGGCGCTTCAGCCCGTTCATGCCAGCACTCCCGATACCGGTGCCTGACCGGCTACGAGCGCGGACGCGGACCGGGCTGCCCCTGTCGCCAGGAACGCAGGACGAAGCCGAGCACCAGCAGGGCGCAGCTCAGCCCGATGGCAATCTCGAGGATGAGCGAATAATCGAAACGGTATCGGCCGCTCTTCGGATCGTAGGACGTGCATAACAGGCGTACCCGGGACAACAAATCAGCGAGCGGCCGCTCGGCCACCGGCATGCCGAGCGCCAATCTTTTCAGGGGGTCGACGAGCATCGGCGGCTGGAATTCAGGCCCGTAGACCTGCTGGTACACCCGTCCGGCGCTGTCGAGGATTGTAACCTGTGTCAGGTGGTCGAACCCACCGGCGACAGGCGCGTAGACAAAGCCGGTCTCCCGGGCCAGGGCCGCCACTGCGGCTTCGTCACCGCTCAGGAAGTACCAACGGGGGTCCCTGATGCCGCGCTCGGCCGCATGCAGGCGCATCCGCTCGGGGGTGTCCACCCGCGTATCGAATCCCACGGTGACGACCGAAAAGGCCCCGTCGCCCAGCGTCTCGCGCGCCACGCGCACCACCTGCGCGAGACTCGAGGTCAGGGTCGGACAGATGAACGCGCAGCTGGTGTAGATGTAGCTCAGCACCACCGGCCGGCCCCGCAGCGTGGCCAGTTCCAGCGGCCGTCCGTC
>NZ_JAMQHN010000130.1 GCF_025993755.1 Thermomonas sp. | reverse complement strand
ACCTCGGCGAAATCCAGGGCAGCCTCGGCGATTTCGGTGGCAGCCAGCGCACCCTGCAAGACGCGCTGCAGACGCGCACGCGCCTGTACGGAGAGGCCAACCCGCAGGTCCTGAACACCGAGCGCAAGCTGGCCCAGCTTGCCTATGCGATGGGCAACCACGCGGAAGCCCGGCGCCGCGCCGAGCATGTCCTGGCGATCGCCGCTCGTCTTGGCCAGCCTCATGCGGCGAACGCTGCCCGCGCGCAGCTGGTGCTGGCGCTGGCCAGTGCCGGCGATGGCGAGCAGGCGCAGGCGCTGGCGCTCGTGGACCAGGCCATCGACGATCTGCGCCGTTCGCTGGGCGCCAGCCACCCGGAAACCACCACCGCAATGTACCGGCGCGCGGAGCTGCTGATGCAGCTGCGTCGCGACGATGAAGCCATCGCAACGCTGCGCGATGTCATCACTGCCATCGAGCGCCAGTACGGCAAGGATTCGGCGCGCCTGACGCAGCCGTTGATTGCGCTGGGCAGCGCATTGCGGCAGGCGCAGCACGACCCCGAGGCCGACGTCATTTACGCCCGGGCCGTCGCGCTGGCGCAACGGCATTTCCCGGGCCGCAGCCCGCTGCTGGCCCTGTCGCTGTCCCGCTACGGCGCGCTCAAGATGCAGCGGGGCCAGCTTGCGCAGGCGCAGGCGCTGCTGGATCGCGCCGAACGCGCCCTGCCCGAAAACGCCGAAAAAGAACGGGTGCAGCTGCTGTTCAACCGTGGCCAGCTTGAACTGCAACTCGCCAAGCCCGACCCAGCGGAAGCGGATCTGCGCCAGGCGCTTGCGCTGCGGCGCAAGATCTCCGGCGACGGCAACGGCGTCACCTGGTACTACGCCAGCGAATGGGGCCGCGCGCTGGCGGCGCAGGGCAAGCTGGCCCAGGCAGAGCAGGTGCAGCGCGACGCGCTGGCCGAAACCCTGGTGCAGCGCAAACAGCCGGACGCCGCCGTCGCCCTGCTGCAGCGTTCGCTGGCGCTGACGGCCAGCAAGTATCCGTCCACCCACCTCGTTTACCAGGAACGCCAGGCCCTGCTGGAACGGGCGCGACAAGCTGCCGCCCGCTGAGCCGCCGGTGTCCGCTTTGGCCGCCGTCTTGCCTAGACTCAACGGATAGTCCCGCCAACCGGAGGTTCCCATGCCCACCTGCATCCACTGCAACGGAACGCTGGAACCCGGCTACCTGCTCGATCGCGACGGCCGTTATCGCCCCCGGCAGCAGCGCTGGGTTGCCGGTGTGGTGGATGATTCGGTCCTGGGCGCACTGTTCCAGCGTTCGGCGATGCAGAACATCGGCGACACGCTGCCGGTGACGACATACCGCTGCACCACCTGCGGCTGGCTGGACTCCTTCGCCCGACCCGCCGATTGACCGTTTCATCTTCGACTCCAGCGCAGAACTTCCATGGACGACTCCAACCTCGGCCTCATCATCACCGCGATCTCACTGTTGACCTCGCTGCTGCCGCTGCTGATCGTCCCGCTCGTGATCGGCTTCGTGCTGTACCGGCTCAAGCGCGGATTCGGCCTGCCGACATCCCCGTTCGGCGGCAAGCTGGCCCGGCTGGCGACGTTCGCGTTGCCGGTCATCCTGCTGCCGATCTGCCTGTTTTGCGGCCTGATGGTGGCCGTCATTGGCGGCGTCACCTATCCACCCACCGTCGAAGTCGCCGCGCCCTGGGTTTGCGACGGACCGATTCAGCTGGATACCCGGAACTATTCCTACAAGCCCGGTCAGCACGGCACCAGCATGACCTACACCTGTGCCGAAGCGCAGGGCGCGCAGCACGATGTCACGCTGCGACTGCTGGGCGCGGCCACGCTGCTGTATTCGGCCATCCTGTATGCCCTGGCACTGGTGTTGCTGCTGGCCGTGCGCCTGCTGTTTCGTTTCGGAGCCGCGCGTTCCGCGCCCACGGACACCAGCGGGCGTCCCGCAACGGTCAGCGGCGGCAACGATTCGGGCATCGCCAACCTTCTTGGCAACATGATGCCGGAAGCACGCACAAACGCCGCGCTGCGGGATTTCCTGCAGGGTGCGCCCAACCGCAGCACCACGACGATCAACGTCAACGGCCAGCCGGTCAGCGCCGATTCCAGCCAGGAGCTCCTCGGCGCGGTGGCCACCCTGCTCAAGAACGCGGGGCCCGGGCAGGTGCAGGTAAGTTCCTCGACCCACGTTGTCGAAGGCGACGCTGCGGCACGCCTGCTGCGGCTGGTGGAACTGCACCGCAGCGGCGCGCTCACCGATGCCGAATTCGAGGCAAAGAAGGCCAGGATCCTGCGCGAGTTGTAGTCAGTCCCGGCCCCAGTCCAGACGTTCATGCCCGGTCGTAAGTCCGGCAGGGCAAGCCAGACGCTCTGCCCCCCATCGAATCGCCTGCGAACGCGCTGCGGCACGTCCGCCCGCACGCCCCGTGTCAGGCATCACAGCGATCCACCTTGACCAGGCGGATCGTGTTGGACGGCACCTTGAAACAGCGCGTGATCCGCGCGGTTGCGCACATCGGCCCACCCGTGAAGACCGCCTTCAGCGAGTCCTCGTTCCCCTCCAGCGTGTAGGTGCCCTGCTGGGTTGCCCGGCCCTCGGGATTGCGGAACAGCGAGCTGAAGGTACCCCCGTGCTCGCTGGTCGGCGTGTGCTCGATCGTGGCTTGGCCGCCGCAGCCGGTCACCGTGAACGGCCGGGTGATGTCGCACACCACGGGGGCCTCGCGCACCCCTCCCGGGCACTGCAGGTACTCCATGCGATAGGCGTGCTGCGGCGCCTGCGGCGGCAGCGCTGCGACACCCCCACACAGTGGACGGGTGTCTTCGCTGCCGGGCGGTGGCGGCTCGTCAAGGCAATCCTGTGGCTGCGTTGCGTCCGTCGGATTTACCGTGTGGGCCACGGGTGCGGGTTCATCGGCGGACGCCACGGCAGGCGTTGCCTCCACCGCGGCCGGCGCCTCCGCCGATCCCGGCGCCTGCGAGGTACGGGAGCAGGCCGCCAAGGCCAGCAGGACCACGATCAAGGTCAAACGCGGTGCATTCAACATGGCGCATGAATTCTGGGTGGTTCCATGCAATCAGCGGAAATTCCGGCCGGAACCGGCCACGCCCAGGCGCCAGGCGCGCACCTGGGCGTGAACCGTGTGGGGGTTACCAGCTGAAACCCGCGCCCGCCGCGATGCTGGACTCGCCGCCGGAAATGGACCCGCCCAGCGAAACACTGGCGTTCGGCCGGACCAGGTGCTGGTACTGGATCGCCATGGCCGAACGGCCGTTCTGCACGCCGACGCCGACGCCGACGCGGTTGGCACCCGGAAGCCCCGCGGTATTGAGCGCCGCAGCGGACAGGGCGCTGCCCATCGCACCCACGCGGTCGATCCGGCGGTCGGTCTGGGCAAAGCGGATATCCACCTGCTGCTTGTACTGGGTGAAGGTGTCGTTCCACGTGGCGAAGCGCTGGTCGGTGTAGGTGTTGGCCGCCGTCAGCGTCTGCGCTGACTTGGTGTCGGTATAGCTGTTCGCGCTGGCCAGCGTGGCCGCGTCGCCGGCCTGCATCTGGCCGACGTTGGCGGCGTCATGCGCGTCCACGCCGTCGGCGACGTTGCCGATGGTGGTGCCGCTGGCACCATCGAGGGTGACGCTGGAATGGCTGGGATCGTCGTACTGCACGCCGCCGCTGTTAACCGTCATCCAGCCGTCGATGGCGGCCAGAGCCGCGCCCACGCTGTGGTAGTCCGTGCCCTGGATGGTGAACGTCGGCGCGGTGAACGCGCCGCCCAGGATGGCCGCACCGCCGCCCATCCAGCCCACCAGCGCGTTCAGCTGGTTCACGTTGGCGGCATCCCAGCCGTTGAGGCCTTCGGCGACGTGGATCAGGCGCACGTTGCGGTCGCTGCCATACGGGTTGCCGCTGTTATCCAGATCACCCGTCGCGTGGCCGAAGGACACTACGTCGTCCTCGTTGGCCACGGCCAGATAGCCGAGCGCCGTGCTTTGATCGCCGCGTGCAGCAGAGCTGGACCCAAACGCACTGCTGTGGCTTCCACTGGCGACATTCGAGTAGCCAAACGCGCTGCTGCTGCCTCCACTGGCCGTATTCCCCGCGCCAAACGCGCTGTCGTAGCTCAGGCTGGCGGTATTGTTGAAGCCAAACGCGCTGCTGTAGTACCCGCTGGCGGTACTCGAGTAGCCAAATGCGCTGCTTCTGTTTCCACTGGCGGTGTTGCGGTAGCCAAACGCGCTGCTGTTGTCTCCGCTGGCGTTGTTGCCTGAACCAAATGCGCTGCTGAAGTACCCGCTGGCATGATTCCCCTCGCCAAATGCATTGCTGTCCCATCCGCTTGCGTTGTTTTGCCAGCCAAAAGCTGACGCATAGATATCGCAAGTGGCGTTCTCTCCGCCCGCGTTTTCCTGACCCTGGTCGGTGCTGCCGGCCTTGGGCGTGCCGTCGGGGTTGATGCAACCCGGCTCGGCCGCCATGGCGGGCAGCGACAGCGCCGCCAGCAGCGCCAGGGTGAGCAGGGCAAGTGCCGGCTTTGCGCGCCGGGTGGAAGCAAATGACATCGACATGACCGTTTCTCCGTGAGTGGTGTGGGCAGCGCGTGCCGCGTGCCTATCCCCGTACACACCAAAATTCGGAAAAACCGGACATCGCCCCGTCCGCGCCTCCGTTCCCGGGGTTTCGACCCCGGCGGGAGAGCTGTCTTTGTGGGAGCAACTGTCTTTGTGGGAGCGGGCCCTGCCCGCGACACCCTGCCGCTTGTCGCGAGCAGGGCGCGCTCCTGCAAATGCAAGGGCGCTCGCGCCTGCTTACTGGCGCACGATCCGCGCGCCCTTCAGGCGGGCGGTGCCGCCTTCGCTGTCGGTCCACACCAGCCAGGCCATGCCGTCGCCGGCCAGCAGTTTCGGGTAGCCGCTGGCCATGCCGCGCGCGCCCAGCCGGGCCACTTCGATCAGCTGCAGGCGCTTCGACAGGTCGGGCGCGTAGCGCGCCAGCATCAGGGTCTGGCCCTGTGCCGTTTCGCGCAGCCAGGCGACCCACGCCTGCTGGCCGTCGAGGGCTACGCCCACGCGCCCGAGTACGGTCTGGCCCGGGTCCAGATCCACCGGCGCGGCGAAGGTGTCGCCAGCATCGGCGCTATGGGCGACCTGCAGCAGCGGCTTGCCGTCGCGTTCGCTGTACCAGGCAACGACAACGGTGTTGCCGCTGGCGGCCAGCGCCGGACCGGCCACCGGGCAGGCGGCGATCTTCCAGCCGTCTTCATGGACGCGGTGGGGCGTTGTCCATTTGCCGTTTTCGAAGCGCAGCGTCGCGATGTCGCGCACGTTCTCCGCGCTGCGTGCGCGGTAGGCCAGCAGCGGGCCGCGCGTGGTCATGGCAACCGCGATCTGGCAGCAGTCGCAGCTGTGCGGATCGAGCACGGTGTCCGCGCCGCGACGCAGGTCCATGTCGAAGCCGTTGACGCGCAGCTGGGTGCTTTTGGAGTCGCCCTGCGCGTCGTGGTGCATCCCGGCCATGCCCGGCATGTCCGCCATCGCGTGATCGGCATGACCGTCCGCGCGCTCGGCATGCTCGGCATGCTCGGCATGCTCGCCCGCGCCGGAGCCGTCCGTCGTCTGTCCGCCCGCCGACAGGTCGCGTCCGTCCAGCCAGGCGATGCCGATCCGGTCCGCACCCTCCGGCCACAGCGCGGCAAAGCCGTGTTCCGCCGACGCCGCATCGTCGTTCACCCGGGTCATCTGCGCCCAGGTCATGCCGCCGTCGCGCGAACGCGCCAGGGTCATGTCCGCGTCGTGGGTGCCGGACTGCACCGGCCGCGTCTGCAGCCACTGCGCCCACAGCGCGCCGTCGGAGGTGGCCAGCAGGTGCGGGATGCTGACGCCGCTGGCGGCCAGCGTGTTGCCGATCGCGATCGTGCGCGGCTGGCTCTGCCAGCCGTCCTGTTCGGTGTAGGAGGAGAACTGCAGCACGTTGCGGCGGCCTTCGCGGCGGTTGATCCAGCTCAGCAGGATGCGACCGTCCGGCGCGCGCACCAGGTCCGGCGCCAGCGAGCCGGCTTCCGCCGGCAGCACCCATACCTGTGCCTTGAAATCACCGCTGGCAGGCGCGGGCGGTGCCTTGTGCCCGCAGGCGGACAGCGCCGCGGTGGCGAGGGCGAGCGCGGCAAGGGTTTTCGGATTCATGGGGGATCGATTTCGTGGTGCCGGGCCCGCCATTGTCGCCCGAATCCGCGTCCACGGCATGTGCAGGCGACGCGCGTACCGGGTCAGGCCGCGCGTTCGCGCCGGGCGCGCTCCAGATGCACCAGCAGCAGCGAGACCGCCGCCGACGTGACGCCGGGAATGCGCTGCGCCTGGCCCACGGTCTGCGGGCATACGCGCTGGAATTTCTGCAGCACTTCGGCGGACAGGCCGCGCACGCTGGCGTAGTCGAAATCCGCCGGGATCGCGGTGGTCTCGTGGCGCTGCTGGCGCGCGATTTCCTCGCGCTGGCGGTCGAGATAGCCAGCGTATTTGGTTTCGATCTCCACCTGCTCGGCGACCCTGGCATCGTCCACCGCCGGGCCGAAGCCGGGCACTGCCATCAGCCGCACGTAGTCCAGCTCCGGTCGCCGCAGCAGGTCCAGCGCGCTGTTCTCGCGGCTCAGTTCGAGGTCAAGCGTGGCGGCCAGCGCCGCGCCCAGCGCGTTGTTCGGCGCCGCCCACAGCGCCGCCAGCCGCGCGGTTTCGGCTTCGACCGCATCGCGCTTGCGGCTGAAGACGTCCCAGCGCGCGTCTTCGATCAGGCCCAGTTCGCGCCCGATCGGCGTCAGCCGTGCGTCGGCGTTGTCCTCGCGCAGCTGCAGCCGGTATTCGGCGCGGCTGGTGAACATCCGGTACGGCTCGGAGGTGCCGTGGGTGATGAGGTCGTCGACCAGCACGCCCAGATAGGCCTGGTCGCGGCGCAGGCTCCAGCCGTCCTTGCCGTGGGCGAAGCGGGCGGCGTTGCTGCCGGCCAGCAGCCCCTGCGCGGCGGCTTCCTCGTAGCCGGTGGTGCCGTTGATCTGCCCGGCAAAGAAGAGGCCGGAAACCGCCTTGGTCTCCAGCGTGGCCTTCAGCCCGCGCGGGTCGAAGAAGTCGTACTCGATCGCGTAGCCGGGGCGGGTGATGTGGGCGTTCTCGAAGCCGACCACGCTGCGCACCAGCTCCAGCTGCACGTCGAACGGCAGCGAAGTGGAAATCCCGTTGGGGTAGATCTCGGCGACGGCGAGCCCTTCCGGTTCGACGAACACCTGGTGGCTGTCCTTGTCGGCAAAGCGCACCACCTTGTCCTCGATCGACGGGCAGTAGCGCGGGCCGATGCCCTCGATCTGGCCGGAATACAGCGGGCTGCGGTGCAGCGCGGCGCGGATGATGGCGTGGGTTTGTTCGGTGGTGCGGGTGATCCAGCAGTGCACCTGCGGCGGCTGGTCGGCGTGGCGGCCGAGGAAGGAGAACACCGGGCGCGGGTCGTCGCCGGGCTGCACGGTCATCTTCGAATAGTCCAGCGTGCGCCCGTCGATGCGCGGCGGGGTGCCGGTCTTCAGCCGCGCCACGGCAAAGCGCCCCTCGCGCAGGGCGTGCGCCAGCGCGGTGGACGGCGGTTCGCCCATGCGCCCGGCGGCGTACTGGGTCTGGCCGATGTGGATCTTGCCGGCGAGGAAGGTGCCGGCGGTCAGCACCACCGCCGGCGCTTCGAAGCGCAGCCCGGTCCGGGTGACGGCGCCGCGCACGGCGTCGCCCTCGATCACCAGATCGTCGACCGCCGCCTGGAACACGGCGAGGTTGTCCTGCGCCTCCACCGCACGGCGGATGAAGGCGCGGTACAGCGCGCGGTCGGCCTGGGCGCGGGTGGCGCGCACCGCCGGTCCCTTGCTGGCGTTGAGGGTGCGCCACTGGATGCCGGCGGCATCGGCGGCGCGGGCCATGACGCCACCCAGCGCATCGATCTCGCGCACTAGGTGGCCCTTGCCGATCCCGCCGATGGCCGGGTTGCAGCTCATCGCACCCACGGTCTCGATCGAATGCGTGAGCAGCAGCGTGCGCGCGCCGCTGCGCGCCGAGGCGAGCGCGGCTTCGGTGCCGGCGTGCCCACCTCCGATCACAATCACATCGAATTGGAAAAAGTTGGTACTCATCTTTGGATCTTCGTGCCGGCACCGTCGGTGACTAGGCTCGCACGTCCTGTGCTCGCCAAGTCACCCCGCCCTCGGCTCCTGCCTCGGGCGCTCGCCTCGGCGCGAAGCTGCGCTTCGCAAGCGCCTCGGTCTCGCCCGGCATGGCCGCCGCCGATCACGATCACGTCGTAGCGATGGAATGGGTTGCTCATCACTTTGAATTCGCGATGCGGGTCACTGTTTGGAAACGATGGAGCGTCGAGCGCGATTTTCGCGCAAAGTTGGCACGCTTTCTGCACCTGTTCTGGCAGCGCTCGACGTGGCACGCCGCAAGGCGATGGTCGGACTGAACAGGGGCCGATCCTGCGCACGCCGGGAAAGCGACGAGGGCCGGTTGTCGGGGGACAGCCGGCCCTCTTTTTGTCTTGACTGCCCGCAGCGCAAGGCGCGGCGGTGAGTGCCGGTGCCCGCAGGACGTGCGGAACAGGGGGGATCCGGGAAGTCCCGCCAGGCACCGGCGCGGTTAGATTACATCTTTGGGTGCCGATGTGACGCCGTTCGTCAGGTTTTCGACAAGCTGCGGTTCAGACTGTGACGTGGGTCTGGTTTCTGCGGATTTGCGCGGCCGGATGCCCTTGGAGCAGCGTCCAACGGCCTGTTCCGGACATTGTCCGGGCCGTCATACCGGAAGCCGCAGACGGTATCGCGCTAGCATTTCCCGATGGCCCGTTATTCCGGAATTCCTCTCGATCCTGACGTCGTGCTTGCCGCCGCCGCGCGGCTGTCTTCGCTGGCGCACGTCACGCCGATCCTGGCGTCGTCGACCCTCGATGCCGAGGCCGGCGCCCGGCTGCACTTCAAGGCCGAGCACCTGCAGCGCGGCGGCGCGTTCAAGTTCCGCGGCGCCTGCAATGCGGTGTTCGCGCTCTCCGACGCGGACGCGCCGCGCGGGGTCGTCACCCATTCCTCCGGCAACCACGGTGCGGCGCTGGCGCTGGCGGCGCGCCTGCGCGGGATTCCCTGCCACGTGGTGGTGCCGGACGGCGCGGTGGCGGCCAAGGTCGAGGCCATCGCCCGGCAAGGCGCCGTGCTGCATCGCTGCGCGCCGACGATGGCCGCGCGCGAGGCCGGCTGCGCGACGGTGCAGGCGCAAACCGGCGCCATCGTCGTCCACCCCTACACCCACCCGGACGTGATCGCCGGACAAGGCACCGCCGCGCTGGAACTGCTGACCGCACGCCCCGAACTCGACGCGCTGGTGGTGCCGCTGGGCGGCGGCGGACTGGGCGCGGGCAGCGCCCTGGCGATCGCCGCCTTGCGGTCGCGCTGCCGGCTATACCTGGCCGAACCGTCCGGCGCCGCCGACGGCGCCCGCGCGTTCGCTGCCGGCCGCCTTGAGCCCGACATGGTTCCGGACACCGTCTGCGACGGACTGCGCGGCACCCTGGGCGCGATCAATTTCGAGATCCTGCGCCAACATCAGGCGCAGGTCCTGACGGTGGACGACGCCGACACGCTCCATGCGTTGCGATGGGTCTGGACGCGCATGAAGCAGCTGGTGGAACCGTCTTCGGCCACCGTGCTGGCCGCCGTGCTGGCGCACCGCGAGCTGTTCGCCGGCCAGCGCGTTGGCTTGATCCTGTCCGGCGGCAACGTCGATCTGGCGAGCGTGGCGCGGTTGGGATGAGTCCGGACAGGCGCCGGACCCGGCGCTTCCTCAGGGCCTGAGCGTGTCCTCGAACAGCGCGTGGATGCGGCGGTATTCGTCCAGCCAGCTGTCGGAATGGACGAATCCGTGGCGTTCCAGCGGGTAGGGCGCGATCGACCAGTGGTCCTTGTGCAGTTCGATCAGGCGCTGGGTGAGCAGCACCGAATCGCGGAAGAACACGTTGTCGTCGATCATGCCGTGGGCGATCAGCAGGTGGTCCTGCAGGCCGTCGGCGAATTCGATCGGCGACGAGCGCCGGTAGGCTTCGGGATCGAGTTCGGGGTCGTTGAGGATGTTCGACGTGTACTCGTGGTTGTACTGCATCCAGTCGCTGACCGGGCGCAGCGCGGCGCCGGCCTTGAACACGCCCGGCGCCTGGAACAGCGCGGTGAGCGTCATGAACCCGCCGTAGCTGCCGCCGTAGATGCCGGCGCGGTCGCGGTCGCCCTGATGGGTTTCGACCAGCCAGTCGAGGCCGTCCCGGTAGTCCTCCAACTCGGGCTTGCCCATCCAGCGGTAGATCGCGGTGCGCCAGTCGCGGCCATAACCCTGGCTGGCGCGATAGTCGAGGTCCAGGACGATGTAGCCCTCATTGACCAGCAGGTTGTGGAACATCTGCTCACGGAAATAATCCGGCCAGCGCATGTCGGCGTTCTGCAGGTAGCCGGCGCCGTGCACGAACATCACGATCGGGTATTTGCGGCCCGGCGCCATCGTTGTCGGTCCGTAATACTTGCCCCAGATCGCGCCGGCGCCGTGCCTGCTCGGCACCTGCACGTACTGTGGCTGGATCCACGGCAGTGCGCGAAACGCGTCGCTGCGCGTATCGGTGAGCTGGCGCGCCGGCCCGCCCTGCGCATCGAGCACCGAGATCTGCGGCGGAAGGTAGGCGGCCGAATGCCGCACCAACAGCTTGCCGCCGTCCGGCGACAGCGAGAAATCCTCGACGCCGTCCAGCGCCGTCAGCTCGCGCACCGCGCCGCCGGCGGAGGGCACCGCGCACACCTCGTAGTCGATCGGCGCCGCGCGGTTGCACAGGAAGTAGAAACTTGTTCCGTCGCGCGAGACCGCGACCTGCGAGGTTTCCCAGCGCCCGTCGGTCAGCTGGCTGCGCTGCGTGCCGCGCAGCGTGTACAGGTGCGACCAGCCGCTTTCCTCGCTCAGGTACCACAGCATGCGGCCGTCCGGCAGCCAGCCGAAGTCGTTGAAGCTCCAGTTGATCCAGGCGTCGTCGTGCAGGCGGTGGCGCGGCTGCAGCGCGGCATTGGCCAGATCGACAGTGGCCAGCCAGCGGTCCTTGTTGTCCACGGCGCGCAGCATGACGGCGACGCTGCCGCCGTCGTCGCTCCACTGCGGCGCCGGAACGTCGTCGCCGGTGCCGACCTGCAGCGGACGGTTGCCCTTGAGCGCGTCCTTGCCGGCAGCGCGGCGCAAGGCGGCCAGGGGGTCGTCCTTGATGCCGGGCAGGGCGTCGAACTTGAGTTCGCGCACCTTGCCGGTGGCGACCTCGGCCAGCCACAGCCGATGCGGCAGCGGGTCGTTGCGTCCGACCAGCGTGCGTGCGTCCTCGGATTCACCGTAGCCGGATTCGGCGACGGGCACCGGCATCTTGTCGACGCGCCCTGCTTCCGCGCCCTTGGCCCGTGTCGTCACCAGCAGCCAGCGGCCGTCCGGCGACAGCGCCGAATCGACGATCTCCACGTCCTTGCCCAGGTGGATCGGCGCCGGCGGCCGGGTTGGATCGGTGCGCCGCCAGTCGTCCATCTGCGCGCGGGTGGCCTCGCGCTGCGCCTTGATCTGCGCCAGCGTGCGCTGCAGGCGCAGCTGGTGATCGCGCAGGGCGTCGGCGGGGGGCGTCGCGTCCGGGGCGTCGTCGGCGCGCGGCTGGGCGGCGACCGCCACGATCCGCCCGTCCCATCGGTACCAGTCCACGCCCGTGCGCCAGATCAGACCGCCGCTGCGGTTCCACTGCAGGCGGCTCGCGGACGCGTTCTCGCGGGTGAGTTGGGTCAGCGTCCCGCTGCGCAGGTCGCGCACGAACACGTTGCCGTTGCGGACGAAGGCGCTGCGCGCGCCACCTGTCTCGACCACGCTGGCCGTGTCCATGTCCACGCGTCCGGCGTCGTCCACCAGCGCCGGCGCGCTGCCGTCGATGCCGACCCGCCAGATGTCGCGCAGGTTCGAGCCTTTGCGCTTGAGCGTGTAGTAGGCCGATTGGCCGTCCCAGCGCCACCACATGGATTCCACTGGCGGACCGATCCAGTCCGGGTCGGCCATCGCCTGCTCCAGCGTGATTCCCGGAAGGGCCGGATCGGCCGCGCGTGCGGCCGGCAGGGCGGCGAGCAGGGCCAGGGAAAAAGCGGCAAGGCGCATCGAACGCTCCGAAGATTCCATCAGCCGCGCAGATTAGCAGCCGGCCGGCCGGCGGCCCGTGCCGGAAGTCGCCGGAAGCGGGCAGTCTTGCGGCGGCCTCGGGGGGGATGGCGTGCGGGTGTCTGGCGGACAACCGTTGTCTTACACTGCAGGAATGGAAGACAGCGACCAGCAAGAAGCGCCACGCCGCAGCCGCGGAATCTACCTGCTGCCCAACCTGTTCACCACGGGCGGGCTGTTTGGCGGGTTCTTCGCCATCATCGCCGCTTCGCAGGGGCGCTTCGAGGCGGCCTGCGTGGCGATCTTCATCGCGGCGGTGCTCGATGGCCTGGATGGTCGGGTGGCGCGGCTGACCAATACCCAGAGCGAGTTCGGCGTGCAATACGACTCGCTGGCCGATCTGATCAGCTTCGGGATGGCGCCGGCGATGGTCATGTATTACTGGGCGCTGCTGGCGCTGCGCGGCGACAGTACCACGCTGGGCAAGATCGGCTGGCTGGCGGCGTTTCTCTATGCCGCCTGCGCGGCGCTGCGGCTGGCGCGCTTCAATTCCCAGGTGGGGATCGTCGACAAGCGCTGGTTCATCGGTCTGGCCAGCCCCGCGGCGGCCGGGCTGATGGCGAGCTTCGTGTGGACCTGCGAGCGCAGCGACTGGAACGGCACCGACCTGCGTTTCGTGGCGCTGGGGTTGACCGTCATCGCCGGCCTGCTGATGGTCAGCCGGATCCGCTACACCAGCTTCAAGGGCAGCGGCAAGGGGCCCAAGTCCGACCGCGTGCCCTTCATCGTGCTGCCGCTGGTCCTGGGCATTCTGATCGCGCTGTGGATCGTGCCGGCCGAAACCCTGCTCGTGGCCAGCGTGCTGTACGCGCTTTCGGGACCGATCCAGGGCCTGCTGCGGCGGCGCAAGCCGGGCGAACCGGATCCCGCCGCGTGAACCTCGATCCATTGCAGCGGACGGTGCTGGCCGAACTGGGCATGGTCGCCTACCGGCGGATCGTGGCCGGGGCTGCGGTCGATCTGCCGTCCGGATTGCTGGCGCAGTTGGCGCTGGCGGCGGGACTGCCGGTGGAAGACCTGCAGGCGCACCCGCAGCTGCTGGCGCAGGCGGCGCGGATGGGGCGCGACCCCCGACCGCGTCGCGCCGTGTGGGCGCAGCTGCGCGCGCTGCGCAAGGCGCGGTGATGAACGCCAATCCGGTGGATGTTTCCAGTCCGGGGCCGCTGACCGGCCTGCGACCGATGCGCGAATCCGACCTGGATGCGGTGATGGCGGTCGAAGTGCGGGCCTATCCGTTCCCGTGGACACGCGGGATCTTCCGCGACTGCCTGCGCGCCGGCTATTCGATGTGGGTGCACGAGCGCGGCGGTGCCTTGCTGGGCTATGGCGTGCTCAGCGTGGCTGCGGACGAGGCGCATGTTCTGAACCTGTGCACGGCGTCCGGCCATGAGGGCGAGGGCCTTGGGCTGCGCATGCTGCAGGCCCTGCTGAAGATCGCGCGCAGCCGGCGCGTGCAGCGGGTGTTTCTCGAAGTGCGGCCGTCCAACCCGCGGGCCATCGCGCTGTACCAGCGCAGCGGCTTCAACGAGATCGGCCGCAGGCCGCGCTATTACCCGGCGGCCGGTGGACGCGAGGACGCCATCGTGATGGCGATGGAACTGCTGGACTGATCCGTTGGGAGCGGCATTCCGGCCGTAAACTATCCCGATGGATATCTTCAAGGCGTTCACTTTCGAGGCGGCGCACCGACTTCCGAACGTGCCGGACGGGCACAAGTGCGCGCGGCTCCACGGACATTCGTTCCGGGTCGAACTGCACGTCGCGGGCGAACCCGACCCGCACACCGGCTGGGTGATGGATTTTGCGGAACTGGCGCGCGCGTTCCAGCCGCTGCACGAGCGCCTGGACCACCGCTATCTCAACGAGATCGAAGGGCTGGAAAATCCGACCAGCGAGCGCTTGGCGCAGTGGATCTGGGAGCGCGTCCGGCCGACCGTTCCGCTGCTGTCGGAGGTCGTGGTGCGCGAGACCTGCACCTCGGGCTGCCGCTATCGCGGATGAGGTCTTGCGCCAGCATTGACAATCATTCGCGTTTGCGATTGAATCTCGCCATCAGTCGTTTGGGTGGCAAACCGATGTATGTCTGCATCTGCAACGGGATTTCGGATCGTGCGATTCGCGAGGCGGCCGAAGCCGGCTGCGACACGGTGGCGGAGATGACGATGCGCACCGGCGCCGTCGCATGCTGCGGATCCTGCCGCGACCTCGTGGCCGAGATCATCCGGGACGTCCAGACGTGCAAGGCGCTGGAATTGCCTGTGCTGGCGCACGCCGCTTGAGCCACGCCGTCGCGGTGGAAGCGCAGCGGGAAGAAATTGCGGACGATTCGCGTTCTGCTGTGTTGTCGCGCGGCGCGCTACAGTGCGCACAATCCATCCAGGAAGCGCAACCATGAAGGGCGACGACAAGGTCATCGGGTATCTCAACAAGGCGCTCTACAACGAGCTGACCGCGATCAACCAGTACTTCCTGCACGCCAAGATGCTGAAGAACTGGGGCCTGAAGGCGCTTTCAGAACATGAGCACCACGAGTCGATCGACGAGATGAAACACGCCGACATCCTCGCCGAGAGGATCCTGTTCCTCGAGGGGTTGCCCAATTTCCAGGCGCTGGGAAAGCTGCGGATCGGGGAAACCCCGGCCGAGATCCTGCACTGCGACCTGGCGCTGGAACTGGAGGCGGTTCCGCTGCTGCGCGAGGCGATCGCACACTGCGAACAGATCGGCGACATCGGCAGCCGCAAGGTGTT
>NZ_JAMQHN010000129.1 GCF_025993755.1 Thermomonas sp. | reverse complement strand
CGATCGGCGAGTTGAATGAAAACAGCCGCGGTTCCAGCTCCGGCAGCGAGTAGTCGCAGACCGGGCAGGAGTAGCGCGAGGAAAACAGCAGCGGCGCCGCTGCGGCGTCGTCCATCGATTGCACCAGCGCGATTCCGCTACCCAGCTTGAGTGCGGTCTCGAACGATTCCGCCAGCCGCTGGCGCAGGTCCGCGCGCGGCTTGAAGCGGTCGATCACCGCCTCGATGGTGTGCTTGACCCGCAGTGCCAGCGGCGGCACCGCATCGATTTCGTGCAGGGCGCCATCCACCCGCACCCTCTTGTAGCTTTGCGGGCGCTGCTGTTCGATCACCTGCTTGTGTTCGCCCTTGCGCTCGCGCACCACAGGCGCCAACAGCAACCCGCGCGGGCCGCCCAGCGCCGGATCGGATTCCATCGCCAGTACCTGATCGACCATCTGGCCGACCGTCTGCGCTTCCAGCGGAAAGCCGTGATCGGGGCAGTGCGGCGTGCCCACCCGCGCGTACAGCAGGCGCAGGTAGTCGTGGATCTCGGTGATGGTGCCGACGGTCGAACGCGGATTGTGGCTGGTCGATTTCTGCTCGATCGAGATCGCTGGCGACAGCCCTTCGATGTGGTCGACGTCGGGCTTGTCCATCACGCTCAGGAACTGCCGCGCATAGGCCGACAGCGACTCCACGTAGCGGCGCTGGCCCTCGGCGTAGATCGTGTCGAACGCCAGCGATGACTTGCCCGAACCGGACAGACCGGTGATCACGATCAGCTTGTCGCGCGGCAGGTCGAGGTCGATGTTCTTGAGGTTGTGCGTCCGCGCGCCGCGGATGCGGATGAAATCGAGGGCCATCGGCGGGGTTTTGGTGATGCGACCGGGTAGTTTAGCGCGTCGGTCAAGATCGCCGTGAGGGGACGCTCACCTTGGTCGCAGCCGTCCGGAAGGGGGGGCGGGAGGTCGCCGCTTGAAACTCCGCATCCCTCTCCGACGCGCGGGCGCGCGCCATCCATGGCGCGCTCGACCCCCAGCCCCTTCCGGACGGCCGGTGGATTCAGTGCACGTGCGCTTCCGAAGCCGCAGGCGTTGCTGCCGCGCGCGCCTTCTTCACGTCGTCGGCGGTGATCGGCTTGCCCTGGTTGCCCCACGAGGTGCGCTCGTGGTTGACGATGTCGGCGATGTCGGCATCGTTCAGGGTCGAGGCGAAGGGGGGCATCGCGCCCTGGTAGTTGACGCCGTCGATCGGCACGCCGTGCATGCCGTTCAGAATCGCGCCGAGCTGCGTGGCCGGGTTGGGATCGAGGACGGCGGCGTTGCCCCTGAGCGGCGGGAACATGCCCGGCGTGCCTTCGCCGTTGGCCTGGTGGCAGGCACCGCAGTTGCGGTTGTAGAGCTGCTCCGCCTTGGCCGGGTTGAAGGCGTAGGGCCCGGTCGCCTGCGGCGGCGGCGTGGCGGCCGTCGTCGAACGCGTGATCGGCGGCTTGGCGTTGCCGACGTCGCCCACCGCCAGCACGCCGACCGCGCCGATTTCCATGTGCGCCATCGAGTGGTCGACGAACGGATAGTGGCCGGCTTCGTCCAGGGTCAGGTCGAACACCGCGCCTTCGCCCGGGCCGACGGTGTAGGTGGACACCCCGGTGAGGGCGTGCGCCGCATCGCCGTCCGGATAGACCTTGTCGAAGATCGCCCCGATCACGTGGAATGCGCTCCACAGGCTGGGCCCGGCGTTGACCACGTACAGGCGCACCAGATCGCCGGGCCTGGCGGTCAGCGGATGGTCGCGGTACTGGAAGGCGGTGCCGTTGAACACCACTTCATCCGGCTTGATGTCCAGCATCTTCTGGTAGTTGCCGGCCATGACCTGCCCGGACACCTGCTGGGTGTACCACTCGCCCTGCACCAGCACGTAGCTTTCGGCAGCCGGCGGCAAGGGGATTGCCGGGTCGACGATCATCGCGCCGTACATGCCGTTGCCGATGTGCAGCAGCACCGGCGGCGTGCCGCAGTGGTACAGGAACGCGCCGGCCACCTTCGCCTCGAAGGTGAACTCGATCGATTCGCCGGGCATGATGTCGACGTAGTGCAGGTTCGGCGGAGTGATGGCCGAATGGAAGTCGATCGAGTGCTGCATGGTGCCGTTGTTGGTCAGCACCACCTTCACCCTCTGGCCCTGGCGCACGTGGATCACCGGGCCGGGCACCGACTTGCCGAAGGTCCAGGCCTGGTACTGCACGCCGCTGGCGATGTCGATGTTGTCGTCGGACACGCCGATCCGGATTTCCGCCGTGTCGCCTGCGGGCACCGGCGGCAGGCGGGCGTCGCGCGCCTGCGCCACCGGGTCGGTGGAGGCGAGTGACAGCGGCGACACCGCCGCCGCCGCCGCCGCGGGGCTGGCCGAGCGCACGTTCAGGGCGCTGTGCAGGCCGGCCAGCAGCAGTGCCGTCATCAGCATCACCCCCGCCAGCGCCGGGCCCTGCACGCTCCACGGCAGGCGCTGCACCTGCTCGGGGTGCACCTCGGGGTTCCACTCCGAGACCTTGCGCCACGCCGGCCAGCGGCGTTCGATCAGGTAGTCCAGGCTGTACGGGCTCGGGCCGGAACGCAGGTTGATGACGATCAGCGCCGCGAAGATCAGCACGTAGCTCAGCCCCGCGCCGATGTTGCTGGCACCCACCGAATACGGCCCGCCGAAGCCCTCGGCCGTGCTCCAGATCAGCAGGCTGAACAGGAGGCCGACGATGTAGGTGAACTTGCGCGCGATGCCGAAGATCAGCGCCAGCGCCAGCAGCACCTCGGCGATGCGCGTCGCCCACACGAAGAAGGCGACGTTGGGCGTCACCAGCGCGATCCACAGGTTGAACCACCAGGCCGACCATGCCGGCTGCCCGGTCGCGGCGTTGTGCAGGTAGCCCACGTAGTGGCTGGCGAAATCGGGCGAGAACGTCAGCGCGGCGCTGACCAGCCAGATCATGCCGAACGCCACGCGCAGCGCGGTGCCGGCCATCGCCGGCCAGTTGGAATTGGCCGGATTGCGGCCCTCGGTTTCCGTCATGGGGATGCCTCTTTGGGTCGGGTTGAATCGGTCGCGCGGCATCGTGAGCCGCGCCGAACCGCCGGAAGTCTAGACCGCGTGTGTGTTATGGCCGGGTGCAGGATCGCGGCCAAGGCGGTCCGTTCAGCGGCGCGTTTGACTACAACTTCCTGAATCCACTACAATTCCGCTTCTGCCCGCGCGATGCGTGGCGGATTCCCAAGAAGAACGACAGAAACGAGAGGTCCAACATGTATGCAGTCGTGGTGACAGGCGGCAAGCAATACCGCGTGATGCAGGGCGAAACGCTCCGCGTCGAGAAGCTCGAGGCCGAGGCCGGCAGCGAGATCAAGTTCGATGACATCCTGATGCTGGGCGATGCCGACGGCATCAAGCTCGGCGACGCGCTCAAGGGCGCCAGCGTGTCGGCCAAGGTGGTCGGGCACGGTCGCGCCGACAAGGTGCGCATCGTCAAGTTCCGCCGCCGCAAGCACCATCGCAAGCAGATGGGGCATCGGCAGCACTACACCGAAATCGAGATCACCGGCATTGCCGGTGGCAGCAAGTAAGGAGACGCAGTCATGGCACACAAGAAGGCTGGTGGTTCGACCCGCAACGGCCGCGACTCGAATCCGAAGTTCCTGGGCGTGAAGCTGTACGGCGGACAGGCCGTGGAAGCCGGCAACATCATCGTTCGCCAGCGCGGCACCCAGTTCCACCCGGGCACCGGCGTGGGCCTCGGTCGCGATCACACCCTGTTTGCGCTGGTCGACGGCACGGTGGAGTTCTCCACCAAGGGCCCGAAGAAGCGCCGCACCGTCAGCATCCTCGCCGCGCAGTAAGCGCGAACCGACGGATGCCGCGAAGAGCCCCGCCTCGGCGGGGTTTTTCGTTTATCCCCCAAGCCCCTGACTTTTCCCCATGAAACTCGTCGACGAAGCTGAAATCACCGTGACTGCCGGCAACGGCGGCAACGGCTGCGTCGGTTTCCGGCGCGAGAAGTTCATCCCGCTCGGCGGGCCGGATGGCGGCGATGGCGGCGACGGCGGCGACGTCTGGCTGGTGGCCGACGAGAACCTCAATACTCTGGTCGATTTCCGCCATCAAACCCGGTTCAAGGCCCAGCGCGGCGAAAACGGGATGGGCAGCCAGAAATACGGCAAGGCTGGCGAGGACATCCAGATCACGGTACCGGTGGGCACGGTGGTGCACAACGTCGATACCGATGAAGTCATCGGCGACCTGACCGAACACGGCCAGCGCCTGCTGGTCGCCAAGGGTGGGCAGGGTGGGTTGGGCAACATGCATTTCAAGAGCTCGACCAATCGCTCGCCGCGACAGTCCACGCCCGGCGGTGAGGGCGAAGAGCGAGTGCTGCGGCTGGAACTCAAGCTGCTGGCCGACGTCGGCTTGCTGGGTTTTCCGAATGCGGGCAAATCCACCTTCATCCGCGCGGTGTCGGCAGCGACGCCGAAGGTGGCCGACTATCCGTTCACCACGCTGTACCCGAATCTTGGCGTGGTCAGCGTCGAGGTCGGCCGCAGTTTCGTGATCGCCGACATCCCCGGCCTGATCGAAGGCGCGGCCGACGGTGCGGGCCTGGGCAGCCTGTTCCTGCGCCACATCCAGCGCACCCGCCTGCTGCTGCACCTGGTCGATATCGCGCCGATGGAGTACGAGGGACAGGAGGCGTTGACGCCCGCGCAGCAGGTCCGCGCGATCGAGCGCGAGCTTGGCAAGCACGACCAAGCGCTGCTGGACAAGCCGCGCTGGCTGGTCCTGAACAAGGCCGACCTGATGTTCGCGGACGAGGCGCGCGCCGCGGCGGAAGCGATCGTGGCCGAACTGGGCTGGACGGCGCCGTGGTACCTGGTTTCGGCGATCGGTCGCGAAGGCACCTGGCCGATCATGCTGGAAGTCCAGACGTTCCTTGACCGGCTGCGCGAGGACGAACTGGAAGCCAAGTCACAGGGTGATGCCGCATAAAACGCTCTTCTCCTTCCCCTTCAAGGGGAAGGCTGAAACAAAAAGCCCCGCCGAAGCGGGGCTTTTTCGAATCCCGTTGCCGGATCAGGCGGTCTTGAGCGCCTTGATGCGCGCGGTCAGGCGCGACTTGTGGCGGGCGGCCTTGTTCTTGTGGATCAGGCCGCGGGCGGCGAAGCGATCCAGCAGCGGCTGGGCGACGGTGAAGGCGGCGGAAGCGCCGTCGGCGTCGTTGGCGTTGAGGGCCTTGAGCACGCGCTTGACGGCGGTGCGCAGCTGCGAGCGCTGGGCGACGTTGCGGGCGTTGCGCACGACCATCTGCTTGGCGCGCTTCTTGGCGGACTTGATATTGGCCACTGGAAAATCCTGGAATTCTTGGGGTTGGAATGCTGAACTTGGCGGGGCGTGCCGTCGGCTGGCACAATGCCGCGCCGACAACGCATCGGAAAGACTGCGAATTATGCTTGGTTTCCCCAGTTGGGTCAACAACCTGCGCCGCACTGGCGGCTTGATCGCGGGGCCGGGGTGAGCGCAGGCGCGTCCAGCGGCGGCAAGCCGCGCGGCATGCTGGGCGGGGTGCTGTCGTTCGGCGGCATGACCATGCTCAGCCGCGTGTTCGGGCTGGTGCGCGACCAGGTGTTCTTCGCCACCTTCGGCACCAACTGGATGACCGACGCGTTCTGGGTCGCGTTCCGCATCCCCAACTTCATGCGCCGGCTGTTCGCGGAAGGGTCGTTCTCGACCGCCTTCGTGCCGGTGTTCACGGAGATCAAGGTACAGCGCAGCCACGCCGAACTGCGCGAGCTGATGGCGCGCACCGCCGGAACCCTCGGCGGCGTCCTGCTGCTGGTGACGGCGCTGGGAATGCTGCTGGCGCCGGAGCTGGCGACGGCGTTCGCGCAAGCCGATCCCGCACCGGGCCAGAACCAGCTGATCACCGACCTGCTGCGGCTGACCTTCCCGTTCCTGCTGTTCGTGTCGCTCACCGCGCTGGCGGCCGGCGCGCTCAACAGCTACGACCGCTTCGGCTGGCCGGCGTTTACCCCGATCATCCTGAACCTGTGCATGATCGCCGGCGCGCTGTGGGGTTCGCGCTACACCGATCCGCCGATCATGGCGATGGGCTGGGCGATTCTCGTCGCCGGCGTGCTCCAGCTGCTGTTCCAGTTCCCGCTGCTGGCCAGGCTGGATTTGCTGACGCTGCCGCGCTGGGGCTGGAACCACCCGGACATCCGCCGGATCATGCGGCTGATGGTGCCCACCCTGCTGGGCTCGTCGGTGGCGCAGGCCAACCTGCTGTTCGACACCTTCATCGCGGCGCTGCTGGTGCACGGCTCGCAGAGCTGGCTGTCCGGCGCCGACCGTTTCCTCGAACTGCCGCTGGGCGTGTTCGGAATCGCGCTGGGCACGGTGATCCTGCCGACCCTGTCGCGGCACCACGTCAAAGGCGACCGCGCGGCGTTCTCGAAAGCCTTCGACTGGGGCCTGCGCACCACCTTGATCATCATCCTGCCGGCGATGCTGGGGCTGATGCTGCTGTCGCTGCCGCTGGTGTCCACGGTGTTCCAGTACGGCCGCTTCGATGCGTTCGCCGCGCGCATGACGGCGCTGTCGGTGTTTGGCCTGAGCTTCGGCCTGCCGGCCTTCGCCCTGGTCAAGACCGTGCTGCCGGGGTTCTACGCGCGCCAGGACACGAAAACACCGGTGCGCGCCGCCGTTGCCTCGCTGGTGGCCAACATGGTCTTCAACGTGATCTTGCTGGGGCTGATGGTGGCGCTGTGGGTGCCCGAAGCCGACCGAGTCGGCGGGGTGATGGCGACCCTGGCGCGGGTGCCGGGGCTGCATTTCGCGCTCGGCATCGCCTCGGCGCTGTCGAGCTATCTCAACCTGTGGCTGCTGTGGCGTTGGCTGCGCAAGGCCGACGTGGTCGACCTGATGCCGGGCTGGGGGCGGTTCTGGCTGCGGGCGCTGGTGGCCAACGCGGCGATGGCCGCCGTGGTGCTCTACGGACTGCACATCGGTCCGGAATTCACCGAAGTCGGCCTGGGGCAGCGAGTGGGTTGGCTGGGCGGACTGGTCGGCGGCGGCGCGCTGGTCTATGCCGGCGCGATGCTGGCGATGGGCTTTCGGTTGCGGGAGTTCCGGGAACATTGATCGCGCCATGTTGCAGCGCAGCTATACTTCAAGGTCACGCAGTTGGATGACGGGCCCGGGCGCCAGCGCGCGGGCTTTTGGAGCCGCATGACCTTTCTGTTCCGCGACGCCGTGGGGCCAGCGCTGTGCCCACAGGGAAGCGTGGTCTGCATCGGCGCCTTCGATGGCCTGCACCTCGGGCATCGGGCGCTGGTGGGCCGCGCGGTGGCGCGCGCGCGGACGCTGGGCGTGCCGGCGGTGGCGCTGGGCTTCGAGCCGCTGCCGCGCGAGCTGTTCGCCCGGGGCGAAAAACCGCCGCGGCTGATGCTGGCGCACGACAAGATCGACGGGCTGCGGGCGCTGGGCGTCGAGGGCATCGGCCTGCTGCGCTTCAACCGCGCGCTGGCGGCGATGGAGGCCGCCGATTTCGTGCACGAAACGCTGGTTGGACGGCTGGCGGCGCGCGAGGTCTGGGTTGGCCCCGGTTTCCGCTTCGGCCACGCGCGCGGCGGCGATCTGGCGCTGCTGCAGGCGCAGGGCGCGCAGTCCGGCTTCCGCGCCGAGGCGATCGAGCCGGTGCTGGACGGCGGCGAGCGTATTTCCAGCACCCGCATCCGCGCCGCGCTGGTGACGGGCGAGTTCGCCACGGTGGCGCGGCTGCTGGGGCGGCCTTACGCCATCGGCGGGCGGGTGGTGCGCGGTCGCCAGCTCGGCCGCACCCTGGGTTATCCCACCGCGAACCTGCGCTTCGGCGGCAAGACGCCGGCGCTGCGCGGCATCTATGCGACCTGGGTCCACGGCGTGGGCGACGCCCCGCGACCGTCGGTTTCGAGCTTCGGCACACGGCCCACGGTGGACGGCGTCGAGCCGTTGCTGGAGGCACACCTGTTCGATTTCGAAGGCGACCTGTACGGGCGCCGGATCGCGGTCGAGTTCGTCACCCATCTGCGCGATGAGGAAAAATTCCCCGATCTGGATGCACTGACCGCGCAGATGCAGCGCGACGACGCGCAGGCGCGCGCCCTCCTTGAAACATCCGTTCCCCAACGCTGGCCCGCGCATTCCGGCGCGGGCGCGGCAAGACACTCCGCTTCGATCAGGCAGGCCTCCGCGTGAGCGACGATACTTCGACCAAGAGCGACAACCCCTACAAGGCCACCATCCTGCTGCCGGAAACTGCATTCCCGATGCGCGGCGACCTGCCCAAGCGTGAGCCGGATACCTTGGCACGCTGGGAGTCCGAAGGCTTGTACGCGCAGATTCGTGCCGCAGCCAAGGGTCGCCCGCAGTTCGTGCTGCACGATGGCCCGCCGTATGCCAACGGGGCCATTCACCTGGGCCACGCGGTCAACAAGATTCTGAAGGACATCATCGTCAAGTCGAAGACGCTGGCCGGCTTCGATGCGCCCTACATCCCGGGTTGGGACTGCCACGGCCTGCCGATCGAAATCGCCATCGAGAAAAAATTCGGCAAGGTCGGCACCAAGCTCGACGCCACCGAGTTCCGCCAGAAATGCCGCGAATATGCGACCGCGCAGATCGATGTGCAGCGCAAGGATTTCAAGCGCCTGGGCGTGCTGGGCGATTGGGAAAACCCGTACCGCACGCTGGATTTCAAGTTCGAGGCCGATGAAATCCGCGCGCTGGCGCGGGTGGTGGAAAACGGCCACCTGCTGCGCGGGGTGAAGCCGGTGTACTGGTGCTTCGACTGCGGCAGTGCGCTGGCCGAGGCCGAGATCGAATATCAGGACAAGACCTCGCCGGCGGTGGATGTGGCCTATGCCGCCCGCAACAGCCAGCAAGTCAGCCGCGCCTTCGGCAGCGAACTGCCGGAAGGCGTGGAGGTGGCGATCCCGATCTGGACCACCACGCCGTGGACGCTGCCGGCATCGTTGGCCATTTCATTGGGGCCGGAGCTGGAGTATGTGTTGGTGGAAGGCCCGGCCAAGGCGGATGGCAGCCGCCGCTGGCTGATCCTTGCCGAGGCGTTGGCCGAGAAGGCGCTCAAGCGCTACGGCGTGGACGAGGCGGTGCTGCTGGGCCGCGCCACCGGCGAAAAACTCGAAGGCCTGCTGTTCGCGCACCCGTTCTATGCCGAGCGCGACATCCCGATCCTGCTGGGCGATCACGTCAGCGCCGAAGACGGCACCGGTGCGGTGCACACCGCGCCCGGCCACGGCCAGGAAGACTTCGTGGTCGGCCAGAAATACGGCCTGATCGAGAAATACACGGCGGCGCAGCTGAACCCGGTGGATGGGCGTGGCGTGTATCTGCCATCCACGCCGAAGGCGGGCGATGTGGACCTGACCCAGTTGCATGTGTGGAAGGCCAACGACGCGATCGTCGAGGTGCTGCGCGGCAACGGCGCGCTGCTGGCGTTCGCGCCGCTCAAGCACAGCTACCCGCATTGCTGGCGGCACAAGACCCCGATCGCGTTCCGCGCCACCCCGCAGTGGTTCATTTCGATGGAGCAAGCCGGCCTGCGCCGCGACGCGCTGGCGGCCATCGAAACGGTGGCGTGGTACCCCGAATGGGGCCAGGCGCGCATCGCCGGCATGATCGACGGCCGACCGGACTGGACGATCTCGCGCCAGCGCACCTGGGGCGTGCCGATCGCGCTGTTCGTACACCGCGAGACCGGCGACATCCACCCGCGCAGTGTGGAGTTGATGCGACAGGTGGCCGACCGCGTGGAGCAGGGCGGCATCGACGTCTGGTACGCGTTGGAGCCTTCCGAACTGCTGGGCGGGGAAGCCGCGCAGTACGAGAAGATCACCGACATTCTGGACGTCTGGTTTGACTCCGGCGTGACCCATGAGTGCGTGGTCAAGGAGCGCGGCCTGGGCAAGCCGGCCGATCTGTATCTGGAAGGCTCCGACCAGCATCGCGGCTGGTTCCAGAGCTCGCTGCTCACCGGCGTGGCCATCGACAAGGCCGCGCCGTACCGGCAATGCCTGACCCACGGCTTCACCGTGGACGAGCACGGCCGCAAGATGTCGAAGTCGCTGGGCAACGGCATCGAGCCGCAGGACATCATGAACAAATTGGGCGCGGATATTTTGCGCCTGTGGATTGCCTCCACCGACTACAGCAACGAAATGTCGCTGTCGCAGGAAATCCTCAAGCGCAACGCCGATGCCTACCGCCGCATCCGCAATACCGCGCGCTTCTTGCTGGGCAACCTGCACGGCTTCGACCCCGCGCAGCACATGGTTGCAACCGATGCCATGGTGGCGCTGGACCGCTACATCGTGCATCGCGCATGGCAGGTGCAGGAGGCCATCAAGACCGCCTATGCCGATTACGACTTTGCTTCCGTGGTGCAGGCGTTGATGAATTTCTGCAGCGTCGATCTGGGATCGCTGTATCTCGACGTCACCAAGGATCGCCTGTACACGATGCAGGAAGATTCACCGGGCCGGCGCAGCGCGCAGAGCGCGATGTACCACATCGCCGAAGCCTTCGCGCGCTGGATCGCGCCGATCCTGAGCTTCACCGCCGACGAACTTTGGGGCTACCTGCCGGGGCCGCACGCCGGCAACGTGCTGCTGTCCACATGGTACGAAGGGCTGACGCCGCTTCCGGACGCCGCGCCGATGACCGCGCATGACTTCGACACGCTGCTGGAATTGCGCGAGCAGGTGACGAAGGCGCTGGAACCGCTGCGCTCCGAAGGAAAAATCGGCGCCGCGCTGGAGGCCGAAATCGAGTTGCGCGCGGGCGTGGCCGATCAGAACCGACTGGCGCCGCTGGTGGACGAACTGCGCTTCCTGCTGATCAGTGGCGATGTGACGCTGGTGCCGGACGCCGACGCCAAGACGATCGCCGTTTCTGCACAGCCGACGCAGAAGCACAAATGCGTGCGCTGCTGGCACCACCGCGAGGACGTCGGCGCACACCCCGCGCACCCGCTGCTGTGCGGGCGCTGCGTGGCCAACGTGGACGGCGCGGGCGAAACCCGCCGTTGGTTCTGATGGCCAAGGTCAAACCCAACGCACTGCCCTGGCTTGCCGTTTCGGCCCTGATCCTCGGCCTCGACCAGTGGTCGAAGGCGTGGGTGCTGGCGCATCTGCCCGAATACACCGCCGTCCCCGTCATCGACGGTTTCTGGAACTGGTACCGTACCTACAACACCGGCGCGGCGTTCAGCTTCCTCGCCGACGCCGGCGGCTGGCAGCAATGGCTTTTCATCCTGCTGGCGTTCGCCATCAGCGCCGTGCTGACGTGGATGCTGGCGCGCACGCCGCGCGGCGACTGGAAGCAGTCCCTTCCGCTGGCGCTGGTGATCGGCGGCGCGCTCGGCAACGTCATCGACCGCTTCGTCCACGGCCACGTCGTCGACTTCATCCAGTGGCATGTCGGCAACCACTACTGGCCGGCGTTCAACATCGCCGACAGCGCCGTGGTGGGTGGCGCCATCGGCCTGGCATTGGCATCCGGCTTGATGTCGGGCAAGGCCAAGCCGGCAGCGAAGGCTTAGACTGACGAGCATGGACGTCCTGCTCGCCAATCCGCGCGGCTTCTGTGCCGGCGTCGATCGCGCCATCGAAATCGTCAAGCGCACGCTGGAAATTTTCGGCGCGCCGATCTACGTGCGCCACGAGGTCGTGCACAACAAGTTCGTGGTCGATGACCTGAAGGCGCGTGGAGCAGTCTTCGTCGAGGAACTCGCCGAGGTGCCCGACGGCGCCACCGTCATCTTTTCCGCCCACGGCGTGTCGCAGGCGGTGCGCGACGAAGCCGATCGCCGCGGGCTGCGGGTGTTCGACGCCACCTGCCCGCTGGTGACCAAGGTGCATCAGGAAGTCGGTCGCCAGAACCGGCGCGGGCGCGACATGGTGCTGATCGGCCATGCCGGCCATCCCGAGGTCGAGGGCACGATGGGGCAGTGGACGGCCAAGGAACAGACCGGCGAGATCCATCTGGTCGAAAACCTGGAAGACGTGGCCGCGCTGGTGCTCCGGCAGCCCGACAACTGCGCCTATACCACCCAGACCACGCTCAGCGTGGACGACACCCAGGAAATCATCGCCGCGCTGCGGGCGAAATTCCCCAAGATCCAGGGCCCCAAGCACGACGACATCTGCTACGCCACCCAGAACCGTCAGGACGCCGTGCGCGACCTCGTGCGCGGCGGCTGCGACGCGGTGCTGGTGGTCGGCTCGCCCAACAGCTCCAATTCCAACCGCCTGCGCGAGCTGGCGCAGCGCGAAGGCGCCGCCGCGCTGCTGATCGACAGCGCCGCCGAGATCGACCCGGCCTGGGTGTCCGCGCACCGGCGCATCGGCGTGACGGCCGGCGCCTCCGCGCCGGAAGTGCTGGTGCAGGGCGTGCTGGCGCGGCTGCGCGACCTCGGCGCGCCGGACGTGCAGGAGCTGCGCGGCGAGCCGGAGAGCATGGTCTTCGCCCTGCCCAAGGAGCTTCGCTGATCGTCGACTGGCGCAACACCGCCGCAACCGATAAAATGCGCGACCTTGCCGGAATAGCTCAGTTGGTAGAGCGGCGCATTCGTAATGCGTAGGTCGTAGGTTCGAATCCTATTTCCGGCACCAGCTTCACGAGGCCCGTCCACGAAAACCCGCTGCGGCGGGTTTTTTGTTGTTCGCGCCACGCCGCAGTGGGCACCCTGCTGCATAATCGGGTGACATCGACGAGGCAACGCCCCGGGCTTGCGCACCGCGGAAGACGGCAAGCAGGATCGCCGCCCTCGACCCGCGAAGCGAATGCGCCACATCGGGCGCGGACAAGGGGGTACTGCGGATCCATGAGCCTGGTGAAATCCAAACAGCGCGTCGCCGACCACGGGGAGGTGTTCACCCCGCCGTGGATGGTCGAGGCGATGCTGGATCTGGTGAAGGGCGAAACCGAGAGGATCGACAGCCGGTTTCTGGAGCCGGCCTGCGGAAGCGGCAACTTCCTCGTCCAGATCCTCCGGCGCAAGCTCGCGGCAGTCGAGTCGAAGTACGGCAAGTCCGACTTCGAAAAGCGCCACCATGCGCTACTTGGGCTGATGTGCATCTACGGCATCGAGCTGCTGCCCGACAACATTGCCGAGTGCCGGGACAACCTGCTCGAAATCTTTGCCGAATATCTGGATCTTGACGATGCCGACGATCTGTATCGATCTGCCCGCCACGTGTTGTCGCAGAACCTGGTCCACGGCGATGCCCTGACCATGAAGGACAGCAGCGGCCAGCCGATCACCTTCCCGGAATGGGGCTACCTGGGCAAAGGCAAGTTCCAGCGGCGCGATTTCCGTTTCGACGTGCTGACGCATTGGTCGGCTTTCAGTGCGGAAGGTTCGCTGTTCGCGCATCTTGGCAAGCACGAAATCTTCGCGCCGGTGAGGGAATACCCGAAGATGACGGTGGCCGAGTTGGCTTCGGGAGTTGAGTCATGAGCGGGCAGGCAGGCAAGGTCAAGCTCTTCGAGACCAAGAAGATTCGCGCCGAGTGGGATGCCGAGAGCGAGAAGTGGTGGTTTTCGGTCGTGGACGTCGTGGCCGTGCTGACCGAAAGCGCCGACGCTTCCGCCTATTGGCGCAAGCTGAAACAGCGTCTCAAGGCCGAAGGCAATGAAACCGTGACAAATTGTCACGGGTTGAAAATGCGCGCCGCGGACGGGAAAGCGCGTCTAACCGACGTGGCCGACACCGAGCAGATCCTGCGGCTGGTCCAGTCCATTCCCAGCAAGCGCGCCGAACCCTTCAAGCTGTGGCTGGCGCAGGTGGGCAGCGAGCGTCTGGACGAAACGGTGGACCCGGAACTGTCCATCGACCGCGCCATCCAGAACTACCGCCGCCTGGGCTACAGCGAGAACTGGATCAATCAGTGCATCAAGTCCATCGAGGTGCGCAAGGCGTTGACCGACGAATGGGACAAGTCCGGCGTGCGGCGCGGGCAGGAATACGCCGCGCTCACCGATTTGATGAGCAAGGTCTGGGCCGGCATGACCACGCGCGAATACATGTAATGACCCAGCACTTCCTGCACAGGTCAGGCCGCTAAAGCATACGCTTCTGCGGGTGTCTTCATGCCCAGCGCCTGATGCGGGCGCCGGTGGT
>NZ_JAMQHN010000128.1 GCF_025993755.1 Thermomonas sp. | reverse complement strand
GCAAGGTGTTCGCCGACATCCTCTATTCCGAGGAAGAACACATCGACTGGCTGGAAACCCAGATCGAGTTGATCGGGCGCGTGGGCGAGCAGAACTACCTCGCCCAGCAGCTCGACGCCGACTGATTCCGCTGCGCCGCCTCAGCCTCCGGCCGCCATCGAGGCCTTGAGCGCTTCGCGTACCTGGGTGAACTCGCTGACGATCTGGGCGACGGCGACCGCCGGCTGCGACAGGGTGCCGTCGCGGGCGCCGTATTCGAGGTCGCGGGCGGCGTTGGACAGGGTCATCGCGCCGACGTTGGCGCTGGACGACTTCAGCGTGTGCGCGGCGATCCGCAGCGCGATCGGATTGCTGGCGGCGACCGCGTGTTCGAGTTGGGCGATCAGGCGCGGGGTGTCTTCCAGGTAGACCGCGATGATCTTGTCGACCTCGGCGCCGAGCACTTCGCGCAGTTCGGACAGGACGTTCTGGTCGAGCACGCCGGGACGCTGCGCATCCCGTTGTTCCGACAGTGCGGGAGCGGCGGCCGGCACCGGCATCTGGGTGTCCTTCCAGCGCGCGATGCACTGTTCGAGTTCGGCTCGGCTGACCGGCTTGGACAGGTAGTCGTCCATGCCGGCGTCGAGGCATTTGCGGCGGTCGCCGGCCATCGCGTTGGCGGTCATCGCCACGATCGGGAGCCGTCGCTGCACCTTGCGCTGCTGCTCGAGCTCGCGCCAGCGTCGGGTCGCCGCGTAGCCGTCGAGCACCGGCATCTGGCAGTCCATCAGCACCAGGTCGAATTCGGCTTCGTCGAGCTTGGCCAGCGCCGCCTGGCCGTTGCCGGCGGTGTCGCAGTCGGCCCCGAGCACCTGCAGCAGGCGCTGGGCGACCATCAGGTTGACCGGGTTGTCCTCGACCAGCAGAACCCTGGCCTTGCGGCCGAGTTCGACCTTGGGCGTCTGCGGCGCCGGCGCCGGATGCGGATCCTGCTGCGCCCAGGCGACCCCGGACGCCGACAGCGCGGCTCGTAGATCGGCATCGGCGGCGTTGCGCGAGAGGATGCTGGCGCCCATCGGCAGATCCTGCGAGGTCACCTCGTCGCCGCGCAGGTAGAGCAGGCGGGCGTTGCCGTACTGTTCGTGGCGATCCATGTTGCGGGCCAGCGACACCGCCGTGCTGCGGATGCTCGACAGGTCGGCAAGGACCACCGAATAGTTCCACGGCTTGCCCTGGCCCTGGGCCTGGCGCAGGCGTTCGAGGGCGTCGTGGGTGTTCTCGACGGCGGTGATCCGCAGGCCCCAGTTGGGCAGCAGCAGGGTTAGCCGCATCCGCAGCTTGGCGTCGGTGGTGATCAGCAGCACCCGTCCGCCGTGCATTTCCTCACGGCGTTCGGTGATGTCGCCCTGCACCTTGAGCAGCGGTACTTCGAACCAGAACACCGAGCCGCGGCCCGGCTCGGATTCCACGCCGATCTTGCCGCCCATCAGTTCGACGATGCGCTGCGAGATCACCAGGCCCAGCCCGGTGCCGCCGTACAACCGGGTGGTCGAGGCGTCGGCCTGGCTGAAAGGCTGGAACAGCTTGGCGCGCGTGGCCGCATCGATGCCGATGCCGGTGTCCTGCACCTCGAAGCGCAACTGGTGCTGGGTGGCGGTTTCGCCCATGCGGCGCACGCTCACCGTCACGCCGCCGTGCTCGGTGAACTTGATCGCGTTGCTCAGCAGGTTGCTCAGGATCTGGCGCAGCCGCACCGGATCGCCGCGCACCGGCAGGCGCACCGAAGCGTCGATCTGCAGGGTCTGGCGCAGCCCCTTGGCCTCGGCGGGGCGCTGCATCAGGGTGATCACGCTTTGCAGCAGCTCGCGCAGGTTGAAGCCGGTGGTTTCCAGTTCCAGCCGGTTGGCTTCGAGCTTGGAGTAGTCGAGGATGTCGTCGACGATCCGCAGCAACTGCTGCGCCGAGGCGGTGGCGGTGCGCAGGAACTCCTGCTGCTCCAGCGCAAGCCGTGTGCCGGAAAGCAGGTCCAGCATCGGGATGATGCCGTTGAGCGGCGTGCGGATCTCGTGGCTCATGGTGGCCAGGAATTCGCCCTTGGCCATGAACGCCGATTCGGCTTCCTGCTTGGCCCGGGTCAGTTCCTGTTCGAGCTCGGTGTGGCGGTCGATCTCCTGCTGCAGGGCGCTGATTTCCTCGGCCTTGCGCTGGTTCTGTTCGGCGTGCTCCTGCAGCGCCAGCTCGCGCTGGCGGGTGGTGAAGGCGAGCGTGGTCGTCGCGAACAGGGCCAGCAGGGCCATGACCAGGGCGATCATCTGCCACGGACCTTCCACGCCGGTGCGCTCGATCACCAGCGCCAGCGCGACGCCGGCGGCCGCGCCCAAGGCCAGCCAGCGGGCCACCTGCAGGTTCCGGCCGGCGCGGGTGTCGGCGGCATCGGTCACAGCGTTGCGCTCCGGAAGTCGAAGTCCAGGGTTTGCTCGGGCCGGTGGACCAGATTGCCCTGAATGAAGTCGATCCCGCCGATCCATAGCGCCGCCGCCGCCTGCGGGTCTTCCACGTTCTGGGCGATGACCTGCAGGCCCTGCCGGTGAGCGTACTGGATGGCTTCGCGCATTTCATCGTGCAGGGCCTGGGCCAGCGGCAACTTCGCGAAATCGGGGGCCAGCCGGAGGTAGCCGAGCGACAGCTCGTCCAGAAGTTGTGCCGCGTCCAGGGTATGGCGGTACTGGCTGAGCGCGAACTGGACG
>NZ_JAMQHN010000127.1 GCF_025993755.1 Thermomonas sp. | reverse complement strand
TGGCGCGCATGCTCAACGTGCCGTTCACGATGGCCGATGCCACCACGCTGACCGAAGCCGGCTACGTCGGCGAGGACGTGGAGAACATCATCCAGAAGCTGCTGCAGAAGTGCGACTACGACGTCGACAAGGCGCAGCAGGGCATCGTCTACATCGACGAGATCGACAAGATCTCGCGCAAGAGCGAGAACCCGTCGATCACCCGCGACGTCTCAGGCGAGGGCGTGCAGCAGGCGCTGCTCAAGCTGATCGAAGGCACGCTCGCCAGCGTGCCGCCGCAGGGCGGGCGCAAGCATCCGCAGCAGGAATTCCTGCAGGTCGACACCCGCAACATCCTGTTCATCGTCGGCGGCGCCTTCGCCGGACTGGACAAGGTGATCCAGCAGCGATCCACCGAGGCCGGCGGAATTGGCTTCGGCGCCAAGGTCAAGAGTGCCGAGCGCAAGGCCGACATCGGCCAGGTGCTGGCGCAGGTCGAACCGGAAGATCTCATCAAGTACGGCCTGATCCCCGAGTTCGTCGGGCGCCTGCCGGTGGTGGCCACGCTTGAGGAACTGGACGAGGCGGCGCTGGTCAAGATCCTGACCGAGCCCAAGAACGCCATCACCAAGCAGTTCAAGAAACTGTTCGAGATGGAAGGCGTCGAGCTGGAGATCCGCCCGGACGCGCTGGCCGCGATCGCACGCAAGGCGCTCAAGCGCAAGACCGGCGCCCGCGGCTTGCGCACGATCGTCGAATCCACGCTGCTGGACACCATGTTCGAGTTGCCGTCGCTGGAAAACGTCAGCAAGGTGGTGGTGGACGAGTCGGTGATCGAGCACAAGTCCGACCCCTACCTGATCTACCAGAATGCCGCTGCGCCGGCCAAGGCCGCGTCGTCGGACTGACCGGATCGATCCGCAAGGCCACCGCAAGGTGGCCTTCGCTTTTGGTCCCTTGACTCACGTTTTCTTTGCTCCGGCAAAAGCATTCGGACGCGGATCGACGCGGATGAAATCCGATGGATAAAGCTCCAATCCGCGTATTTCCGCGTTGATCCGCGTCCAAAATGCGCTTTCCCAGTCAGGCGCCGCGCTTGGGCGCTCGCTTACGCCCGCAAGCCGCATTTGCGCCCTGCTTGCAACCGGCGCGCAGCGGCCCCATAAACACAGCCATGGCGGCAGTTCCTGCCGCGACCGTCGTCTGGAGTCTCCATGCCTGCTCGTTCGTCTGCCGAAACCCACCAACTGCCAGTCCTGCCGCTGCGCGACGTCGTGGTCTTCCCGCACATGGTGATTCCGCTGTTCGTGGGGCGCGAGAAGTCGATCCGCGCGCTCGACATGGCGGTGGAAGGCGACAAGCGCATCCTGCTGGTGGCGCAAAAAACCGCTGAAACCGACGATCCCGGTGCCGCCGACCTGCACGGCGTGGGCACGGTGGCACAGGTACTTCAATTGCTGAAACTGCCCGACGGCACCATCAAGGTGCTGGTCGAGGGGCTGGAGCGCGCCCAGGTCGCGTCCATGCGCGCCGACGACGGCGCGCTGCTGGCCAGCGCGACGCCGATCGCGCCGACCTTGAGCCGCGAGCCGCGCGAACTCGAAGCGGTCGGCCGCACCCTACTGGCGCAGTTCGAAACCTACATCAAGTCCAACCGCAAGTTGCCGCCGGAGCTGCTGCAGACGCTCGCGGGCATCGAGGATGCCGGCAAGCTGGCCGACACCGTGGCCGCGCATCTGGGCGTGCGCCTGATCGACAAGCAGAAGCTGCTGGAGACGGTCGATGTCGGCGACCGGCTGGAACTGCTGGTCGGCCTCGTCGATGGCGAGCTGGACGTCCAGCAGATGGAAAAGCGCATCCGCGGGCGGGTCAAATCGCAGATGGAGCGCGGCCAGCGCGAGTACTACCTCAACGAGCAGATGAAGGCGATCCAGAAGGAGCTGGGCGAGCTGGACGACGTGCCCAACGATCTGGAGGATGTCGCGCGCCGGATTGCCGCGGCCGGAATGCCCAAGCCGGTCGAGGCCAAGGCCAAGGCCGAGCTGGCCAAGCTCAAGCAGATGTCGCCGATGTCGGCGGAAGCGGGCGTCGTGCGCAACTATCTCGACTGGCTGCTGGGCGTGCCGTGGAAGAAGCGCAGCAAGATCCGCAAGGATCTCAAGGCCGCGCAGGCCACGCTCGATGCGGACCACTACGGGCTGGAGAAGGTCAAGGAACGCATCCTCGAATATCTCGCGGTGCAGTCGCGCGTTTCCCGGATGAAGGGGCCGATCCTGTGCCTGGTCGGCCCGCCCGGCGTCGGCAAGACCTCGCTGGGGCAGAGCATCGCCCGCGTCACCAACCGCAAGTTCGTGCGGATGGCGCTGGGCGGCGTGCGCGACGAGGCCGAGATCCGCGGCCACCGGCGCACCTACGTCGGCTCGATGCCGGGCCGGATCGTGCAGAACCTCAACAAGGCGGGCACGAAGAATCCGCTGTTCATGCTCGACGAGATCGACAAGATGTCGATGGACTTCCGCGGCGATCCGTCCTCGGCGCTGCTGGAGGTGCTCGACCCCGAGCAGAACCACGCCTTCAACGACCATTACCTCGAAGTCGACCTCGACCTGTCCGAGGTGATGTTCGTCGCCACTTCCAATTCGCTGAACATTCCCGGCCCGCTGCTCGACCGCATGGAGGTGATCCGCATCCCCGGTTACACCGAGGAAGAGAAGCTCAACATCGCCATTCGCTACCTCGTGCCCAAGCAGCTCAAGGCCAACGGCCTGCGCGCGGGCGAACTGGAGATCGCCGAATCGGCCATCGTCGACATCATCCGCTACTACACGCGCGAATCCGGCGTGCGCAACCTCGAACGCGAGATCGCGCGGATCGCGCGCAAGGTGGTCAAGGAAATCGCGCTCAAGGGGGCGCAGCCGAAGGGCCGCAAGGCCAAGGCGATCGCGGTGACGGCGAAGAACCTCGACAAGTACCTTGGCGTGCAGCGCTTCGACTTCGGCCGCGCCGAGGCCGAGAACGAGATCGGCCTCGTCACCGGCCTGGCCTGGACCGAGGTGGGCGGCGATCTGCTGCAGATCGAATCCACGCTGGTGCCCGGCAAGGGCGCGGTGATCCTCACCGGACAGCTTGGCGACGTGATGAAGGAATCGGCTTCGGCTGCGCTGTCGGTGGTGCGCGCCCGCACCGAGCAACTCGGGATCGAGCTGGATTTCCTGCAGAAGCACGATCTCCACATCCACGTGCCGGATGGCGCCACCCCGAAGGACGGGCCCAGCGCGGGCATCGCGATGGCCACCTCGCTGGTGTCGATGCTGACCAGGATTCCGGTGCGGCACGACGTGGCGATGACGGGCGAGATCACGCTGCGCGGCAAGGTCAGCGCGATCGGCGGACTGAAGGAGAAATTGCTGGCCGCGCTGCGCGGCGGCATCAAGACGGTGCTGATTCCCGAGGAGAACCGCAAGGATCTCGCCGACATTCCGGCGTCCGTGCTGCAGCAGGTCCGGATCGTTCCGGTGAAATGGATCGATGAAGTGCTGGACCTGGCGCTCGAACGTCCGATCGTGGCGCGAGGCGGCAGCGGCGCCTCCGCAAAGACGCCGGCGGTGAAGGGGCGCGCCCGCGGCAAGGCCGGATCGCGCCCGGCGATCAAGCATTGACTGTTCGGGATTTCAAGCACTTCCCGCTGAAACCCGCGCCAATGCTTGCTTTCCTGTTGCGCGCCGGAAATTGCGCTGGTATAAGGTCGATGACCGCGGTGTGCTTGCAAGATGCCGCGGTGAACCCGGATCGTCGACAGGGGAGCGCCGTCGAATCCGGCCAATGCATTCCGGCAACACTTCCTCCAACGGAGCCAACAATCCAATGAACAAAGCCGATTTCATCGAAGCCGTGGCCGATGCCGCGGAACTCACCAAGGCCGACGCCGGCCGCGCCGTCGACGCGATGGTTGCCGCCATCACCAAGGCCCTGAAGAAGGGCGACACGGTCACCTTGGTCGGCTTCGGCACCTTCTCGGTCCGCAAGCGCGGCGCCCGCACCGGCCGCAACCCGCGCACCGGCGACACCATCAAGATCAAGGCCTCGAAGAACCCCGCGTTCAAGGCCGGCAAGGCGCTCAAGGACGCGGTCAACTGATCCCGCCCCTGCGTCGACGTCAAAGCCCGGCCACGCGCCGGGCTTTTTCGTTGCTCCGAATGGAGCGGAAGGTTCCACGCTTGCGACGCTGCTGCGATAATTCCTCCTCCGGGCACTTAGCTCAGCGGTAGAGCGGCTCCCTTACAAGGAGCGGGTCGGGGGTTCGATCCCCTCAGTGCCCACCAGATCGAATTCCCTGGCGCGATTTTGTTGCGCGACGCGCGGGCGTTCGATACACTTGTCCGTCTCAGCGGAGTGGTAGTTCAGTCGGTTAGAATGCTGGCCTGTCACGCCGGAGGTCGCGGGTTCGAGTCCCGTCCACTCCGCCAGATCACAAGCCGAGCCCCGCAGCGTGCGGGGCTTTTCTTTGCCTGCGGCCCGCGGCGGGAGATTCGGGCTGCGCGCCGCGCTAAACTAGGCGGCTCGACCCAAGCGCACCCCCATCATGCTGCAAGCCCTACGCGACAAGACCACCGGCTGGATCGCCGGCATCATCCTCACGATCGTGACGGTTCCATTTGCTTTTTTCGGCATGGAGTCGTACATGCAGCAGAGCGTGGAGACCTACGTGGCGCGGATCGCGCAGCCGCCGACGTGGTGGAGTTCGGCGCCGAACATGTGGCCGTTCACCTACCTGTGGACGCGGGCCGACATCGAGTCCGACGCGTTCCGCCAGCGCCTCGACCTGGTGCGCGAAAACATGCGCCAGCGGCAGGGCGACAACTTCGACGCCAAGCAGTTCGAATCGAAGGACAACAAGCGACGCATCCTTGACGGTTTGATCGACGACCAGGTGCTGCTGTTCGCCGCCGAGCACGACAACCTTGCGATCAGCGACGACGAGGTGCGCAAGGCGATCCAGTCGATGCCGGATTTCCAGGTCGACGGCGCCTTCAACGCCGACCGCTACCAGCTGATCCTGGCCTCGCAGAACCCGCCGCTGACGCCGCGCGCGTTCCAGGACAAGATCCGCGAAGGCCTGAAGAACGACCTGATTCCGGCCGGCATCGCCGATTCCGCCTTCGTCACCAACGCCGAGGTCGATCGGCTGGCGCGCCTGCTGGGCGAGACCCGCGACGTCAACTGGGTGATGCTGCCGCTGCCGCCCGCGGATACGGCGCCGGTGACCGACGCGCAGATCAGCCAGTGGTACGACGCCCACCGCGGCGATTTCCGCAAGCCCGAATCGGTGCGCCTGGAATACGTCGAGGTCGATGGCAGCACCCTGCCGAAGCCGGCCAGCGACGAGGCCGCGCTGCGTGCGCTCTACCAGCAGAACATCTCGAAGTACTCCTCGCCCGAGCAGCGCGAGGTGTCGCACATCCTCGTGGCGGTGGCGGCCAACGCCAGCGAGGCCGACAAGAAGGCGGCCGAGGCCAAGGCCAACCGGCTGTCGGCCGAAGCGCGCGCGCCGGGTGCCGATTTCGCGGCATTGGCGCGGGCCAATTCCGACGACACCGGATCGAAGGGCAAGGGTGGCGACCTCGGCTGGATCCGCAAGGAAGACATGGTGCCGGCGTTTGGCAATGCCGCTTTCTCGATGCAGTCCGGCCAGATCAGCGCGCCGGTGCACAGCGAATTCGGCTGGCACATCATCAAGGTGAGCCAGATCCGCCCCTCGGTGCAGCGCCCGTTCGAGGAAGTGCGCGCCGACCTCGAGCGCGAGCTGTCGCAGGGTTCGCAGGAGCGCGAGTTCAACGACCTGATCGGCAAGCTGGTGGACGAGGTGCTCAAATCGCCGACCTCGCTGGAGCCGGCGGCCAAGGCGATGGGCCTGACCGTGCAGACCACGCCGGCGTTCACCCGCGCCGGTGGGCCCGGGATCGCCAGCGATCAGAAGGTGCTGCGCGCGGCGTTCTCCGATACCCTGATCCAGGACGGCACCGCCAGCGATCCGATCGAGATCGGGCCGAACAAGTCGGTGCTGATCCGGGTCTTCGACCATGAACCGGAGCGTGCGTTGCCGCTGGAGCAGGTGCGCGATGCCGTGATCGCCGCGATTCGCGCGGATCGCCAGCGGAAGGCCGCCGCCGCCGCCGCCGATGCGCTGCTCAGGTCGGCCGAAGCCAAGGGTCTTGCGGACGCCGCCAATGAGGCGAAGCTGGCGATGGGTGGCCTGGACGGCCTCCAGCGCAGCATGCCGATTCCCTCGCAGGAAGCGGTCGCGGTGCTGTTCAACCAGCCGCGTCCGGCCAACAACCAGCCTCGCCTGGGCAAGGCGCTGCTGGGCAACGCGTACATGGTGTTCGCCATCCGCGCCGTCCACGACGGCGATCTCGCCCAGGTGTCCGCGCAGGACCGCAGAACGCTGCGCGAGCAGATGTCCGCAGCCGACGGCCAGCGTGCGCGCGAGGCCTACATCCGGGCGCTGCGGGCGCGCTACCAGATCAAGGTGGCTGAAGACCGTCTGTAAGCCCGCCAGGCGCCTGTGCGTGGAAATGAAACGCCCGGACTTGTCCGGGCGTTTTCTGGTGCGCGCGACGACGGCGTATCGGTCAATCGATTCCGCTCATGCCCATGATGTTGTAGCCGGCATCGACGTAGGTGACTTCACCGGTGATCCCGGCGGCGAGATCCGAACACAGGAAGGCGGCGGTATTGCCCACGTCCTCGATGGTGACGACACGGCGCAGCGGGGCCACCGCCTCGAACTGGCTGAGCATCTTGCGGAAGTTCGCCACGCCGGAAGCGGCCAAGGTGCGGATCGGGCCGGCGGAAATCGCGTTGACGCGCGTGCCTTCGGGCCCCAGCGCCATCGCCATGTAGCGCACGGTGGCTTCCAGCGAAGCCTTGGCCACGCCCATCGTGTTGTAGTTGGCCAGCGCGCGCTCGGCGCCGAGGTAGGTCAGGGTCAGGATGCTGCCGTTGCGGCCCTTCATCAGCGGCCGCGCGGCCTTGCCGATCGCCGCCAGCGAGTAGGCGCTGATGTCGTGGGCGATGTGGTAGGCCTCCCGGCTGATGCCGTCGAGGAAGTCGCCTTCGATCGCCTCGCGCGGAGCAAAGGCGATGCAGTGCACGAGGATGTCGAAGCCGTCTTCCCAGCGCTTGCCCAGTTCGCTGAAGCAGCTCTCGATCTGGCCATCGTCCGCCACGTCCAGCGGCAGCACGATGTCGCTGCCGTACTCGGCGGCGGCGGCTTCCACCCGCGACTTCAGTTTCTCGTTCTGGTAGGTGAGCGCCAGCTGCGCGCCTTCGCGGTGAAAGGCGTCGGCAATGCCGGTGGCGATCGAACGCTGGCTGGCGATGCCGGTCACCAGCGCGCGCTTGCCCTGCAGGAATCCCATGGTGTCTCCTTGGCGGTGGATGCGCTGGACGCGCTTCGAGTCAATGCTCTAGTTTGCCTTGCGCAGTCGCCTGCGGCCAGTCCGGGCGTTCGCCTTGCGTCGAATCGACCTGCCGGTCCTATGCGCGAAACCCGTCTTTCCAGCCACGCAGGATGGCGAAGGTGTCGATGGCGTCCCTTGGCGTCCTGCCGGCGTGGCGGGCAGCCGCCGCCTGGATGGCCGGTTCGGCGCAGCGCAGGAACGGGTTGCAGGCGCGCTCGCTGCGCAGGGTGGTGGGCAGGGTCGGCTGGCCCGCGCTGCGGGCCGAATAGGCCTGGCCGATGCGAGCCCGCAGCGCGGCGTTGTCGGGATCGACCGCCAGCGCGAACGCCGCGTTGGTCAGGGTGTATTCGTGCGCGCAGCACACCAGCGGTGCATCGGCCAGATTCGCCAGCCGCTGCAGGGAGGCATGCATCTGCTCCGGCGTGCCTTCGAACAGCCGCCCGCAGCCAAGGCTGAACAGGGTGTCGCCGCAGAACAGCAGGCCTTCGCCGTGCCAGGCGATGTGACTGCGGGTGTGACCGGACACGGCCAGCGCGGTGAACCGCCAAGGGCCCGCCTGGATGGATTCGCCGTCGCCGACGCGCCGGGTCGCCCGCGCGATGCGCGCCTCCTCGGGTGCGAACACGGGCGTGTCCGGCCAGCGTTCCAGAAGATCGGGCACGCCGCCGACGTGGTCGTCGTGGTGGTGGGTGAGCAGGATCGCGTGCGGCGGCGCAGTCCCGAGTTCGGCCAGCACCGGCGCGGACTCGCCCGGATCGACCACCAGCGCACGGCCGTCGCGGTCGCGCAGCAGCCAGATGTAGTTGTCCGAGAAGGCGGGAACGGCGTGCAGATCCATCGATGGCGCTTGTCCTCGTGCGGGCCGGCCATCATCGCATTGTCGGCCGCCTGCGCGGGGCGATCCGGTCGCGCACGGTGACGTTGGCGCGGCTTTCCCGCAGAATCGGCGGATGCTGTCCGTCTTTCGCCGTCCTCCCGATCCCGCCGCCGCGTCCGCCTGGTTTGCCGGCAGCAGCGGGAAGGCGCTGCTCGACAGCGAAGCGGCCTGCGTGCGCGCGGCGCTGCAGCAGTTCCCGCGCCAGCGCAGCCTGTGGCTGGGGCCGGCCGCGGCGCGTCTGGTCACGGCAGAGGCGCAGGCGCCCTCGCTGTGCCTGCATCCCGTGTCGGCACCGGAGCTGGCGGGCGACCTGCGCTGCGGGTTGCCGCTGCCGCTGGCGAGCGAGTGCTTCGCCGTCGTCATCGTCCAGCACGCGCTGGAGATGACGGCCGAGCCGGAGCTGCTGCTTGAGGAATGCGCGCGGGTGCTGATCCCGGGCGGCTGGCTGTGGCTGCTGGCGCTCAATCCACTGGCACCCTTCCGCTGGCGCTGGACCGGACACGGCCTGCGCGGCCGCGAGCCGATGACATGGCGGCGCCGTCTGCGCGCCGTGGGGCTGCAGCCGGAACCGGTATCGCAGGGGCTGGGGGCGGGTTGGCGCACCGGTTCGGAAATCCATCCGCACCCGGGCGTCGGGCTGCGTCCGGCCTTCCTGCTGCGCTGCGAGAAGCGCACGTTGCCGCTGACCCCGATTCGCAAGCCGCGCGCGATCGGCCTGCAGGCGGGCACCCCGGCATGACGACGGCGCGCAAGCAGGTGGACATCCACACCGATGGCGCCTGTCTCGGCAACCCGGGGCCGGGTGGCTGGGCGGCGCTGCTGCGCTGGCAGGGCCACGAGCGCGAACTCGCCGGCGGCGAGGCGCAGACCACCAACAACCGCATGGAGCTGATGGCGACGATCGCCGCGCTGGAGGCCCTGCGCGGCCCCTGCGACGTGGTCCTGACCACCGATTCGCAATACGTGCGCCAAGGCATCACCGAGTGGTTGCCGGGCTGGGTGCGGCGCGGGTGGAAAACCTCCGGCGGCGGCGCGGTCAAGAACCGCGACCTGTGGGAGCGGCTGGCGCAGGCGGCGACACGGCACGCGGTGGACTGGCGCTGGGTCAAGGGACATTCCGGGCACCCGGAAAACGAGCGCGTCGATCAGCTGGCGCGGGAACAGGCATTGCGATTCAAGGAGCAGGCAGGCTGATGCGGCAGGTCGTACTGGATACGGAAACCACCGGGCTGGAATGGAAGTCCGGCAACCGGGTGGTGGAAATCGGCTGCGTGGAACTGCTGGAGCGGCGGCCGACCGGACGCACGTTCCAGCGCTACCTCAACCCGGAGCGCGACTTTGAACCGGGGGCGCAGGAAGTGACCGGACTGACCCGCGAGTTCCTTGCCGACAAGCCGCTTTTCGCCGAAGTGGCGGACGAATTCCTGGCCTTCATCGACGGTGCCGAGCTCATCATCCACAACGCGGCCTTCGACCTCGGGTTTCTCGACGCCGAACTGGCGCGGATCGAGGGTCGCGGGAAGATCCTCGATCGCTGCACGGTAAAAGACACCCTGTTGATGGCGCGCGAGCGCTATCCCGGCCAGCGCAACTCGCTGGACGCGCTGTGCAGGCGGCTGGACGTGGACAATTCGCAGCGCCAGCTCCACGGCGCCCTGCTGGATGCCCAGATCCTGGCCGACGTCTATATCGCGTTGACCGCGGGGCAGGGCGAGATCGGGTTTGCCGAAGCGGCGGACGAGACGGACGCTGCCCGCACCGGGAACGAGGCGGTGCTTGCCACCGCCGATGCGACTCTGCGCCCGAAGGTGCTGATCGCTCCGGAGGAAGCGGAAGCCCACGCCGAGCGCCTTGCGCAGTTGCAGAAGAAATCCGGGCGCTGCCTGTGGCTGGAACTCGAGGCGCCGGCTGGTTCCGAGGCGAGCCCGGTCGTCTGAGCCGGACGCAAAGGCCGGCGCGTGCCGGCTTCAGTGGCTGCGCACCAGAATCGCGGTGATGTTGTCCGAGCCGCCGCCGTCCAGCGCTGCGGCGATCAGCCCGTCGACGCATTCCTGCGCGCTGCATTCGACATGGGCCAATATCTGCGCGATGTGGCCGTCGTCCACTTCCTCGGTCAGTCCGTCGCTGCACAGCAACAGCTGCATGCCGGGCCGCAACTCGCCGCTCAGAGTTTCCACGTTGAGTTGCTCCGGCGCCGTCACGCCCAGCGCCTGGGTGACGACGTTGCGGTGCGGATGGCTGCGGGCCTGCGCCGGGCTGATGGCGCCCTGCGCGATCAGTTCCTGCACGTAGCTGTGGTCCTGCGAAATCTGGGTCAGGGTCTCGTCGCGCCACAGGTAGACGCGGCTGTCGCCAACCCAGGCGACCTCGAAACGGTTGTCGAACAGCCGCATCGCGACGATGGTGGTTCCCATCGGCAAGCTGTCGCCGCGACGGCGCGAACAACGGATGATTTCCTCGTCGGCAATCCGGATCGCCTCGGACAGGCTGCTGCCGGAACGCACCGTGCGGACGACGGCCTCGCGCGCCAGCGCACTGGCGACCTCGCCGTAGGCGTGCCCGCCCATGCCGTCCGCCACCAGCCAGAGTCCGAGTTCGGTGTCCCCGTAATACGTGTCTTCATTCAGCTCGCGCCGAAGGCCGACATGCGTCAGGTGTCCGAATTCGATCATGCGGCGTGGGTGTGAGTTCAGGGGAATCAAATACAGGCAACGCAATCTGGCGATGAAACCGGACCGCAGTCGCGATCCTTGCCTTGCGCCGAACAGCGATGATCGCACTGTCGCGTGAATGCGCGCACGATCACCATCGCAAAGCGTGACGGGATACCGGTTTGAGGGTGCCGGGCAGCCTGCGGCTGTCTTGATCGGCGTTCCTGCCGATCAATCGAACCCTGCGCGGGGCTATTCGTCCGGCTCCCTCCGCCAGATACGCAAAACGCCCCACGATGGGGCGCGCGTGCATGGTGGGGCGGGAGGGATAGACTCGGGCCATCCATGGCCCTCGCCCTTCGGGCAGCCTGCGGCTGTCTTGATCGGCTTTCCTGCCGATCAATCGAACCCTGCGAGGGGCGACTCGTCCGGCCCTCTCCGCCAGATACGCAAAACGCCCCACGAGGGGGCGCGCGTGCATGCTGGGGTGGGAGGGATAGACTCGGGCCATCCATGGCCCTCGCCCTTCGGGCAGCCTGCGGCTGTCTTGATCGGCGTTCCTGCCGATCAATCGAACCCTGCGTGGGGCTACTCGTCCGGCCCTCTCCGCCAGATACGCACAACGCCCCACGAGGGGGCGCTCTGCGAATCTGGCGGGGGAGGAGGCCGCACGGGCCATGCCTCAGCCACGCCCATCTCG
>NZ_JAMQHN010000126.1 GCF_025993755.1 Thermomonas sp. | reverse complement strand
TTGACTGCCTGTCTGCTTTTGCCTTTCGGAAGATGCCCAATGCGATGCCAGCGGATGGGCGGCCCCATACGCGACCATCGGCGGCATGGATGCCGCCGATGAGCCTACATGGACGTATTCACGGCGTGTCGCGCATGGGGCCGCCCATCCGGTGGCAACCGGCTCGCCCAAGCTAAAGCTAAAGCTAAAGCCTTCCAACCCACAGAGTGCCGCCAATCAGTGCGCACCCGCCGCCCGCTCCCGCTCGGCCTTGTCGCGCTGGTAGTCGGCCATGTACGGCAGGTCACGCAGCACCCTTGAGTGCGGGTCAAGGGTGAAACTCTCGTCCGCAGCGATCGCCACCTCGCCATGGCCGTTCGTCATCGGCACGTCCACCACGCGCGCGCCGACGCGCACCTGCACCGGCATCGGGAACGGCCGGTCGCCCTCGGTCCGCCAGCGCAGCACAAGCGTGTCGCCATGCCGCTCCGCCACCAGCTGCGGCAACCGTACCGAGCGCAGGTAGACGTCGAAGAACCAGCGATAGTCCTTGCCGGTGACGCGATTCACGATCCCGATGAAATCGTCGGTCGAGGCAAAGCGCGGCGAGAAATTCCCCGGCCGCGGCGCATCGGTGCCATACACCAGCTCGCGCGTCGCGCGGAAGAACGCCGCATCGCCGATCAGGTTGCGCAGCGTGTGCAGCGTCAGCGCGCCCTTGTAATAGACGTCGTTGCCGGGGCCGCGGCTGGCGTCGGACACGTCCTTCTCTGTCATGGGACGGTCGCTCACCACCGGATGGCGCAGCATCAACACCGAGCGCATCTTCATCAGCGCCGCCATGTATTCCATGTCGCCGCGCAGCCACTGCAGGTAGAGCGGCTGCATGTAGGTGCCGAAACCCTCGTGCAGCCAGAAATCGTCCCAATCGACGTTGGTGAGCTGGTTGCCGAACCACTCATGGGCGAATTCGTGCTGCAGCAGCCAGTCGTAACCGGTTTCGGATTTCCTGTAATCGTTGCCGTAGGCGTTGACCGTCTGGTGTTCCATGCCCAGATACGGCGTTTCGACCACGCCCATCTTTTCGCTTGCGAACGGATAGGGCCCGATGTTTTCCTCGAAGAAATCCAGCATCGGCGCGAACTCGGCGAACAGCCCTTCGGCCTTGGCCTTGTTGCCCTTCAAATACCAGTAGCGCAGGGGAATGACGTTGCCATAGCGCGATCGATATTCGGCCTGCAGCAATTCATAGGGGCCGATATTGAGCGCGACCGCGTAGGTGTCCGGCATACGCGCGCGCCACACATAGGTGCGCCAGCCGTCGTGCTCCCGAACCGAATCCTGCACGCCGTTGCCGACCGCCACCAGCGGCGCCGGCACCGTCACCCGTTCGATCACTTCCAGCGGCTTGGCCATCGGATGGTCGATGCACGGCCACAGGAGGTCGCACCCCTCTCCCTGCACCGCGGTGGCCACCCACGGCTCGCCGCCCGACGCCGTGGCCCAGACGATGCCACCGTCCCAAGGCGCCTTTTTGGCGACGTGCGGATGACCGCCATAGCGGATCCGCAGCACCGCCTGCCCGCCAGCGGGCAGTTGCTGCGGCAACTCGATGCGCATCCGCCCTTCCGGATTGCTCCAGCGCGCGGGAACGCCGTCCACCATGACGGATTCGACCGCGTAGTTCCGGTCCAGGTCGACCACCAGTTGCACAACCGGGCGATCCACGCGCAGTTGCAGGCTGGCGTCGCCATCCAGCCATTGCCGCGCCGGATACACCTTGAAGGACAAGTCCGCCCGCACGATGGTCGAGGCCAACTGTTCGGGTGTGCGCGGCAACCCGGTGGCCGCCGTGGTGGCGGTCAGGGCGGGTTGTTCAGGCGGCGAGTCAGTCCGTTCAACGCCCTTCGCCTGAATGGGAGGCAACAACGCCCACAGCATTGCCGCGATCGCCCCTCGAAAAATCCATCCCATGTGCCGGCACCTCCAGACCGCCAGTTTGCTGGCATTGTGCGGCCATGCACGTGTCGATCGTCATTCAAGGCGTCCCGCAGAAACTGAATGGGAGCTTGCAAAATGCGGAGGAACAGGCAAACCTCAGCATTGATTCATCCTCGCAATTGTCAACTGCATTCGAAGGGCGCGAATGGTTTGCGTCCGGGGAGAGAGAAGATGACCCGCATACCCGCCACTCGGATACTGACGGCCGCCCTGCTCGGCACGCTGTTCGCATTCGGCACCGTGTCCTCGGCGTACGCGCAGCAGGATCACAACAACTTCCGCCAGCGTCGTGCGAGCCAGAACAATTCGGACAGTTCCGATTCGGGTTCGAATTCGGACTCCGGCAATGCACGTGTCCGGTCCGAAAATCGCGGCATCCGCGTCGGTGAGCCTTCGCCCTCGGGCAATGCGCAAGGCGAGCCGCAGCGTCCTGTGTTCCAGCGCCAGGATCGCGTTGAACCGCAGCGTCGCGACATGGAATCCCAGCGCCAGGAGCAGATGCAGCAGCGTCGGGACATGGAATCCCAGCGCCAGGACCGGATGCAGCAGCGTCGCGACATGGAATCCCAGCGCCAGGAGCAGATGCAGCAGCGTCGGGACATGGAATCCCAACGCCAGGACCGGATGCAGCAGCGTCGCGACATGGAATCCCAGCGTCAGGATCGGATGCAGCAGCGTCGCGACATGGAAGTCCAGCGCCAGGACCGTCTTGAGCGCAATCCACCGATCGTCGATCGCATGAACCGACCGGGCCGTCAGGAAAACCAGCGCCCGACCTCTTCGAACCTGCCCGAGATCCGTCGTCCGGATCCGTCGCGCTCGGTGGATCAGCGTCCCAACGCCAATCCGCCGCGGATGTCGCGCCCACAGCAGGAAAACCGGGTCGCGCAGCAGCGGCAGATGCACAATGACTGGCAGCGCCAGCGCAAAAACTATCAGTACCAGTACAACCGCTACGCGGAGCAGTATCGGCACTCGCATCGCGGCAACGGGTCGCGCTACCTCAACGACTACTGGCGTCGCTGGCTGGCCCAGCAGAACCGCTGGAACAACCATCGTTGGGACTACTACAACAACGCGTTCTTCTACACTCCCTACAACTACCGCTACAGCTACGGCGGCAACTGGTACTACACCAACAGTTATGGCGTCAGCTTCCTGCAACAGGCAATCCGCGACGGGTACCGTGAAGGCTGGTATGCCGGTCGCGCCGACCGCCATGACCGGTGGCGCTTCGACTACCGTGGCAGCTACGCCTACATGGACGCCAGCTTCGGCTACTACGGGTATTACACGGACCTGGGTACCTACCAGTACTACTTCCGCCAAGGCTTCGAGCGCGGCTACCGGGACGGCTACTACAACCGCTACCAGTACGGGCGCTACGACAACGGCGCGGCGATGATCCTGCCGGCAATCCTATCGGCGATCTTCACTGCGGCGCTGTACTGAGTTCGACCTGCAATCGCTCGGCCCTCAACGCCCGGCCTCGCGCCGGGCGTTTTTTCGTACCTCAGCGCAGTTGGCTGTCCTTGCTGCCACGGCGGTTGTAGCCGGCAAACGCAGCATCTTCGAGATCGTGCTCGGACTGACAGGCCACGCACAGCCGCACGCCGGGCACGGCGCGACGACGCGCTTCCGGGATCGGAGCATCGCATTCCTCGCACCGCCGCAGGCCGGGACCGGAGGGCAACTTCGCCCGCGCGCGGGCGATTCCGTCCTTCACGGTCGCATCGATCTGATCCTGCACCGCGCCATCGCCCGCCCAGCCGGTGGCCATGTCATCACACTCCGGGGTCGTTCCGGGGCAACCATACGCCATTCACGACTGACTGGCCAAGCCGCGCGGCACGAGATCACCAGATCCGCACCCGCTGGTCCGGCGCCAGATACAGGGCGTCGCCGGTCTTCACGTCGAAGGCATGGTACCAGGCATCGAGGTTGCGTACCGGGCCATTGGCGCGATACATCGCCGGCGAGTGCGGGTTGGTCTTGATCAAGGTCAGCAGCGCCTCGTCGCGGTATTTGCCGCGCCAGACCTGCGCCCACGACAGGAAGAAGCGCTGGGCGCCGCTGAAGCCGTCGATCACCGGCGCCGGCTTGCCGCCGAGGCTGAGCTGGTAGGCGGTCCACGCCATCGACAGACCGCCGAGGTCGCCGATGTTCTCGCCCATGGTCAGCGCGCCGTTGACGCACTGCCCCGGCAGCGGGCAATAGGCGTCGTACTGCGCGCCCAGCGCGCGGGTGCGCTGCTCGAAGCGCGCGCGGTCCGCGTCGGTCCACCAGTTGCGCTGGATGCCATCGGCGTCGGACTTGCTGCCCTGGTCGTCGAAGCCGTGCCCCATCTCGTGCCCGATCACCGCGCCAATCGCGCCGTAGTTGACCGCCGGGTCGGCGTTCACGTCGAAGAACGGCGGCTGCAGGATCGCGGCCGGGAACACGATCTCGTTGAACGCCGAGTTGTAATAGGCGTTGACCGTCTGCGGCGTCATGAACCACTCGTCGCGGTCGGTCTTCTGCCCGACGCGGCGGTTCTGGTCGTCGCGGTTGTAGCGCCGCAGCGCCATCGCGTTGCCGAGCAGGTCGTGGGCGTCGATGGTGACGCTGGAATAGTCGCGCCAGCGCGTGGGATAGCCGATCTTGGGCCGGAAGGTGGACAGCTTGCGGTAAGCCTCGGCCTTGGTGGCATCGCCCATCCAGTCGAGCTGTTCGATGTTGTGACGCAGCGCCGCGCGCAGGTTCTCGACCAGCCGGTCCATCGCCGCCTTGGCCTCGGGCTTGAAGTAGCGCGCCACGTACAGCTCGCCCACCGCATCGCCGAGGCCGCCGCGCCCGCCGACCCAGGCCACCGCGCGCTTCCAGTCGTCGCGCTGGGCCTGCTGGCCGGCCAGCACCTTGCCGTTGAACGCGAACGCGGCATCGTCGATCTCGCGGTTCAGGAGACCTGCGTTTCCTTCCACCGCATGGAAGGTCAGGTAATCGCGCCAGGTCGCCAGCGGGGTGGCGTCGATCAGGTCGATCACCGGCTGAATCACGTCCGGCGTGCTGATGTTCAGATCCTGCGGCTGCGGCAGCCCCTGCGCGCGCAGCTGGGCCACCCAGTCATAGCCGGGATATTGCTGCTGCAGCTGGGCGAAGGTGCGCACGTTCCATGTCTTGTCGCGGTCGCGCAGCTTGACCTTGTCCCATTGCGGCCGCGCGAGCGCGGTTTCCAGCGCCAGCACCGCCTGCGCGCGCGCCTTGGCATCGCCGCCGGTGACGCCGGCAAAGCCCAGCATGCGTTCGATATGGGCAAGATAGGCCGCGCGGATCGTCACGAAGCGCGGGTCCGGATTGAGATAGTAGTCGCGGTCCGGCAAGCCCAGCCCGCCGACGCCGAGAACGACCTGGTAGCGGTCGGGATCCTTGCGGTCGGTGCCCACGTACAGCCCGAACGGCGCGTCGGTGCCGTCGACCGCGGCATTGCCGAAGGCTTCGACCAGCCCGGCCTTGCTGTCGATGGCCGCGATGCGGTCGAGCAGCGACCGCAGCGGTGCAATCCCGGCAGCGTCGCGCGCGGCGCGGTCCATGTAGCTGGCGTAGAGATCGCGCAGCTTCTGCGCGTTGCTGCCGGGCGCAAGGTCGGTGCGGCCCTGCAGCCCTTCGATCAGCTCGCGTACCTGCTCCTCGGCGCGGTCGCGCAGCTCGTTGAAGGCGCCGTAGGAGGACTCGTCGGCCTTGAGTTGGTAGCCGTCGATCCAGTGGCCGCTGGCGTAGCGGTTGAAGTCGTCGCCCGGCTTGACCGACAGGTCGCGGGCGCCAAGGTCGACGCCGAACGCACCGATCTGCGGCGGATTCGCGGGCCCGGCGGCAATGGCGGCGGTGCTGATCGTCATGGCGATGGCAAGACACATTCCGGGCAGGCGAAAACTCACGGCAGGCTCCAGGGACAGGACATCGGCCAAGCCTAACGACAGGGCCGCCGACTTGCCCGTGCCAAAGGTTCGCTGCCGGCGGGCCGAAGCCCGCGCCCCGCCCGCCTCAGGAATGCGCCAGCGCGTAGTCCAGACCCGCGCACACCGCCGCGGCCTGCGCATCGTTGCACTGCTGCGGGGTGGCGCGCGGGCTGTCGGGATACACCTCGGTGGTGGTGGTGTAGCGCGCCCCGGTGATGCCGGCGCACAGGCCCAGCTTCACGAAGTCGTAGCGGATCACGCCTTCGGCCACCACCGGCGAACCGATGATGGTGGCGTCCATGTCCGACATGGCGATGTGGGTCACTTTTGCCACTGCGAGAATGATGGCGTCCTGGAATCCGGGCTGCGGATTTTCGCTGTCGTCCACCAGATAGAAGCCATCGGGGATCGTGCCCGGCTCGAACGGCTTACCGTCGCGCGCGGCCAGCGACGGCCGGAACTCGGACTCGTCGCTGTCGGTGGTTTCGTGCAGGTCGATGTGCATCAGGAAACGGCCACGCAGCGGCTGCACCAGATTCCACAGCGCCGCCGACTCGCCGGCGGGACTGTCTGCGAAGAAATTGCGGTTGGGATCGAGCGCATCCGGGTTCCAGCGGTGGATGCGCTCGTAGCCCCAGGGCGACACGCAGGGCGCGGCCAGCAGGTTGACCTTGCCAGCGTAAGCGTCGGCATGGCGTTCGAGGAACTGCAGCGCGCCATGCACGCCGCTGGTTTCGTAGCCGTGGACGCCACCGGTCACCAACGCGATCGGAAGCGCGTCGTCCCAGTTGCGGCTGCGCAGGCAGTACAACCGATAGCGTCCATCCACGCCGTAGTCCAATTCGCCGTACTGCGCGACGTCGAAGCGTCCGCGCAGCGCGTCGATTCGCACCACCACCTCGGCGGCATAGCTGCGCTTCTTCGTCTGCAACGCACGCCACTGGAGCTTTTCATCGTCATTCCAGGGCTGGCCCGGGGTTCCGATGGAGTGGAAGTTCGCTGACCACATGCCTGCATATCCCGAGGGTGACGATGCGCAACTTTAGCACCGCGATCCGCGCGTCATGCCGTCAGTCGGGCGGGGGGCGCGCTCGCGGCGGCGCCGAGGCAGATCAACCGCTGCACTCGCCGCAGCAGTTGGAGGCCTGTTGCTCGACCTCGCGAGGCGGATAGCCGGCCTGGGTCAGCACCTGGCGGAGTTCATCGGCGCTCATCCAGACCGTCGCCCGCAAGCTGCCGTCCACCGGATCGCGATCCACGATTGCCGCCGGATCGGACTGCTGCAGGGCATCGTTGATGGCTGCCAGATCGGAAGCTTCGGTCGCCAGTCGAATTCGAAATTCCATACACACCACCACGCCAGAACCGGCGTCAAGAGTCATTCTGCGCGTGCGGCCGTTGGCCGCCCGTCACATCCATTCGTTGCCCTTCAGAGCATGCGCTCAAGCACGTTGTCGCGCTTGATCAAGTGATGCCACAGTGCTGCAAGGACGTGCAGCCCGATCACCCAGTAAAAGATGGTGCCGATCGTCTCGTGGATTTCTTCGAGCTGATGGCCGAAATCCTTGTCCACCGCGACAGGTACAGGCAGGGCGATCCCGGTGAAGGGGATCAGGACCTGTTTGCCTTCGTAGGCCGCAGTCAGGCAACCGAGGATCGGCATCACGATGAAGAATGCGTACAAAGCCAGATGCATGAGCCTGGAAAATGTCGCGGTGAACCTGCCCAGCGGTGGCTGGATCGGCGGCGTTCCGCCGCGAACGCGGCTGGACAGGCGCCACCACACCAGCAGGAAAATCGCGATTCCGGACCAGTAGTGGCCCTGCATCATCGCGTTGCGCGGCGCGCTTCCCTTTGGAAACGATCCGTGGAACTCGACGAACACATAGGCGGCCACGATCAGCAGTGCCATCCACCAGTGCAACTGCCGCACGGCACGCACGTAGCGAGGACGGGTCAGAACGTTGACGGTTTCCATCGGCATTCCCTCAAAGTGGTCGGAACATGCTCAATCCTGTCGCAGGTTCACGCTCCGCGAATCATGCCGCGACCGGCAAAAGTAATGCCTGCATGGCGCTGGACTGCCAGACCGTCCCGTCGGCATGGGCGCTGAGCACCGCGCTGCCCGGGCGTGCCGCGCTCCACCGCGCCGCCGCCTTCGGCCCCTGCACCATCAGCGCGGTGCCCCAGCCGTTCACGACATCGACCTCGCGCGCGAACAGGGTGACGCCGTGGACGCCGGCGGTCGGCCAGCCGGTTTTCGGATCCAGCACATGGTGCAACAGGCGGCCGTCGCGCACGAAGGCGCGCTCGTAGTCGCCGGATGAGGCGACCACGCCCTTGCCGTCGATCTCGATCGCGCCCAGCAGCTGCGTCGGCTTGCGCGGATCGCGCACGCCCACCCGCCAGGGTCGGCCCGCAAGGCGGCCCATCGCCAGCACGTCGCCGCCGCCATTGACCAGGGCATTGGCGACGCCTTCACGCCGCAGCACGCGCAGACCGGCGGACAGGATCGGCAGCTTGGCGATCCCGCCCAGATCCAGCGCCATGCCGGGCCGGGCCAGGAAAGCCGTCCCCGCGGCCGGATCCAGGTGCAGGTCGCCACCCCCCACACCTCGCAGTTCGGCGGCCAGTTCGCTGGTCGTGGGAATGGATTGGTGCCCCGGTTCGAAACGCCAACCCACCAAGGCGCCCACGGTGGGATCGTAGGCGCCATTGCTCTGACGGTACACGCGCTGCGCGGATTGCAGTACCGCCATCACCTCGGCGGGCACGGCGACCGGATGCTTGCCGGCCGCCGCGCCGATGCGAGCCACGACGCTGTCCTTGCGGTAACGGCTCATCATGGCTTCGAGCCGCTGCATTTCCGCAAACGCCCTGCCCAGCGCCTGCTGGGCGACAGGCGCTTCCACGCCATCGACGACGATGTCGACCCGGGTCCCCATCAACGCGCGGCTGGCGCGCTGGGGGGCCAGAGGCGAAGACGAGGTGGACTCCTGATGTCCCGCCGCCCGCGCCACCCAAGGCAGGGTTCCAAGAAGCGGCAACACCATGCTGAAACGTCGCCGCGTCCAGCGGCCTCCATGATCCGCGTCTGCCACGTCAATCCTCCGACATTCCGGATTACTGCGACTGCGCCACCATGTAATCGACGGCGGCCTTGACATCCTCATCGCTGAGCGAAGCGTTGCCACCACGGGCCGGCATCGCGCCGGCATTGCCGTTGTAGCCTTCCAACGCATGCTTGTAGAGCGTGTCCTTGCCCTGGGCGATGCGCGGACCCCAGTCGGCCTTGTCGCCCGGCTTGGGCGCGCCGGCCAGACCGCTGGCGTGACACAGCGCGCAAGTGGCGCCAAAGACTTTCTTGCCGACATCATCGCCCGAGGCGGCGGCATCGGTGGCGGCCGTTGCCGCGTCGGATGCAGGCGCGGTCTCGGCCGGCGCGGCCGTGGGCGCTTCGGCAGCCGGTGTGGCATCCGCCGCCGGGGCGGGAGCCTCGGACTTGCCGCAGGCCGAAACCAGGAGAGCCAGCGCGAGGGCAGAGGCCAATGGGAGAAGTTTCATGGTGTTTTCCTCAGTTGTTGTCAAGAAAAGATAAAACCGAATGACGGGCGATCGATTGCAAAAATCTATCCATTTCGCCGCTGCATGGGCGCATTTTACCGGCACTACCCTGCAAAAATTTGATCCAGCGCAATTCCGCATGCTCGAGCTCAGGCGACCATTCGCATCGGAGCAATAACCCTCCACCAACCCGAGGCCAACGAGGCAAGCCATGAGCGATGACCATAAGGAAGACCCTGGATTGAGCAGCACCGGCCTGAGCCGGCGCAAATTCATCAACACCACCGCACTCGTCGGCCTGACTCTGGGCGTGGCGGCCTGCGACAAGACCGGCGCCCCCGGCGCCGCGGGCGAAGGCACTGCAGCCGGTGCGGAGGGTTGCGCAAGCCCGACCGAAATCAAACCCGGCGAGCTCGACACCTACTACGGGCTGTGGAGTGGCGGCCACAACGGGGACATGCGTGTGCTCGGTCTGCCATCAGGTCGTGAAATCCACCGCATCCCCTGTTTCGTGCCGGACGCGCTGGTGGGCTGGGGCATCACCAACGAGTCGAAGGCGGTGATGGGCACCAAGCCGGACGGAACGCCGCTGTATCAGGTGGCGGACACCCATCACACCCATGCCTCCTACAAGGACGGCAACTACGACGGCCGTTACGCCTGGATCAACGACAAGATCAATTCGCGCATCGCCCGCATCCGCCTTGACTATTTCGTCTGCGACAAGATCACCGACCTCCCCAATGTGCAGGGCTTCCACGGGATCTTCCCGGACAAGGCCGACCCGGTCGACCCGAACAAGAACTACACCACCCGCGTGTTCTGCGGCGGCGAGTTCGCCATTCCGCTGCCCAACGACGGCCATGACGTCAATGCGCCGGAGAAGTATCGATCGCTGTTCAGCTGCGTCGATGCCGAATCGATGGAAGTGCGCTGGCAGGTGCTGATCGACGGCAACTGCGACCTGGTGGCCACCTCCTACGACGGCAAGCTGGCGGCCACCAACCAGTACAACACCGAAAACGCGGTGCACTACGAAGACATGATGTCGGCCGAGCGCGACGCCTGCCTGTTCTTCAACGTCGCCCGCATCGAACAGGCGGTCAAGGACGGCAAGTTCAAGACCTACGGCACTTCCAGTGTTCCGGTGGTGGACGGCACCCGCGACGGCAACAAGGATCCGAAGACCGCGCTGGTGGCCTATGTCAGCGTGCCGAAGAACCCGCACGGCGTGAACGCCAGTCCGGACGGCAAGTACTTCATCTGCGCCGGCAAGCTCTCCCCGACCACCACCACCATCGAGCTGAGCAAGGTCCTCGACTGGTTCGAGGGCAAGATGGACAAGCTCGACGATGCCATCGTGGCCGAGGTGGAAGTGGGCCTGGGACCGCTGCACACCGCGTTCGACGGTCGCGGCAACGCCTACACCACGCTGTTCCTCGACAGCCAGGTGGTGAAGTGGAACATCGAGAAGGCGATCGCCTTCCACAAGGGCGACAAGAGCGCGAAGTACGTGGTCGATCGCATCGACGTGCACTACCAACCGGGCCACATCAACGCATCGCAGTCGGAGACCAAGGCGGCCGACGGCAAGTACCTGGCCGTGGGCTGCAAGTTCTCGAAGGACCGCTTCCTGCCGGTCGGGCCGCTGCATCCGGAAAACGAGCAACTGATCGACATCTCGGGCGACAAAATGGTGCTGCTGGCCGATCACCCGGTGCGCGGCGAGCCGCACGACTTCATCATCTTCAAGCGCGACATCGTCACGCCCAAGCAGGTCTACAACCTCGACGACTCGCCGATCGCGGTCAAGGACGCCAAGGACTCCGGCGTGTTCCGCGACGGCAACAAGGTCACGGTCAAGCTGACCTCGCAGGCGCCGGCGTTCAGCCTGCGCGAGTTCACGGTCAAGAAGGGCGACGTCGTCACCCTGATCCTGACCAATCTCGACAAGGTCGAGGACCTGACCCACGGCTTCGCGCTGCCCAAGTACAACATCCAGTTCGTCATCAACCCGCAGGAGACCAAGTCGGTCACCTTCGTGGCCGACAAGCCGGGCGTGTTCTGGGCCTACTGCTCCACCTTCTGTCACGCGCTGCACCTGGAAATGCGCACGCGCATGATCGTCGAGGCATAAGGCGTCCTGACCCGCAGGCGCCGCGTTCGCGCGGCGCCTGCTCCCCCCGCTTCAGGATTTTCGCAATGCTCCCATTCGTTCAACGGTTCCTTGCCCTCTGGGTACCGCTGTTCCTGTCGCTGGCGCTGCTGACCCATCCCGCAGCCGCCGACACCTACGAAGCCAAGCTTCCCGACACGCTGGCGACCGCGCCGGACATGTGTGCGCTGGTCGATTGCCGGAGCGTGTTCCCGGGCGCGACCCATTTCTCGCAGCGCAAGGGCCGGCCGCCCTACGTGGAGGCTTACGACAGCGACGGCCCGAACAGGAAACTGCTCGGCTACGTCTTCCTGTCCACCGACATCACCGACACGCCCGCCTATTCCGGCAAGCCGGTGGTGACGCTGATCGGCATGGACACCCAGGGCCGCTACGTCGGCGTCAAGGTACTCAAGCATTCCGAGCCGATCCTGCTGCTGGGCATTCCCGAATCGGCCCTGATCCACTTCAACGACCAGTACATCGGCAAATCGGTCAAGGACACCATCGAAGTCGGCCCATCGCGCCCGGACGAGAACGTGCTCGGCGTGGACGCCATTTCCGGCGCCACCGTCACCGTGGTCGCGCAGAACCAGGTCATCACCACCTCGGGCGCGGCAGTCGCGCGCCAGACCGGCATCATCGCGCCAACCGTGCGCGCGCAGGCGCGCTTCGTCGCAACCGGCAAGCACTACAGCTGGAGCGAACTGGTCAAGATGGGCGCCGTCCAGCGACTGATCGTGCGCCCCGAGGAAGTCGGCCTGCCACGATCGTCCGAACCGTTCATCGAGCTGTGGTTCGGCGACCTGAACCAGCCCGACGTCGGCCGCAGCCTGCTGGGCGACAACAGGTTTGCGCGACTGCACGAAGACATGCAGGACGGCGAGAACGCCATCTTCGTGATCCGCACCGCAGGACACGAGTCGTTCAAGGGCTCGGGCTTCGTGCGTGGCGGCATCTACGACCGCGTGCAGGTCAAGCAGGGGTCGGATTCCTTCACGTTCCGCGACCTCGACGCTCAGAATCTCTACGGCATCGAAGCCGCCAGCGCGCCGCACTACAGCGAGGCGGCGATCTTCCTCATCCGCTCACACGCGTTTTCCGCCGCCTATCCATGGAAGCTGGCCTTCCTCGGCAACCGCGTCGATCGCGAAACCGGCCACCGCAGCTTCACCGTGTTCGAGGCCAAGCTCTGGCTGCCTGCGGAACTGCTGCAAGGCGGTCGACCGAAAGTGGAGGAGGCGCAGGCGCCGTGGGTGCGCATCTGGAAGAGCCAGCCGATCAAGATCGCGCTGTTCGCGCTGCTGCTGGTCGCCTGCGGCGTGGTGTACGCCTTCCGCGAGAAGCTCACGCGTCGCTCCACCCACAAGAACAAGTGGCCGGTCAACGGTTTCAAATACACGTTCTGGGCGATCAGCATCTTCCTGATCGGCTTCGGCCTGATGGCGCAACCCTCGGTGACCCAGGTGCTGACCTGGTTCCACTCGATCCTGTTCAATTGGTCCTGGCCGCTGTTCCTCACCGACCCGTACATCTTCCTGTTCTGGGTCTTCATCATCGTCACCGTGTTCCTGTTCGGACGCGGGCTGTTCTGCGGCTGGCTGTGCCCGTTCGGGTCGCTGCAGGAAGCGATCTACAAGATCGCGCGCTTCCTCGGTCTCGGAAAACTCCAGTTCAAGCTGCCGCAGCGCTGGCACGACCGCCTGAAGTGGGTCAAGTACCTCGTGTTCTTCGGTCTTCTGGCGACCTCGATGTTCTCGATGGGGTTGGCCGAGAAGCTGGCCGAAGTGGAACCGTTCAAGACCACCTTCCTGGTCGGAATCACCCACCGCGCCTGGCCCTACGGGCTGTTCGTGGCGGTGCTGCTGGGCCTGTCGATCTTCATCGAACGTCCCTATTGCAAGTACGTCTGCCCGCTCGGCGCCTCGCTGGCGATCCCCAGCACCTTCCGCTGGTACGGGCTCAAGCGCAAGCAGGATTGCAACAGTTGCAAGGCCTGCGCCATCGGCTGCGGCGCGCAGGCGATCGACGCCGACGGTCGCATCGACCACCGCGAATGCCTGCATTGCCTCGATTGCATGATCCTGTACACCGACACCGGGGGCTGCCCGCCCCTGGCCAGAGAGCGCAAGCGCCGCGAGCGTCGCGAATTGCCGATCACCCTGATCGCCGACAACGGCTACTTCCTGCCGCTGGAAGGCGAGCGGTTCGAAGACCAGATCCTGCCCAAGGCGGTGGGCGGCGTCGATCCGCGGATGCCGACCGACCCCACCCTGCCCGCGCACAAGCACGACGTCGGATTCTTCCAGTGGGTCTGGCTGGAGCTGCGCGACCATCTGTGGCCGTGGAGCCGCACCGGCTGGCGCAACGCGCGCGGGTTGCAGATCCTCGGGTTTGCGCTTGCGGTCGCTGCCACCAGCGCCTGGGCGCTGGCCGCCAACGGGCACCTGTCCTCCGGCGCGATCATCGGCTGGTGGTTCGGCTGGAGCGTGTACGAGGTATTGATCCGCATGACCGGACGGCCCTACGTGAAGGACGGCCCATGGTGGCGCGACATCTACCGCGAGGCCGGCCTTTTTGACATGATCAGCTACGTGAGCTTCAAGAACCTGATGATCGGTGCCGCCCTGTTCCTCGTGCTCAAATCGCTGGGCTGGATGATCGCATGAAGCGATTTCTGCCGGGGCTGCTGCTGGCGGCCCTGTCCAGCCTCGGCATGGCGCAGGCGGCCACTCTCACGGCGCGCCCCGGCGACAACCTCGCGGCCATCGTCAAGGCCGCCAATGCCGGCGACGTGGTGGTGGTCGAACGCGGCTTCTACCGCGCCAACCTGCTGATCGACAAGCCCCTGACCCTGCGCGGCCTGCACCGCCCCACGCTCAGCGGCGGCGATCGCGGCGACACCATCCGCGTGACCGCGCCTGACGTCACGATCGAAGGCCTGATCGTGCGCGATTCCGGCGACAGCCTGAAGGACCAGAACGCCGGAATCTACCTGTATCCGGGCGCCCACCGTGCGGTGGTGCGCAACTGCGACCTGACCTACAACCTGTTCGGGCTTTGGATCGAGAAGGCCGACGACGTGCTGATCCAGCACAACATCATCACCGGCAAGCGCGACTACGATTCGCCGCTGCGCGGCAACGGCATCCAGCTCTACAACACCCAGCGCGCCCGGGTGCTGGACAACAACATCAGCTTCGTGCGCGACGCGCTCTACGTGGACGTCTCCCACCACGCCATCTTCCGCGGCAACAAGCTGCACCACAGCCGCTACGGCACCCACTACATGAACTCCTACTACAACCTGTGGGAGAACAACGACACCTATTACAACCGCGGCGGTCTTGCCCTGATGGAAGTGCGCAACCAGACGGTGCGCGGCAACCGCGCCTGGGGCAATTCCGACCACGGCATCATGCTGCGCACCCTGCAGGACTCGGTGATCGAGGACAACGTGGTCGCCGGCAACGATCGCGGGTTCTTCATCTACGACGTCGAATACGTCACGCTGCGCAACAACCTGGTGGTGGACAACCGCGTCGGCGTGCACCTGGCCGCAGGCTCGATCAACAACGTCGTCGAAGGCAACGATTTCATCGGCAATCGCGAACAGATCCGCTACGTCGCCTCGCGCGACGTTCGCTGGGGCGGGAACAGCGGCAATTTCTGGAGCAATTACCTCGGCTGGGATCGCGACGGCGACGGCCGCGGCGACACGCCCTACGAGGCCAACGACGTGGTGGATCGCCTGACCTGGCGCCATCCCGGCGTCAAGCTGCTGCTGGCCAGTCCGGCGATCCAGACCCTGCGCCTGATCGGGCGCCAGTTCCCGATCCTGCGCGCCCCTTCGGTGGTGGACGACCGCCCGCGCATGCGTCCGACGCACGCACAATGGAGCCAATGGCGTGGCAAACACTTCCCCGGGCACTGACAGGCCGGCCATCGCCCTGCGCGGCGCCCGCAAGCACTATGGCGAGGTGCGCGCGGTCGATGGCGTGGATCTTGAAATCCACGCCGGCGAGATCCTCGGCCTGATCGGACATAACGGCGCCGGCAAGAGCACGTTGTTCAAGCTGATGCTCGGACTGGAGACGCCGACAGCGGGCGACATCCTGATCGGCGGCACGCCGGTGCGCGGGCGCGCCTTCCGCGCCGTCCGGCGCGGGATCGGCTACCTGCCGGAATCGGTAGTGCTCTACGACAACCTCGATGGACTGGAAACGCTGCGCTTCTTCGCGAAATTGAAAGGCGCGCCGCGCGAACAGTGCGCGCAGCTGATCGAGCGCGTGGGCCTCGCCCACGCCGGCAGGCGGCCGGTGCGCGAATATTCCAAGGGGATGCGCCAGCGCCTCGGGTTCGCGCAGGCGCTGCTGGGATCGCCGCGCGTGCTGTTCCTCGACGAGCCCACCAACGGTCTGGACCCCGAGGCGATCCGCGATTTCTACGTCGTCCTGCGCCAGCTGCAGGCCGAGGGCACGACGATCGTCATCACCTCGCACATCCTCGCCGAACTGCAGGAGCGCGTCGACCGGCTGACCATTATGGCCTCGGGCAAGCTCCTGGCCACCGGCAGCGTGCACGATCTGCGCGAACGCACCAACCTGCCGCTGGTGCTGGAACTGGATCTGGACCCAGCCGACTTCGGCGCGGCAACGGAGGCTCTGCAGGCGCTGACCGCCGACGCGCCGCAAACCACGGCAACCGGCTTGCGCTGGCATTGCCCGCGGGCGAACAAGATGGCCGCCCTGGCGGCGCTCGCGCCGCTGGGCACGCGGATCCGCGACCTGCGCCTGCTGGAACCTTCGCTCGAAGACATGTTCTTCGGTCTGTCGAACTGAGAATCGCCGCGCATGGAACTCACCCCGATCCTTACCATCGCAGCCAAGGAATTCCGCGACCGCATCCGCAACCGCTGGGTGCTGGCGATCGCGCTGGTCTTCCTCGTGTTCTCCCTCGTCATCGCCTGGTTCGGCGGCGCCCAGCAGGGGCAGGTCGGGTTCCGCTCCATCGAATTCACCATCGCAAGCCTGGTCAGCCTCGTGATCTACCTGATCCCGCTGATCGCGCTGCTGCTCGGCTTCGACGCCGTCGTCGGCGAACGCGAGCGCGGCTCGCTGGGACTGCTGCTGGCGCTGCCGATCACCCGGCTGGAGCTGCTGCTGGGCAAATACCTCGGCCTCGCGTTGGCGCTCACCCTGTCCACCTGCGCCGGCTTCGGCGCGGTGGCGGTCGTGCTGTGGAAGCACCTCGACGCCGCCGGCCTGTACCACTACGCCGGCTTCATGCTCAGCAGCGTGCTGCTGGGGCTGGCGTTCCTGAGCATCGCCGTGCTGCTGTCGGTGCTGGCGCGCGAACGCACCCGCGCTTCCGGCATGGCGATCGCCGCCTGGTTCTTCTTCGTGCTCGTGTTCGACCTGGTCATGCTCGGATTGCTGGTTTCCACCGGCGGCAAGGTCGGCGGCGACAGCTTCGCCTGGCTCCTGATGCTCAATCCCACCGACGTGTTCAGGGTGCTGAACGTGTTCTCGATGGAGGACGTGCGCACCCTCTACGGGCTGGCCAGCGTGATGCCCGAGTCGCTCGGAAATCCGCTGAGCATGGGCTCGGTGATGGTCGTGTGGATCGTCGCTCCCCTGCTCATCGCCAACTGGAGGTTCAAGCCATGATCCTGCGCTCCGCCGCGCTCGCGCTCGCCCTCGCCCTTGCCGCCACTGCGCTTGCCGCGGGCTGCGCCAAGCCCGAGGCCGGGCAGGCTTCGACGGCCCCGGTTGAAATCACCGCCGGCACCTCGTGCGAACTCGACGGCATGCTGCTGGCCGACTACCCCGGCCCCAAGGCGCAGATCCACTACGCCGACGCCGAGCGTCCGGCGTTCTTCTGCGACACCGTCGAACTGTTCAACACCCTGCTTGCCGGCGAACAGGTGCGCGCGGTGCGGGCCGTCTACGTGCAGGACATGGGCAAGGCCGACTGGAACGAGCCCAAGGGCCACTGGGTCGACGCCAGGACCGCCAGCTATGTTCTGGGCAGCAAGCGCGAGGGTTCGATGGGCCCGACCATCGCCAGCTTCGCCACACGCGGCGATGCCGAGAATTTCGCCAAGGAATACGGCGGCCGCGTGCTCGGCTTCGGCGACATCAGGCTGGACATGGTCGATTTGCGCGGCGGAGCGCTGCACGACTCCCAGATGTGATTGCCGTCCGCCGCAAGATCCGCAGGCCGGCGCGGAGGCAATCGGTCGCCCTACGATTGGCTATTCGCCGTCCGTGCGTCCAAGCATCCGCCCGAGGTCGGCGTCCTTCTCGACCCACAGCCCGTTCATCCACTGCTGGAAGCGCGCCCGGAAGGCGCGGTCGTTCTGGTAGTCGCCCCCGGCAAGGTCTGCGGGAATCAGGCGCTGGCGCACCTGCACCCGCACCTCGGGAACACGGTTGGCCATCAGGTCGACCAGAGAGGGAATGCCCGCGGGATAGGCGATGCTGACGTCGATGATCGCTTGCAGTCCTTGCCCCATGGCATCCAGCACGAAGGCGACACCGCCGGACTTCGGCTTGAGCAGGTGCCGGTACGGCGAGGATTGGCGCTGGTGCTTGGCCTGGGCGAAACGCGTGCCCTCGATGAAGTTCATGATCGACACCGGGATCGCGCGGAATTTCTCGCAGGCGCGGCGGGTGGATTCGATGTCGCGGCGCGCCAGCGCCGGGTTCTTCGCGACCTGCTTGGGCGTGTAGCGGCCCATGAACGGGAAATCCAGCGCCCACCACGCCAATCCCAGCAGCGGCACCCAGAACAGTTGGCGCTTGAGGAAGAAGCGCAGGAACGGAATGCGCCGGTTGAACGCTTTCTGCAACACCAGGATGTCCACCCAGCTCTGGTGATTGGCCAGCACGAGGTAGTGGCCGTCGCGCTGCAGGTCGAGATCGCCCTCCAGGTCGAGACGGGTCCGGGTGAAGGCATCCCACATCCAGTTGTTCACGCCGATCCAGCTCTCGGCGCAGCCTGTCAGCAGCGGATTGCAGGCCACCTTCAGGCGCTGGACCGGCAGCACCAGTTTGACCAGCGTCACCAGCAGGATCGGCACGACGTGCAGGCAGGTGTTGGCGACGATCAACAAGAACAGCAGGGCGACGCGAATCCAGGCCATGGGTCGGATGTTGCCGGAGTTGCCCCCATTGTCGCGAAAACCCGCAACAAATTCAGGCCCGGGGGAAGGCGATCTGGATGGCGCGGCGCCCGTCTGCCGCCATAATCGATGCATGTCCCGCTACACCGGCCCCCTGTTGACACGCCAGACGGCCGCTGCCCTGCACGCCGCGCGTGCGGGCGGTGAGGCGCATTGGGAAGGCTCCCTCGATTTGGGCCGCAGCAAGGATCGGTTGCTGCTGGAAGTCGATGGCTGGAGCTGGCGCGGGGCACGCTACCCGTGGCCGGAGCCGCTCAAGGACCGGACCATCTACTGGTGGGACGGCGAAGGTTACGCCCCGGCGTCGCGCTACGCTGGAAAACTGATCAAGCTGGTGCCGACCGCATGGGGCGTCCCCACCTTCGAGATCGACGGCATCAAGATGCTGCCGACCGCGCGCGAATCGCCGCTGGAGGACGCCCGCCGCAAGGTGGCGCAGGTGGAGGTCTCAGGCAAGCGCGTGCTGGACTGCTGCGGCGGACTGGGCTACTTCGCCGCCTGCTGCCTTGACGCAGGTGCCGCCCGCATCCACTCGTTCGAAAAGAACGAGGACGTGCTGTGGCTGCGCACGCTCAACCCGTGGTCGCCCGACCCCGAGGCCAGCGCGGGGCGACTGCAGCTGACCCATGGCGACATCGCCGAGGAGATCCAGCAGTTCCCCGATGCCGCTTTCGACGCCGTCCTGCACGACCCGCCGCGCTTCGGCATCGCCGGGGAACTGTATTCGGCGGCGTTCTACCAGCAGCTGGCGCGGGTCCTGCGCCGCGGCGGGCGGCTGTTCCACTACACCGGCCGGCCGAACGCGCTGACAACGGGCCGGGACGTCCCGCGCGAGGTCGCGCGCCGGCTGGCGTCGGTCGGCTTCCAGGCCGCGCCGGCACTCGACGGCGTGCTCGCCACGCGCCGCTGATGCGCGGAGCGCCGCCCTACTTCAGCCCGCCGATTTCCACCCGCCGATTCAGCGCCCGGCCCTGCTCGGTCGCGTTGCTGGCCACCGGGCGGGTTTCGCCATCGCCCTCCGACTGCAGGCGGTCGGCCGCGATGCCCTTGTCCACCAGCCACGCTACCACCGCCGCAGCGCGCTGCTGCGAGAGCGTCAGGTTGTGGGCATCGCTGCCCTGATCGTCGGTGTGGCCGGTGACGCGCAGTCGCAGCTGCGGCCGCGCGTTCAGCAACGCCAGCACCTGATGCAAGGTGGCATCGGATTCCGGCTTCAGGCTGGCCTTGTCGGTGTCGAAATAGATGCCGTACAGGTCGACGTGCTCCTGCCGGTCGAGTTGCTCGCCCAGGCCCGCCGCATCGTTCGCCATCGGTTCCAGTTCCAGCTGCAGTTCACCGGTCTGGCCGGCCACCAGATCCAGCGGCTTGCTGTCGGCCTGGTAGCCGGTATGGCTGCCGGTCACCACCGCCATCCCGGCCGGCACGCGCTCCAGCACGAACCGGCCCTGGGCGTCGGTCGTGGTCTCGCTGGTGTTGCTGGCGGATACCAGAACGCCCGCCAGCGGCTCACCGCTGTGCTTGTCGAGCGCCTGTCCGCGAATGGTGCCGACGTGGCGCCAGGGTTTCGGGTTCACCAGCAGGCGCATGAAGTCGATGGCGAAGCCGTCGGCCACGTCGTGGTCGGGGTCGTCGATCAGCAGCGACAGCTTGCCTTCGCGCAGCAGCGGCAGTTGCTCGGGCAGCAGCTGGATGGTGATCAGCTTGCCGATCGGGCCGGTCTGGTCGAGCGCGTTCAAGGTGGCGTCGAGCAGCGGCACGTCGGTACCGTTGAGGGTCGCCTTGAAGTGCGTGCCCCAGCGCGGCGACTGGAAATCGTCGACGAACAGCTGCAGCGCGGCACTTTTCATCTCGACGCCGTCGAGGTCGAACGCCAGCCGCAGCGGCCGCGGCTGGTTGTCGGGGCGCGACGTGGTGCCGGTGTAGCCGTCGCCGCTCGAACTGCGGTGGCCGCCGACCACCATGATGCGGTCGGTGCCGTCGGCATCGTGCTCACCCGGGTGGAACGGGAAGGAATGGCTCGGCGTCGAAGCGCCGGTGAACGGATCGAAGCCGTCCGGGAAGCCGAAGCCGAAGTTGTCCATGTCCCCGACCTGGAACACGAGGTCGGCATCGGGGCCGTCTTTTTCGACCTTGTCGGGCGCCGGCCCGGCAGAGGCCGGGGCCCGACCCCACCGTCCGGCAGCGGAAGCCCCGCCCCCCGCCCCGGCAGCGGGGGGCG
>NZ_JAMQHN010000125.1 GCF_025993755.1 Thermomonas sp. | reverse complement strand
GAGCGAAATCCACTTCATGGACGTCTCGCCGATGCAGACCGTGTCGGTGGCGGCGGCGCTGGTGCCGTTCCTGGAGCACGACGACGCCAACCGCGCGCTGATGGGCGCGAACATGCAGCGTCAGGCGGTGCCGACCCTGCGGTCGCAGAAGCCGCTGGTGGGAACCGGCATCGAGCGCGCGCTGGCGCGCGACTCGGGCGTGACGGTGAACGCCCGCCGCGGCGGCGTGGTCGAGCAGATCGACGCCGGCCGCATCGTTGTCAAGGCCAACGAATCGGAGATCTCCGGCGAGACCGATGCCGGCGTCGACATCTACTCGCTGGTCAAGTACACCCGTTCCAACCAGAACACCTGCATCAACCAGCGTCCGCTGGTGAACGTGGGCGACGTGGTGGCGCGCGGCGACGTGCTGGCCGACGGCCCGTCCACCGACATCGGCGAACTGGCGCTGGGCCAGAACATGCTGGTCGCCTTCATGCCGTGGAACGGCTACAACTTCGAAGACTCGATCCTGCTCTCCGAGCGCGTGGTGGAAGAAGATCGTTACACCACGATCCACATCGAAGAACTGACCGTCCAGGCGCGCGACACCAAGCTCGGGCCGGAGGAAATTTCCGCCGACATCCCGAACGTGTCCGAGCAGGCGCTGGGCCGCCTCGACGAATCCGGCGTGGTCTACATCGGCGCCGAAGTGCGCGCCGGCGACATCCTGGTCGGCAAGGTCACGCCGAAGGGCGAGAGCCAGCTGACGCCGGAAGAGAAGCTGCTGCGCGCGATCTTCGGCGAGAAGGCCTCCGACGTGAAGGACAGCTCGCTGCGCGTGCCTCCGGGCATGGACGGCGTGGTCATCGACGTCCAGGTGTTCACCCGCGACGGCATCGAGAAGGACCGTCGTGCGCGCCAGATCGAGGAAAACGAGATCAAGCGCGTCAAGAAGGACTTCGACGACCAGTTCCGCATCCTCGAGGCGGCGATCTACGCCCGCCTGCGCGAGCAACTGCTGGGCAAGGTCGCCAACGGCGGCCCCGGCGTGAAGAAGGGCGACACCGTGTCCTCGCTGGTGCTGGACGGCATCAAGAAGTCCGACTGGCTGCAGCTGCGGATGAAGGACGAGGCCGCCGCCGAGGCGATCGAACGTGCCTCCAGGCAGCTCGACGCGCACGAGAAGGAATTCGAGCGCCGCTTCGCCGACAAGCGTTCCAAGATCACCCAGGGCGACGACCTCGCCCCGGGCGTGCTGAAGATGGTCAAGGTGTTCCTGGCCGTGAAGCGCCGCATCCAGCCGGGCGACAAGATGGCCGGCCGCCACGGCAACAAGGGCGTGGTGTCCAAGATCGTGCCGGTGGAAGACATGCCGTACATGGCAGACGGTCAGACCGTCGACATCGTGCTCAACCCGCTGGGCGTGCCGAGCCGAATGAACATCGGCCAGGTGCTGGAAGTCCACCTTGGGTGGGCCGCCAAGGGGCTGGGCGTGAAGATCCAGAAGATGCTCGAAGCCCAGGTCAAGGTGGCCGAGCTGCGCAAGTTCCTCGGCGAGATCTACAACCACGACAGCAAGACCCACGCCGAGCGCGTCGATCTGTCGCAGTTCAACGACGAGGAATTGCTGGCGCTGGCCGGAAACCTGACCGACGGCGTGCCGATGGCCACCCCGGTGTTCGATGGCGCCAGCGAAGCCGAGATCAAGTCGATGCTCAAGCTGGCCGACCTGCCGGAATCCGGCCAGACCCAGCTCTACGACGGCCGCACCGGCGAGGCGTTCGACCGCAAGACCACGGTCGGCTACATGCACATGCTGAAGCTGAACCACCTGGTCGACGACAAGATGCACGCCCGTTCGACCGGCCCGTACTCGCTGGTCACCCAGCAGCCGCTGGGCGGCAAGGCGCAGTTCGGCGGCCAGCGCTTCGGTGAAATGGAAGTCTGGGCGCTGGAAGCCTACGGCGCGGCCTACACCCTGCAGGAAATGCTGACGGTGAAGTCCGACGACGTGCAGGGCCGCAACCAGATGTACAAGAACATCGTCGACGGCGAGTACGAAATGGTCGCGGGCATGCCGGAATCCTTCAACGTGCTGGTGAAGGAAATCCGCAGCCTGGCCATCAACATGGAGCTTGAGGAGCACTGAGGTTCGCGACGGCGCGGCGATCACGCCGCGCCAACCCGTCCAACCCCATGCCCTCGACCCGGAGAATCCCAATGAAAGATCTTCTCAACCTCTTCAACCAGCAGCGCCCGACGCTGGACTTCGATGCGATCAAGATCGCGCTGGCCAGCCCGGACCTGATCCGGTCGTGGTCCTACGGCGAAGTCAAGAAGCCGGAAACGATCAACTACCGCACCTTCAAGCCGGAGCGCGACGGCCTGTTCTGCGCCGCCATCTTCGGCCCGATCAAGGACTACGAGTGCCTGTGCGGCAAGTACAAGCGCATGAAGCACCGCGGCGTTGTCTGCGAGAAGTGCGGCACCGAAGTGACGCTGGCCAAGGTGCGCCGCGAGCGCATGGGCCACATCGACCTGGCCTCGCCGGTTGCGCACATCTGGTTCCTCAAGTCGCTGCCCTCGCGCATCGGCCTGATGCTGGACATGACCCTGCGCGCGATCGAGCGCATCCTCTACTTCGAGGCCTACGTCGTCACCGAGCCGGGCCTGACCCCGCTGGAGCGCGGCAGCCTGCTGACCGAAGAGGAGTACATGCAGGCGCGCACCGAGCACGGCGACGACTTCGACGCCGCGATGGGCGCCGAGGCGGTCTACGACCTGCTGCGCACGATCGACCTGCAGAGCGAACTGGTCCAGCTCAAGGAGGACATCGCCTCCACCGGCAGCGAGACCAAGCTCAAGCGCCTGACCAAGCGGATCAAGCTGGTCGAGGCCTTCATCGAATCCGGCAACCGTCCGGAATGGATGGTGATGACCGTGCTGCCGGTGCTGCCGCCGGACCTGCGCCCGCTGGTTCCGCTGGACGGCGGCCGCTTCGCGACCTCCGATCTCAATGACCTGTATCGCCGCGTCATCAACCGCAACAACCGCCTGCGTCGCCTGCTCGAACTCAATGCGCCCGACATCATCGTGCGCAACGAGAAGCGCATGCTGCAGGAGTCGGTGGACGCGCTGATGGACAACGGCCGCCGTGGCCGCGCCATCACCGGCACCAACAAGCGCCCGCTGAAGTCGCTGGCCGACATGATCAAGGGCAAGCAGGGCCGCTTCCGCCAGAACCTGCTCGGCAAGCGCGTGGACTACTCCGGCCGTTCGGTGATCGTGGTCGGCCCCTACCTGAAGCTGCACCAATGCGGCCTGCCGAAGAAGATGGCGTTGGAGCTGTTCAAGCCCTTCATCTTCGCCAAGCTGCAGAGCCGCGGTCTGGCGACCACCATCAAGGCGGCCAAGAAGCTGGTCGAGCGTGAAGAGGCGGAAGTCTGGGACATCCTGGAAGAAGTCATCCGCGAGCACCCGGTGCTGCTCAACCGCGCCCCGACCCTGCACCGCCTCGGCATCCAGGCGTTTGAGCCGGTGTTGATCGAGGGCAAGGCGATCCAGCTGCACCCGCTGGTCTGCACCGCGTTCAACGCCGACTTCGACGGCGACCAGATGGCCGTGCACGTGCCGCTGTCGCTGGAAGCCCAGCTGGAAGCGCGCGCGCTGATGATGGCGTCCAACAACATCCTGTCGCCGGCCAACGGCGAGCCGATCATCGTGCCGTCGCAGGACGTGGTGCTGGGCCTGTACTACATGACCCGCGCGCTGGAGAACAAGGCGGGCGAGGGCATGGTGTTCGCCAACATCGCCGAGGTGAAGCGCGCCTACGACAACCGCGTGGTGCAGCTGCACGCCAGGTGCAAGGTGCGCATCAGCGAAGTCGTGATCGCCGAGGACGGCAGCCGCAGCCAGCAGACCTCGATCGTCGACACCACGGTCGGTCGCGCGATCCTGCGCGAGATCCTGCCGGATGGCCTGCCGTTCGCGCTGGCCAACACCGAGCTGACCAAGAAGAACATCAGCCGCCTGATCAACAGCTGCTACCGTCGTCTCGGCCTGAAGGACACCGTGGTGTTCGCCGACAAGCTGATGTACACCGGCTTCGCCTACGCCACCCGCGCCGGCGTGTCGATCGGCATCGACGACATGACCATCCCGCTGGAAAAGAAGGGCATCCTCGATGAGGCCGAGGCCGAAGTGCTGGAAATCCAGCAGCAGTACCAGAGCGGCCTGGTGACGGCCGGCGAGCGCTACAACAAGGTGGTCGACATCTGGTCGCGCACCAACGAGCGCGTGGCCAAGGCGATGATGGACACCATCGGCACCGAGAAGGTGGTCAATGCCAAGGGCGAGACCATAGACCAGAAGTCGATGAACTCGATCTACATCATGGCCGACTCCGGCGCTCGCGGTTCGCAGGCGCAGATCCGCCAGCTGGCCGGCATGCGCGGCCTGATGGCCAAGCCGGACGGCTCGATCATCGAAACCCCGATCACCTCGAACTTCCGCGAGGGCCTGAACGTCCAGCAGTACTTCATCTCGACCCACGGCGCCCGAAAGGGTCTGGCGGATACCGCGCTGAAGACCGCCAACTCCGGCTACCTGACCCGTCGTCTGGTCGACGTGGCGCAGGACGTGGTGATCACCCAGACCGACTGCGAAACGCTGGCCGGCCTGACCATGACCCCGATCGTGGAAGGCGGCGACGTGGTCGAGCCGCTGAAGGATCGCGTGCTCGGCCGCGTGGTGGCCGAAGACGTGTACCTGCCAGGCAACGACGAGGATCCGTTCGTCACCCGCAACACCCTGATCGACGAGCAGTGGGCGCAGCGGCTGGAAGAGGCCGGCGTCCAGGCGATCAAGGTGCGCAGCACCATCACCTGCGAAGCGCCGTTCGGCGTCTGCGCGCGCTGCTACGGCCGTGACCTCGGCCGCGGCCACTTGGTCAACCACGGTGAAGCCGTGGGCGTGGTCGCCGCGCAGTCGATCGGCGAGCCCGGTACCCAGCTGACGATGCGGACCTTCCACATCGGCGGCGCGGCCTCGCGTGCGGCGGCGGTCGACAACGTGACGGTGAAGACCACCGGTTCGGTGAAGTTCAACAACCTCAAGTTCGTCAAGAACGCCGGCGGCCACCTGGTCGCGGTGTCGCGCTCCGGCGAACTGTCGGTGCTCGACAACTTCGGCCGCGAGCGCGAGCGCTACAAGCTGCCTTACGGCGCCTCGATCCAGGCCGAGGACGGCTCGCCGGTGAAGGCCGGACAGACCGTCGCCCACTGGGATCCGCACAACCATCCGATCGTGTCGGAAGTGGCCGGTTTCGTGCGCTTCATCGATTTCGTCGATGGCGTGACCGTGATCGAGAAGATCGACGAACTGACCGGTCTGGCTTCGCGCGAGATCACCGATCCCAAGCGCCGCGGCAGCCAGGGCAAGGACCTGCGGCCGCTGGTGCGGATCGTCGACAAGAACGGCAAGGACCTGAGCATCCCCGGCACCGATCTGCCGGCCCAGTACCTGCTGCCGCCGCGTTCGGTGGTGAACCTGCAGGATGGCGCCGAGGTGGGCGTGGGCGACGTGATCGCCAAGATTCCGCAGGAAGCGTCGAAGACTCGCGACATCACCGGCGGTCTGCCGCGCGTGGCCGACCTGTTCGAGGCACGCAAGCCCAAGGATCCGGCGGTTCTCGCCGAGACCTCGGGCCTGGTCAGCTTCGGCAAGGACACCAAGGGCAAGCAGCGCCTGATCATCCGCGACGCCGACGGCCAGGAGCACGAGGAGCTGATTCCGAAGTATCGCCAGATCATCGTGTTCGAAGGCGAACACGTGGGCAAGGGCGAAACCGTCGTCGACGGCGAGCCCAGCCCGCAGGACATCCTGCGCCTGAAGGGCGTCGAGGAACTGGCCGCCTACCTGGTCAAGGAAATCCAGGACGTCTATCGCCTGCAGGGCGTAAAGATCAACGACAAGCACATCGAGGTGATCATCCGCCAGATGCTGCGCAAGGTCGAAATCACCGATCAGGGCGATTCGAAGTTCCTCAACGGCGAGCAGGTCGAGCGCCAGCGCGCGATCGAGGAAAACGAGCGGCTGGAGAAGCGCGGCGAAATCCAGGCGAAGTTCGATCCGGTCCTGCTGGGCATCACCAAGGCCTCGCTGGCGACCGAATCCTTCATCTCCTCGGCCTCGTTCCAGGAAACCACCCGCGTGCTGACCGAAGCGGCGGTGCGCGGCACCCGCGACAACCTGCGCGGGCTGAAGGAGAACGTGATCGTCGGCCGCTTGATCCCGGCCGGCACTGGTCTGGCGTACCACAACCAGCGCCGTCGCGCCGCCAGCGGCCTGACCGAGGCCGAACTGGCCACCCTGGCCGGCGAGCCGGCGGCGGGAGCCACCTCGAACGAGGTCGCGGAGTAAAACGTTTCACATGGCTCGATGAAGGAAGAAGGGCGCCGCAAGGCGCCTTTCTTTTTTGGAGTTGTTATGGGGTTGAGCTTGCCCCGTCGCTGAGGTGATCTACAAATTGTTGGACTTGATGAGGCTGCACCAAGGTAATTTTGCCTTCGGCGGTCGCCACAAACAGCCAAATGTCCATGCGTTCAAACACCGTAAAATCCTGATGCTTCAACAGCAGGCGCTTGAAGTGGGGGGTCATGGGAATGGCCAAAGCTAGCCTGCAATTCGGTCGGTCGACTTTGCGCGAGCAGATTTGCGTGACGCCAATACGAAAGTTCATTTCGGCCGTGCCAAATCCGCCCTTGTCCTCTCCTTTCGCTTCGATGATCCACTCGATTTCGCTATTTCTGGCCACCATATCGATGATTCCGTTGCTTGTGCGAACGCGCTTTTGCACGGAATATCCTTGTGCTTCCAGCCAAGGTAGTAGGAAGTCTTCAACTTTGCCTTCTGTAAACGACGGATGGTCATGGTGCCGTGTCGGCTCATGGCGTGGCTCTGATAATGCAGTAGCTTTCCTCGTAGATTTGGGCGGTGTTGTATTGAGTTGAACCTTTCCACTGTTCACACGTTCGGATCGGCAGCATTCGCATCGGCGCCAGCGTTCACCTTCGGCACCACGTTCTCTGGTGATCCACTGAGCCGCCTCATCCAAGCGATCAAAGAACACCTTTGGGTATTTAGTGTTTGATTTGGAGATGTTTCTGCAATCAGCGCGATGGAGTACGTTTCCCAGAGCGCCTGAAGGAATGTTCCCCGAATAGTCGTTGTAGATAAACCCGTTGCCAGTTGCTTTGCCTTGTAGATGGAGCCTTTTCAGTTCGTCATCGTTCTTGATGAAATATGGTGTTTGCATCCCAAGCTCCAATAGGTGTTCGCCATCTTAAGTTTTGTGGCCGCAGGATTCGTCGGGCAATTAAGCAAGCGGATTCACGTATTTGAACCGATCACCCATCTGCAAACGGATTCAACAACCGCACGCCGATCTGCGCGAAGTCGCCGGTATTGCGGGTCACCAAGGTCAGGTCGTGCATCAGGGCGGTGGCCGCGATCTGCTTGTCCAGCGGGTGTTCGTGGTGCGGCACGCGCAACCGGCCCCATGCCTGCGCCGTGTCGTGATCGAACGACAGGATGCAATCGCGGTAGTTGCGAACGACTTCGTTCAACCAGGCTTCGAGCAAGTCCGCCTGCGCGTCGTCGCCCCGGTGGCGAATCAGAACCACACCGCGCCGCAGTTCGCCGATGGTGATGGCCGACAGGTACACCCGTTCGTTCCGTTCGATGCAACGCCTGAAGAAGGCGATGACGCCCGCATTGGCTTTCGTGCCCTTGCGTGCCTCGCTGATGACGTTTGTGTCAATCAAATACACGCATGGCCTCGTCCGCGTCTTGTCGTGCGAAATCCTCGTCCCGACCGACCGGCGGCATGGAGGCCAGCACTTCGGCCAGCGTTCGCTGGCGTGGCTTGAGCAGTGCGTCGATGAGCAGAGCGCGGTGTTCGGCTTCCGCGCTGCGCCCGTGGCGCGCGGCGCGCTCCTTCAGCGCACGGACGATCATGTCGTCGACATTGCGTACCAGCAAATTGGACATAAGGGTGCTCCCGGAAGTCGGATGATAGCAATGCTATCATCGAATTTTCCCGGATCCAAGCCCCTGACTGGTGGCAAAGTGGTTTCGCATCGCGTATGATGCACGGCTATTCGATGGGCGGGCTGTCAAGGCCCGAAGCCATCCAGATCACCAAATGAGGTCGCAGGGAGCGCCTCGTATTGGGCCTAAGGACAGGCGGGATCGCAGGCGGCAGCCGGACGGCCTACAAGGCAGGCCGGATGCCAATGTATAACCTCGTTTGATCGAAGGATCGAGCGCAGGTTATACTTTTACGTCTGGCCGTCCGAATTGCATCCGCAATCGGGCGGCCTTGTGTCCGAATGGGTCGAAGACCCGCCAACAGAGCCCCCAAATGGCAACGATCAACCAGCTGGTGCGCAAGTCGCGCAGCCCGGAAACCTACAAGAGCAATTCGCCCGCGCTGGCCAACTGCCCGCAGCGTCGCGGCGTGTGCACTCGCGTCTACACGACCACCCCGAAGAAGCCGAACTCGGCGCTTCGCAAGGTCGCCAAGGTGCGCCTGACCAACGGCTACGAGGTCATCTCGTACATCGGCGGCGAAGGCCACAACCTGCAGGAGCACAGCGTGGTGCTGATCCGCGGCGGTCGCGTCAAGGACCTGCCGGGCGTGCGCTACCACACCGTGCGTGGTTCGCTCGACGCCGCCGGTGTCGCCAAGCGCAAGCAGTCGCGTTCCAAGTACGGCGCCAAGCGCCCGAAGGGCTGATGCGCCGGGCCGGTTGTCGGCCGGCCTGACAAGAACAGCAAGCGCGGCCGATGGCCGCACTTCCCCACAGCATTCGATTCAGGGAAATTCCCATGTCCCGTAAAGGCAATACTCCGCAGCGTTCGGTGCTGCCGGACCCCAAGCACGGCAGTGAGACCATCGCCCGCTTCATCAACATGGTGATGAAGAGCGGCAAGAAGTCGATCGCCGAGAAGATCGTGTACGGCGCGATGGATGTCATCGGCGAGAAGAATCCCAATCCGCTCGAGCTGGTCGAAAAGGCCCTCGGCAACGTGTCGCCGGCGGTCGAGGTCAAGTCCCGCCGCGTCGGCGGCGCGACCTACCAGGTGCCGGTCGAGGTGCGTTCCTCCCGCCGCATGGCGCTGGCGATGCGCTGGCTGATCGACGCGGCGCGCAAGCGCGGCGAGAACAGCATGCCGCGCAAGCTCGCCGGTGAATTGATGGACGCCTCCGAGAACCGCGGCGGCGCGATCAAGAAGCGCGAGGAAACCCACCGCATGGCCGACGCCAACAAGGCATTCGCCCACTACCGCTGGTAATCCGCGCGGCGACCGCGCAGGCATCTTCGCCTGCCATCTGGCGCCTCGTTCGCGAGGCGCCCCGAAAGCCGCCGACAGGCGGCCTTCGGCCATTCCGAAATCCGAAAAAATTGAGAGGCTTCCGTGGCCCGTACCACTCCCATCGAGCGCTACCGCAACTTCGGCATCATGGCCCACATCGATGCCGGCAAGACCACCACGTCCGAGCGCATCCTGTTCTACACCGGCAAGAGCCACAAGATCGGCGAGGTGCACGACGGTGCCGCCACCATGGACTGGATGGAGCAGGAGCAGGAGCGCGGCATCACCATCCAGTCGGCGGCGACCACCGCGTTCTGGCACGGCATGGACAAGACCCTGCCGGAGTACCGCTTCAACATCATCGACACCCCCGGGCACGTCGACTTCACCATCGAAGTCGAGCGTTCGCTGCGCGTGCTCGACGGCGCGGTGTTCGTGCTGTGCGCGGTCGGCGGCGTGCAGCCGCAGTCGGAGACCGTGTGGCGCCAGGCCAACAAGTACCACGTGCCGCGCATCGCGTTCGTCAACAAGATGGACCGCACCGGCGCGAACTTCTTCAAGGTTCGCGACCAGCTGAAGTCGCGCCTGGGCGCCGCCCCGGTGCCGATGCAGATCCCGGTGGGCGCCGAGGACAACTTCGACGGCGTGGTCGACCTGGTCAAGATGAAGGCGATCCACTGGGACCCGGCCACCCAGGGCCTGACCTTCAACTACTACGACATCCCGGAGCACCTGCAGGCGCAGGCCGAGGAAGCGCGCTCGTTCATGGTCGAGTCGGCGGCGGAAGCCAACGAAGCGCTGATGGACAAGTACCTCAACGAGGGCGACCTGTCCGAGGACGAGATCTACGAGGGGCTGCGCGAGCGCACCCTGAAGACCGAAATCGTGCCGATGTTCTGCGGCAGCGCGTTCAAGAACAAGGGCGTGCAGGCCATGCTCGACGGCGTGGTCAGCCTGCTGCCGGCGCCGACCGACGTGCCGGCGATCAAGGGCGTGGACGTCGACGACGAGACCAAGGAACTGGAGCGTCATTCCAGCGACAAGGAGCCGTTCTCGGCGCTGGCGTTCAAGATCATGACCGACCCGTTCGTCGGCTCGCTGACCTTCTTCCGCGTCTATTCCGGCATGCTCAACGCCGGCGACCAGGTGCTGAATTCGGTCAAGGGCAAGAAGGAGCGCATCGGCCGCCTGCTGCAGATGCATTCCAACAACCGCAACGAGATCAAGGAAGTGCTGGCCGGCGACATCGGCGCCGCGGTGGGCCTGAAGGACGTCACGACCGGCGACACCCTGTGCGACATCGACAACCCGATCGTGCTGGAACGCATGAGCTTCCCGGAGCCGGTGATCTCGATGGCGGTCGAGCCGAAGACCAAGTCCGACCAGGAAAAGATGGGCAACGCCCTGAGCCGTCTGGCGCAGGAGGATCCGTCCTTCCGCGTGCGCACCGACGAGGAGTCCGGACAGACCATCATCGCCGGCATGGGCGAGCTGCACCTGGACATCATCGTCGACCGCATGAAGCGCGAGTTCGGCGTCGAGGCCAACGTCGGCAAGCCGCAGGTGGCCTACCGTGAAACCATCCGCAAATCCGACGTCAAGAGCGACTACAAACACGCCAAGCAGTCGGGCGGCAAGGGCCAGTACGGCCACGTGGTGATCGAGCTGTCGCCGATGACCGACGAGGACAAGGCGAATCCGGACGTCAAGAACGACTTCCTGTTCATCAACGAGATCACCGGCGGCGTGATCCCGAAGGAATTCATCCCGGCGGTCGAGAAGGGCATGCGCGAAGCCATCACCAGCGGTCCGCTGGCCGGCTATCCGGTGGTGGGTCTGAAGGTCAAGCTGGTGTTCGGTTCCTACCACGACGTCGACTCGTCGGAAATGGCGTTCAAGCTGGCCGCCTCGATGGCGTTCAAGGAAGGTTTCCGCAAGGCCGACCCGGTCCTGCTGGAGCCGATCATGAAGGTCGAGATCGTCAGCCCGGAGGACTACCTGGGCGACGTGATGGGCGACGTCAGCCGTCGCCGCGGCGTGCTGCAGGGTCAGGACGACAGCCCGTCCGGCAAGATCATCAACGCGATGATCCCGTTGGGCGAAATGTTCGGCTACGCGACCTCGCTGCGTTCGATGTCGCAGGGCCGCGCGACCTTCTCGATGGAGTTCGACCACTACGAGGAAGCGCCGAACAACATCGCCGAGCAGGTCATCAAGAAGGCGTAAGGCTCAATGCGCCCATCCATGGGCGCGAAGATCAAGAAGCGGCCATCCGTGGCCGCACTTTCCAGGAAAAGCACAATCCAAGTTCAAGAGGATTCAGATCATGGCAAAGGGTAAGTTCGAGCGCACCAAGCCCCACGTGAACGTGGGCACGATCGGTCACGTGGACCACGGCAAGACGACGCTGACGGCGGCGCTG